>CAZQSF010000008.1:0-61981 GCA_964595955.1 uncultured Saprospiraceae bacterium
TGATTAGACGAAAAATAGACAAGTTTCTTTATACGCCATCTTCAATTTAAAATGGGATAAAACCCTGAAACCGGCATTAGGATGGTTTTCGCCGGTGTTTGCGAGCATATTCGCAAATCGTTCGGCTCAACCGAAACGATACTGCCGCAGGAGCTCCCACAACACCACCCCGGCACAGACGGAAACGTTGAGCGAGTGCTTGGTGCCAAATTGCGGTACCTCAACGGCTTGGTCCAACAAGGGTAGCACCTCGTCCGAGAGGCCATCCACTTCGTTGCCGAAAAGGACCGCCAGCGCTTCGCCTTCCGGCCATCGATAGGCCTGCAGGGGCCGGCTTTGGTCCGTCTGTTCCACCCCCAGCAGCCGGTAGCCCATGTCTTTCAACTCCCGGGCAGCTTCCTCCACCCGCTCTCTGTACGACCAGGCCACGGACTCGGTTGCCCCGATGGCCGTTTTCAGGATTTCGCGATGGGGCGGCCGGGCCGTGATGCCACACAGGACCAGGCGCTCCAGAGCGAAGGCATCGGCCGTGCGGAAGACCGATCCCACATTCAGGCCCGACCGGACGTTGTCCAGCAATACGATGAGCGGCAGTTTTTTCTGAGCCCGGTAGGTTTCCAGGCCGGGCCGGTTCAGTTCGTCGAGTTTGAGCTTGCGCATGGAGTTGAATATAAATATTGAATGGTTGGTCTGCAGCAAGGAGTGTGTTCAGATTTCCTCTGCGCATCCACTGTCCGGGGGCCTATCACCGCTTCTTTTCGTAAAGGATCCAGCAGACCGGCCAGGCACAGACCCGGATCCGCTGGCGCCAGCGGTCCAATTCGGCCAGTTCGGCATCGGAGTAATCGTTCATAACGGTATTGTAAGCCACGAGGCTGTCCCGGCTCAGGTCGGCACGGGGCATGCTCTCCTCCCGGCCGGAGAGATCGATGCGGTCGATGGGGCCGACATGCGGATAGCGCGTGCCCACCTGTGCCGGATCGATCCCCGCCTCTGCCAGGTCTTCCAGAAACCGCTCGCGCGTAGCGTAGTAGGGCCAATGGGCCAGGGTAGCGTCCCAGGCCTGAGCAATGTGGCGCGGATACACCCACAAATTTCCGGCGAGGTTGACGGCCAGCAACAGCCCCAGCCAGACGCGCCCGACTTTTTTTTCCACCAGCAGCCAATACGCCAGCCCCAGCACCATCGGCATCATCACGGGCAACAAATAGCGATGGGAAATGGGATTGCTGACACCCAGCAGCCCGGGAAGATAGGCCAGCAGCGCACAGGCGGCAGCACCGAGCAAGAACTGCATAGGCTGAGGCCAGGAAACCGGCCGGCTTTTCCACAAAAGCAAGCCCAGTAGGATCCAGTAGCTGAAGAAGCCGTAGTCGAGAAAACGCCAGCCCAGCACGGCGGTCTGTCGAAGGAGCTGAAACGGGGTATTCACCTCCCTGCCCCCGGCCCAGTTGGGATGCGGGGTACTGATCCACCAGCCGGTGGCCTGATAATGGGCGCCGTAGTACAGCGCCAAGTACAGAGCGAGGAGCAGAAAGGGCGCCAGATTTTTCCACCGAAAAGAGAGGATGAGGCCTTTTTTCCAGGATGAGGCTTCCTGCACGAGTGCGAAGAGCTGCATCAGGCCCAGGGCTGCCGCGGCGAACACCCCGCGCAAGCTCACCGCATTTACGAGAAGCAAGGCCAGGGCCAAGGCAAGGGGCTGCCGGCGGCGAATGCTGTTGAGCCCCCACAGAAAACCGAAGAGCAACACCAGATCCGGAGAAACCAGGGTGATCTGCCCCAGAAAAGCGGCCACTCCTACGGCCAGCCCCATCGCCCAATACCGGTGTTCGGCCGAACGGAAGAAGGCGGAAACCAGGCGCGCCAGCTGCCAGAGGATGCCCCAGACAAAGGGCAGCATAGCCCAGTGGCTTACCGGCAGGCTGCGCTCGAAAAGCTTCCATGCGGCCGCCACATACATATTGAAAAAGACCGGATGGCCGCTGTCCAGTTCCGGCGGAAGGAAAAAAGAATCGAAACCCCGGAAATAATACCAGCTGCCTCGCCGGGAAGCCTGGCTCACAGTGTCCCAGAAAAAGCAATGGTCCTGAGCCAGGCCGATACCCCATCCGGCCAGGAGGGCGAAAGGCATCCAGAGAAGAAAAACAGATCCGGCGGTCGGCTTACCCTTAGCCAAGATGTTCCTGTTTGTGAGCCAGGCAGGCCCCGATGAAGGCCACGAACAGCGGGTGCGGCTGCTCTACCGTACTCTTCAGCTCCGGATGGAACTGAGTGCCCAAAAACCAGGGGTGGCCTTTCAGCTCGATGATCTCCACCAGCCCGGTATCGGGATTGATCCCGGTAGACAGCAGGCCGGCCTTATCGAGTGCTTCTTTGTATTCGTTGTTGAATTCGTAGCGGTGGCGATGGCGCTCGCTGATGTGCAGCTTGCCGTAGGCCTTGGATGCCAGGCTGCGGCGGCGCAGCTCGCATTCGTAGGCCCCCAGGCGCATGGTGCCCCCCTTTTTGGTGATCTTTTTCTGCTCGGGCATCAGGTCGATGACCGGATGAGGGGTAGCCGGCTCCATTTCCGTGGAAGCGGCACCTTCCAGGCCAGCCACATGGCGCGCAAATTCGACCACCGCACACTGCATGCCGAGACAGATCCCGAAAAAGGGGATTTCCTGTTCGCGCACAAAGCGGACTGCCCGGATCTTTCCCTCTATACCTCGCTCGCCAAAGCCCGGGGCGACCAACACCCCGTTCAGGCCGCTGAGCTTCTGGGCGAGCTCCTCTCCGCCGGCTTCCAGATGCTCCGAATGGATGGGCTCCACCTTCACCTTGCACTCGTTGACCGCACCGGCATGCACAAAGGCTTCGTGAATGGATTTGTAGGCATCTTGCAGTTCGTTGTACTTGCCTACCAGGCCTACGCGCACCTCGTGGGTGGGGTTTTTGAGTTTGCCCAGAAAGGCCTTCCAGGCGGTGAGGTTGGGTTCGCGGCGATCGGGGAGCCGAAGCTTGGAGATCACCGTGGCGTCCAGCTTTTCTTTGAGCATGAGCAGGGGTACATCGTAGATGCTTTCGGCATCAATCGCCTCGATGACCGACCCCACGTCCACATTGCAGAACAGGGCCAGCTTGCGCCGGATTTCCATGCTGAGGGAATACTCGGTGCGGCAGACGAGAATATCGGGCTGGATACCCGTATTCAACAGTTCTTTTACAGAATGTTGGGTAGGTTTGGTTTTCAGCTCTTTAGCGGCTTTCAGGTAGGGAATGAGCGTGAGGTGAATGACCAGACAGTTGTCCATGCCGAGTTCCCAGCGCAACTGCCGCAGGCTTTCCAGGTAAGGCAAGCTTTCGATGTCGCCCACCGTCCCCCCCAGCTCTGTGATCACCATGTCGTATTTGTTCGATTCACCCAAGAGGAGTACCCGTCGCTTGATCTCATCGGTAATGTGGGGAATGACCTGCACTGTTTTGCCGAGGTAATCACCCGCCCGCTCTTTTTGGATGACCGTCTGGTAGATACGGCCTGTCGTCACATTATTGGACTGGGAGGTAGGCCGGTTCAGGAACCGTTCGTAATGCCCCAGGTCCAGGTCGGTTTCGGCACCGTCATCGGTCACGTAGCATTCCCCATGCTCGTAAGGGTTGAGGGTGCCGGGATCAATGTTAATATAAGGATCAAACTTTTGAATGGTGACATTGAGGCCCTTGGCCTGCAACAGCTTGGCAAGCGAAGCCGATATGATCCCTTTGCCCAAAGAAGAGGTTACGCCTCCCGTAACGAAGATGTATTTGGTCATAGTGGAAGGTTTGGGGTGGGGCCATAGGGGCCCATTCACCTCGCTACGGGTCGTAAAGATAACAACGTTGACCGACCTTTGGAAAGAATTTATGAATGAATTGAATGAACCCATGAAGGTCACCGGATCGCGCATCCTCAGCATGCCGTCCTGAAAACCAGGCCCCAGCTACCTGTAAATTTTAGGATTTGTTGTGGGATCCACAAATGGGCTCCACTCTTCCACCCTCTTCATGTTCTGTGGAGGCATGTTCAGAAACAAGGTATCATAGTGGACCCACCTGATCCAGCCGTAGAGAGAGTCGCCGATCAACGGAACCAATGCCCATTGTTTTTCCACCTCCATGGCGGTAAGGGGCCTCGCGGCTGAAATAGTATCCCATTCCAAGAGCGTCCCATATACCGATGGCTTGGTACGTGCCCGGTTTTGGGAAGGATTGGTTCTGTAGAACGTTACATCCTTTAAAATCTGGTCCCAGTGAATGACCCTGTACAACGAGGTGTCAATTGGGATGTAGCCTATGGACCCATCCTCCTCGTTCAGGAGCACCTTATATAGCCTGGCATTCCATCCCAGGCAGGTGAAATAGCAAAGTTGCCTGGAGAGATCAAAATACTTCGGATTAATATCGGGATCCTGCACAATATCACCTAGCGAAAAGTGCCCCAGATATTTCGTAAAGCTCTCATCCTCAAATACAAAAAAGGAAGAATCAGGGTCACGAAGTGAAATCAGCCCCACACCAGCATGCTTGAACCATGGATTCTCCTCCGCCTGGCCGGATTTCGCTGAAGGATCGCTACTACAGGCGCTTAGGGCGAATAAACAGAGTATACCCAATGTCCTCACCAATTGCATGTTTCAAGTTTTTGAAATAAATAAATCATTAATTTGAACACTTCCGCATCTAGCTGATACGGCCTTGGAACTTTTCAGTCCAGAAGCAGAACGCAGGGATCACAAGATACCTTGAATGCTCAAAAAAGGGCAGACATGACAGCCTTGGATGCGGAACCCGGTTTTCATGCTCTCCATTTGCCGGTGTGGATTGCTCCCAATAGTCAACCGGGCAAGCCCAACTCCATATTGTCCCCGACCTGGAGAGAACGGTGAAAACACCTTTTCATACCCCGCGCACCTCGTGATGCCCCTCCTCCCCTGCAGACTGCGGAAAAGTCCAACCTCGTTTTCAGCCCTAAATATAAAAGGAATATGCCCCAAAATCCCGACAGCCATGCCGATAAGCCCAGATCATCTCCACAGCGCTACCCCTTCATTTCCTTGGATTAGTTCAGATTACAAGCCGTATGTAGGTGTTCCCAGGCACCATGACGGCAATCCAGCCTGCAAGTCGGGGTACGCAGAGGAAAAAGGCTTCAACCTTCCCTACTATTGGCAAGCATTGCATGGAAATATGGGCAACATTCTGGTTCTCAAGGGCCGCAAAGCCTTGCTTTACTGAGGGCGTAAGAGCACATAATCGGTGCCCGCTTGCCGGGAAGGTTTACGGCAAAAGCCCGAATAATCTTCAAGAATATTGGACGATGGGGCTTCACCATCGATGGTTCCCAGGCAATGAAAGTGGCACGCCAGTGGATTTGCTCATGAAAAAACTTATTCTTTAAAATTATAATTAAAAACCTATTTATCATGTTGATTATTATGTAGTTAAATAAATAAAAAATTCAATACAGTCAATATAGAGCCTTTACAATCCTTCATTAAACCAAATATAAAACTCAATTTGTCTGTAAAATAAAACGAATGTTCTATTTCCAATAGTGGAATCCACAAAATGATCTGTAAATGCTTTCATGCGATCAACTGAAACGGCAAGTGGAGAACCATAGCTAGCAAGTCTTAGATTTCTAAGGGATTTGAACCTAGCCCCAGGAATAGCCAGCGGTATCAAATCCGCTGTACTTTCCATGGACCTGCCAAGCTCAGAGGAACTATCCACTGGCAATATGGCGCCAAAATTAATGCGTGCCAGGTTAGAAAACCGGCAAAAACTTCCACCTACTTTTCAGCCAAAAAACCGCGGCTAATTTCCTGGCGCATAGTACTTATAATCACATACTTATTACCATTAACCTCAACAAAAACTACAACATCAAGGGCTGAATTCGATTGAATTATTAACTCACTGTAAAAAGTAATGAATTAGAGCTATTTATAGATTTTTTTTTTCATAAAATTTGTAATCCTCCCTACACTCCCTGCAGACAGGAATCGCAAGGCCCGGAACCCAAGCTTCCTCTCCATTTTCAAAAAAAACTTCACCTTGATCCAAAAAAGGGTCAAAATCTTGATATAAAAAATTGACAATCAATTATTTAGTAAGTTAACTATTTGTTAACACGGGATTAACATTGAGATATCAATTGCAATAGACCTTTGAGGAAACTAATCTAAAACTAGCTTTATGAATCTTAGAATTCTCGCGATCCTTGCCAGCTCTTTGGCTTTAGTCATTACTGCCTGTAATGACGATGACGACGGTGGGCCTTCTTTAAACGCCCCAGTCGTTACACCCCCTGCTAACGTATTGAATGTAGACGCCGGCAGCAGGGATTCTGTAACTTTTCAAGTCTCTGTAGACCAGTCTTTGACTGCTACCTACCAAGCCAGCGGAGCTGGTGTAACAGTCGTAAATGGTTCTGGTAGTGTTGCCGGTAACTCAGTGACGGTAGCATTCGATGCTGGCACAGTTGCTGGTGCGGCTTCGGTGGTACTCACGGTAACAGATTCTGAAGGTCAAACAGGGGCTGGTACAGCTGTAATCAGCATTAATGAGGATCCAAACACGATCATTGTTTCCAGCAACATCACTTCCAACACTACCTGGGAATCTGGAAAGTGCTATGTCCTTGCTGGCCGCATCACGGTGTTAGACGGTGTTACACTTACCATTGAACCGGGTGGCTGTATCAAGGGACAGGCTGGTACTGGAGCTAACGCTACCGCACTGCTGATCGCTCGCGGTGGTACGCTTATCGCTGACGGAACCGCCGATCTTCCGATCATCTTCACTTCTGTAGCTGATGAGATCACGCCGGAAGATATTGCCGCTGGCAACTTCGGCAGTCCAAACCTCGATCCGGATATCAATGGTCTTTGGGGCGGTGTTATCGTCCTGGGCCGTGCGCGTATTTCTGCTGCCGCCGGAGGTAATGATGTCGATGAAGTGCAGATTGAAGGTATTCCCACCTCTGACCCCAATGGATTGTACGGCGGTAATAATGATTCGGACAATTCCGGCATCCTTCGCTACATCTCCATACGCCACGGGGGCGCCAACATTGGTGCAGGCAATGAAATCAATGGCCTTTCCCTGGGAGCTGTTGGATCCAACACTGTTGTGGAGCACATCGAGGTCGTCGCTAACCAGGACGACGGCATCGAATGGTTTGGTGGTACGGTTGATGTGAACAATGTAGTGGTATGGAATGTAGGTGATGACGGCATTGACACAGACCAATCCTGGTCTGGTACGCTCGATAACTTTGTAGTGGTTACGGCTACGGGTCATAACTTTGAGCTTGACGGACCGGAAGGATCTTTCGAGGCTAGCCATACGATCCAAAACGGTACGGTTGTGTCTTCGAGTGCTGACCGGGTTTCTGAAGACCTCATCAACACCGATGCCAACTCTCTCGTTACGCTCCGGAATATTCACATCACGGCCATCGCTGACGGCCAACAGATCAACCGTATTAATGCTCCTGGTGTATTCTTTGAGGGAGTCACGTTGGACGTTCCTGCAGCAGATCTCGGCCTTTTCGTAAATGGTACCCCGATCCCTGCTGGAATTACGGCTGGTGGTTCTCCGCAAGCTGACGTCAATGTGCTGGGTTGGACGTGGGCTGCCCAGGCGGGTGGTCTTGATGGCCTTTAACCCTTTTGCGCTTCAAAGGATATCATATATCACAGAGTTATCCTTCCTATGCGCAATCTGATTTTTGAATGAAATAGGAAGGCCTACATTTAAAGCTTTTAGATGTAGGCCTTTTCCTCATTTTTATGCTCGCCAAACCTTGCTACTATGAAGCTAATTTTCACACTCCTTTCCATTTTTATAACCATAACTGCCTTCAGCCAAAGAGGCATTGTACGCGGAAAAGTAATTGACGACTCCAATGGAGAAACCATCATCGGGGCTAATGTTGTCCTGGAAGGCACGTCCACCGGCACAACTACTGACCTGGATGGCGATTTTTCGCTGGAGCTTGACCCCGGAACCTACACCCTTCAAATCACTTACATAGGCTATCAAGCCTTAAGCATACAGGACGTAGAAGTTACCTCCGGCAAAGTCACCCTGCTGAGGGAATTGCGATTAGGGGAGGAACAACTGGACCTCCAAGAGGTAGTCGTAACAGCAAAAGCCATCCGGAATACGGAAACTGCTTTGATTACCCTGAAAAAGAAATCTCCCGCCATGCTAGATGGGATTTCTTCGGCAAAATTTGAGCTGACAGGCGATGCCACTGCCGTTGAAGCAGCCAAACGGATTACTGGAGTATCTATTGAAGGAGGAAAATACGTCTATGTGCGGGGCCTGGGTGACCGATACTCTAAGACAATGCTTAACTATGTAGATATCCCTGGCCTTGACCCCGACCGGAACAGCCTTCAAATGGATATTTTCCCTACCATCCTGATCGACAATATTGTCGTATCGAAAAACTTTACAGCTGACCTGGGGGCAGATTTTACAGGTGGGCTGGTAAACGTAGAGACGAAAGATTTCCCGGAAGAAAAGATCTTCCGCGTATCCGCTGGTATTGGGTATAACCCATCCATGCACTTCAATTCCAACTACCTGGCGTACGATGGTGGCAAAACGGATTGGCTGGGTTTTGATGACGGAACGAGAAGACTCCCCGACCGAGCCCGGGAACCGAATATTCCTACCCCAATCAGCGGTGCTTCCGAGCAAGAGGTTGTAGACTTCGTGAAGAGTTTCAGCCCCGCCCTGGAAGCCCAGCGACAAACCAGCTTCCTGGATTTTGACCTGGGCATCTCCTTTGGCGACCAAATTACTTTGGGCCGAAAAAAAAATAGAGACCCAGAAAGGATTAACCCTAAAGAAAACAAGCTGGGCTACATCCTTTCCCTCTCTTACCAAACGGATTATCGATACTATGATGACGTAACCTATGGGGAATTTCAACGCAATTCAAATTCGCCCGATTCGATTGCGTTGCGTTACGCTACCGTACAACAAGGTGAGCTGGGTGAACGCAACGTATTACTTGGAGGGCTGGCAGGGTTAGCCTTCAAAACCAAGTTGTCCAAATTTCGCCTTACCGCAATGCATTTGCAAAACGGAGAAAGCCGTGCGGGTAAATTTTTCATTGATAACAATGGGGAAGCCAATGGGCAATCGGGTTATATTGCTACTTCGAATAACCTGGAATACAACCAGCGAGCCCTTACCAATATTATGCTGAACGGAACCCACATTTTGGGAGGATCCGGCTGGGAGATCGATTGGCGAATTTCGCCAACTATCTCTAAATCAAATGATCCAGACATACGCAAGACTGCTTTCACCATTACGCCTGTGGATACGACGTTTATTGCTGGTGCCGGCGGAAACCCGTCCCGAATCTGGCGGGAGTTAAGTGAAATAAATGCTCAGGCCAAGATTGATGTAATCAAAAACCACAAGGCCTTTGGCGATGTCGCAAAGCTTCGCTTTGGATTGAGCCACATCTACAAGGAACGGGACTATGAAATTCTTTTTTACGACATCCAGTTTTTCACCTCCCAAAGCTGGCCAAACCCCGTTTCTGCTGACTCAGTCCTCCAATCCAAGAACATTTTCCCCAACCGGCCCAACAGTTTGTACTACCAATCCGGAAATAATTTTCCAAACCCAAATGCCTATAACTCCAATGTAAACAATACAGGCGCCTATGTTTCCTATGAATTCAGCCCTCTTTCCCGCCTGAAAGCCATTTTGGGCGTACGTGCCGAAAATTTTGTCCAGCGCCATACAGGTAGAGATCAAATCGCTTCCAATTCTCTCCGGGATTTGATAGAGAATCTGGGACTGACCGAACAGGAAGCCATTGACTCGGTCCAGAATAATCCCAGCCTGGGAAAGGTATTGGATAACGATAAAGTGCTAGACGCCCTGGACTTCTTCCCATCGATAAATCTGATTTACGCACTCACCGAGAATCAGAATCTGAGAGCATCTTATACCAGAACGATCGCCAGGCCTTCTTTCAAAGAACTTTCTTTTGCCCAGATCATAGACCCGATCACCAACCGTATTTTTAACGGCGGCCTATTTACCTATTCCGATTGGGATGGAAACCTTTCCGAAACCAGGATTGACAATATCGATCTTCGCTGGGAGCTGTTTCTGGAAAGAGGTCAACTGATCTCTGTTAGTGGTTTTTACAAATCTTTTGATGATCCTATTGAATTGGTCCGCATCCCTGAGCAGCAAACAAGTACCGAGTTTCAGCCCCGGAACGTCGGTAGTGGGCGCCTTTTCGGTGCAGAGTTTGAGTTCCGCAAAGACCTGGATTTCATTTCGCCCTTTTTCAGCCGCTTTAATGTGAGCGGAAACCTCACGGTAGTATCCTCTCAAATTGATATGACAGACACGGAATTCAATGCGCGCAAAGCATTTGAGCGGACCGGCGAAACCGTAGAAAATACTCGGAAAATGGCCGGTCAATCGCCCTATGTAATCAACGCGGGCATCGGCTATAGCGATGTGGAGCAGGGTTGGGACATCGGGTTGTACTATAATGTGAAAGGAAAAACGCTTGAAGTAGTTGGAATCGGCTTATATCCCGATGTCTTATTTCAGCCTTTTCATAGCCTGAATTTCAAAGCGCTGAAAAAGCTGGGCAAGAACCAAAATACGGTAATCGATTTCAGTATCTCGAACATCCTCAACGACCGGCTGGAAAGCTTTTTTGAGTCTTTTGAAGCCGAATCGCAAATATTTACCCGCATTAATCCTGGGGTAGCTTTCAGTATAGGGGTTAGTCACCGGTTCTAATGCCAGGTCCCCGGAAATCAGTTTTAGGCTGAAGCCTTATGCGCTGAACGGCATCTGATTCCTGGAATCCAACTCCCCAAAAGGGAGAACTAACCTTCTCCAATTCGCGGATAACTGCCCGTTCCACTTCCTCGGAACGGGCAGTTTTTTTTGCACCTGGCAGCGCAATCGGACCAAATTCTTAAACCAAACTTCTCCACGTTTAGCCATGCCGGCTAAAAGCCCTATTTTTCGCCCAGCTAGAACACCTACAGACCTATGGATCTTTCCCTCATCCTCATGTGGCTGGGTTTTGCACTGGCGTCCTACTCTGTGGTAGGCAACGATGTCATCCAAACCCTGGGTACGTTCCTCACCTCCAATGAAGGAAGGGTACCCTGGTATATTCTATGGCTTTTTGCAGCCGGGCTCATGACCATTGTCCTTATCTACGGCTATACCCAGGTGGATGTATCCTATGGCCGACTCGATAAGTTCACCTTCCCCGAAACCTACCCCTGGTACTATCTCCTTCCTCCACTGGTGCTTCTCACTATTACCCGTTTTGGCATCCCGGTGAGCACTACCTTTATGATCCTTACCCTGTTTTCGCTTCAAGACATTCCGAACGACATCGGGTCGATGTCTGCGAGCCTGGTGGACCCCGGCTCCAAGCTGGGCGGCATGATCGTCAAATCGGTCGTGGGCTACGGAGTCGCTTTTGGGGCAGCGCTTTTGATCTATATGGGCATTACCCTCCTTACGGAGCGATACTTTATGGAGAATCCCCTCCAGGCAAGCCGCCGCCCCTACTGGACTGCCGCCCAATGGCTGTCAACCGGCTTTTTGTGGACGCAGTGGCTCATTCAGGACCTGGCCAATATCTACGTATATCTGCAGGGTGCCCGGGAGATTCCCGCCTGGCAGTTCGGCATCTCGCTCCTTATCATATTGGGGCTATTGGCCTACATCTTTTACTCCAAGGGGGGAGCGGTACAAGACGTGGTGCGCAGCAAGACCAATACGACCGACATCCGCTCGGCTACCTTTGTCGATCTGATCTACGGCATCATCCTGTTCATCTTCAAGGAAGCCAGCAATTTGCCCATGAGTACGACCTGGGTGTTCATCGGGCTGCTGGCCGGGCGCGAACTCGGCATGCGCATTCGGCTGGAGGGAGGCATTACGAGCCCGGTGTGCAAAATGGTATTCTCCGATCTGGGGAAGGTTTTTATCGGACTCGTAGTCAGCGTTGTGCTGGTGTTTATCATCAAACTGCTGGCCACCTAACCGAAACGGCTCAGTAATACCATTTTAAAATGGTATGAGGCCAGGAAGACCTTCCTTGCCGCACGTCTTTATCGAGTTTATCCGCCGCAGAGGAGGATCCGGGCTAGCGCATCAGGGTCACGTCTCCGCTGACCACCCGCTCTTCCCCATTTACCAGGATCAGCTGGATGAGATAGACGTAAACCCCGGTGTTGAGCGGCTTTCCGCGCTGGGTACCGTCCCAGGCATATTCGGTGGCACCGGGGTCGAAATTTCGCTCTTCGAAGACTTTGCCTCCCCAGCGGTTAAATATTTGGAAGGAAGCCACCCGCTGTACCGCTTCATCCGCAAAAAAGAAAAAGCGGTCATTGGCCCCATCGTCGTTGGGGGAAAACGCATTAGGTATATAGATATTTACCTCGTCATCCACAAAAATGCGCATGAGGGCGGCCCCCGGGCAGCCGGCTGTATCCTCCACCTGGGCGCGCACCAACACATTGCTTTCGGGCGCCAGCGTTAGACTGAAACAGTCTACGCAGGCCAGGCTGTCGTTCACAAACAACTGCGTACTGCCCACCTGCTCCGTAGTCAGGTTGGTCGACAGGTTCACGGTGTAGGATTCTCCCGCCTTCAGTTCCACATCTGGTCCGAGATCGGCCGTTACCCCACTGCCGGGAGGAAGGGTAGTCGTAAGGCTGGTCGTACAGCCTTCTACGTCCTGCACCTGAATCAGGTAGGTGCCGGCGGGAAGGTTGGAAAAGGAGTTTTCAGAGACGAACGGCCCGCCGCCAAGGCTGTACAGATAGGGAGGAACGCCTCCGCTGACATTCAAGGCCGTCAGGCGTCCGTCGGCACCACCGAGGCAGGTGGGAGGCCATGCATCCAGCACCAATCCACCCGGCGCGTCCGCACCGACCTGCACTTCGACACTGTCGCTTGCACTGCATCCGTTGTCAAGCTGAGTGACCACCAATCGGTACCAACCCGGCTGATCTACCCAGCCGGTCTGGCCGGTGGCCAGCAAGGTCTGATCCGGAAGGCGAAACCACTCGTAGCGAGCCGGCCCCTGGGTCTGGGAAGCCGAGCCATCGAGCTGTACCTCCTGCAAAAGACAATCCAGGGTATCGGAGGCGGTGGCCAAAGCTATGGGCGGATCCCGGTCTAGGGTTACCTGCACGGAGTCGACGGCCGTGCAGCCGTCGGAAAGCCGGGTGAGCTGCAACACATACCAGCCGGCCCGATCGACCCTGGGTCCGAGTTCGGTGGCTCCGCTCACAATGTTTCCTTCCGCAGTCGACCATTGGAGTTCGACGGCACCGCCCGAATGACCGATGCTGCCCTGCAGAAGCACGTCTTCGCGGGTACAGGTCAGCGACTGAGGGGGCCCGGCCTCAACGGTGGGCGTATTCGGATCGGCCGGCACGTTGACAGTAGCCAGGCCCACACAGCCCAAGGTCGTGTCAATAACTCGCAAGGTATAATCGCCCGGCGCCCCGACTTCAAGCTGCAGGCTGTTGCTGCCTTCAATGGGAAGGCCCAGGGGGTCCAGCCACTGGTAGAGGATGCCGGTCCCCTGAGTGGAGCCCGTTCCGTCCAGCAGGGCCACCGGCTGTTCACAACTCAAGATGCCGGAAGCCGTCGCCAGGGCGACCGGTTCATACCGAAGGTCCTGTACCCATACCGAATCCATTCCGGACCGGCAGCCGGCAAACGGGTATTCTGCAAATACCGTGTACAGGCCCGGCATATCCACTTCGGGAAAGGGTTCCTGGGCGTTGGAGGAGTCGATCCCGGGACCTTGCCAGAAAAATTGAATATTATCTTCCGGCAACTGCCCTGGTCCTCCCAGCCGAACGGTGGAGTCCCGGCAGTCTAACTGGCCGTCGCCGCCGGCATCGACGGTAGGCGGTGGAACTTCCTGGACCGAAAAGGAAACCTCCACGCTACAGCCGAAAATGTTGGTGACGGTGGCGACGTACTCCCCGGAAGTATCCACCGACAGGCTGGCGCCGGAATCGCCGGTGTTCCAATTGATATCTTGTACGTTGGCCGGTTGGATGCGCAGCGTGGTGCTACCCCCGGTGCAAAACAAGGTATCGCCCAGCCCCTCCACCTCGGGAAACGGAAGCTCAGCGATTTCCAGTTCGGCCTGGCCCATACACCCGTTGGAGTCGGCTACCATGACCTGAACGAGCTCCTCGAAAAACAAAACTACGGTATCCGAAACGGCCCCGGTAGACCAGTTCACCTGCTCGTAGCTCTGATCCAAAAACAGGACGGTAGAATCTCCTGAACAGAAGAAGGGATCCCCCAGAATAGCCGGCTCGGGCGGGTCGACCTCGCTGATCAGCAGGCTGTCCGTACCCCGGCATCCAATCGAATCCGTTACGGTGAGGGCCACCCATCCGCCTTCATCGACCTGAATGCTCGGCGATTGAGCGCCCGAACTCCAAAGGTAGGTGGCAAACTCCTCCGTGGTGCTGACGGTAACCGGATCGCCCAGGCAAAGCGGGCTAGCCGGTGTGAGGACCGGCACCGGGTCCGGTGCTTCCACCACTTCCGCCTCCAGGGATATGGAGCAGCCGTCCCTAAAAATCTGAACTCCGTACGTATTCGGTGAGCACACGATAATGCTCGAATCCGTTGCCTCGTTCGTCCAGAGGTAGCTGTCGAACGCTCCCACTACTGAAAGGGTGGCGCAAAGCCCGGCGCACACGACCGAATCGGCGACCAACTGGGGCTCCGGAATGGATACCTCCTCCACCACCTTGGACGCTACGCCCCGGCAGCCGGCTGAGTTTACGATGGTCACCGTATAGGTGCCGCCTTGAGTGATCTCGATCTGCTCTGCCGTATTCCCGTTAGACCAGAGGTAGTCGGCCATGCCGGAGGGGCGAGCAAACAAGGTAGCGGTCGTCGGCGTGGCCGGGGGTACACAGATTTGGGCCGGCCCGATTATTTCCGCACTCACTCCGGGAAGCAGAGATACGGACACCGCCGTGTCGTATACGCAACCGGCCGCATCGGTGACCGTAAGCCCGTAGGTGCCTTCATCCAGGACCCAAAGCACCGAATCGGTGGACGAATCGCTCCACTCGTAACTCACGAAAGTACCCGGATCCAAAAGCAGGGAATCGCCCGGACACAGACTTCCGGGTTGCAGGGAAGGCAGGACGGCGGGATCGGCGAAGCCCACCTCCTGGCTTTGGGTCTGCCTGCACCCATTGGCGTCGGTGACCGTGACCTCAACGGTTCCGGGCTGGCTCACCTCGGCTTGCGGGCCGGTTGCCCCCGTTGACCAGGCGTAGGCTGAAAATCCGGCGGGCTGAACCGACAGGGTTGAAGAACTACCTATGCAAAAGGCGGTATCGCCGGCGATCTCAAAAGGAGAAAGGTCGAACAGGCTGGTTTGAGCCGTGTCCGAGGCCGTGCACCCGTTGTCGTCCGTGACCGTGACGACCAGCTGTTCGGCCGAATCGGCCCAGTAGGTATTGAAGGCGCTTCCATCGTGCCAGAGGTAGTCGTCAAAAGGTCCGTTGGCAACGGATAACTGGCTGGAATCGCCCGGACAAAACGCAAAGTTGCCCTGGACCTGCGGGTCGGGCAGGGGGAATTCACTAACCGTGACGGTGGCCTCGGTGGTACACAGGTTGGCATCCAGCGCAGTCACCGTATAAACACCTCCTTCGTCGACCACCAGGACGGGTGTGGTGTCTCCGGTATTCCAGTCGTAGCTCAAAATATTGGGCGTATTGGCGTTCAGAGCGATCGAATCTCCCTCGCAAAAGCCCGTTCCATTGACGGTAATGATTACCTGGTTGGGCGGAAAATTGAAAAGGGAGAAGTCGGCATCGTTCGCACAACCGATACTATCCGTTACGATGACCGAGTAGGTTTGAGCCGAATCGGCCGTGATCGTTTGGGTGGTCTGCCCGTCCGGCAACCATTGGTAAGTGGCATATCCCCCGCCGGCATCCAGCTGTGCGGAGTCGCCGTTGCACAGGCTAGAGGGGCCGCTTATCGCCACCTGCGGCAGGGGCAGTGTATCGTAAACGAGGCTATCCGTACCGCGGCAGCCATTTCCGTCCAGGACTTCTACCCAATAGGTTCCCGGATCCTGTACGGCAATCTGGGTGGTATCCGTCGCCCCTGTCGACCAAAAGATGGAATCGAAAGAGGAGACACCCATCAGCGTGGTCGTACCGGCACAGGCCAGGGTGTCGCCGCTGATCTCGGGCAGCGGCAGCGGGAAAGCATCGACGACCAGGGTGTCGAAGCCCGGACATCCGTTGGCATCCACAACGGCCAGACTGTAGGTGCCCCCGGCAGAAACGGTAATGGCTGCTCCGCTTTCTCCGGTCGACCAGGTGTAGCTTGGGAAAGCCGGGCTAACGCTCAGCACAGCGCTGTCTCCCTGGCAAAGGTTGGCATCCTGTGCGATCAGCGGATCGGGTACAGGCAGCTCGTCGACCCCTACCGTATCGGCAGCGGAGCAGTTGTCGGCGTCGGTGACCGTCACGCTGTACGTGCCGGCCGTATTTACGGAAAGCGTCTGGGCGGCACTGTTGTCCGACCACTGATAACTGACATAGCCGGCGCCGGCATCCAGCGTAAGGGTGGAGTCGCGGCAAAAGCCCGACGGACCGGTAATGAGCGGATCCGGAAAATCGGCCTCGGCAACCTGGATGGTAGCTACGCCGTCGCAGGCAAAACTCGTGCTGGTCACCGTGAGGGAATACTTGCCGGGCGCAGAAACGACAATGGCCTGGCTGTTTTCGCTTGTCGACCAGGCATAACTGCCGAAGCCCGGGCCGGCATCCAGGGTAAGAGTGCCTCCCGGGCAAAGGACGGTATCGGCCGGAAGGGCAGGCACCGGTGCCGGATCGACCTGAATGCGAATGGAGTCCACCTTTTCACAAGCACCTTCCTTGACGAGTAGGTAGTAGGTAAGCGTACCCGAATAATCGAGGGGAATGCTCAGCTCGGGTTCGAGCACCCGGGTATCGGAGAGAAATTGGGTGTCGGGGGCCTCCCCGCTCCAGAAATAGGACTGCCCGCCGTTCCAGTTGGTAATGCCGGCATTCAGGGTGAAGGAGGAGCCGGCACATACGGTAGTATCGGGTCGGATGTCGACGGTTGCCAGCGGGCAATTGGGATTGGCAATGCAATTGAGGAAGGGTGCGGCCGGCCCGCCCCAACTCAGGCTAAAACCCAGCTGGGTGTTTTGGAAGTTATTGATCATCATGAAGAATCCCTCGCCGGGATTGACGACCATGGGGGCTACAAAGCCGGTAGAAGGCCCGGAGGTCGGATCCGACTGAACGATGAATTCGAAGTCCTCCGAAATATGGGTCTGCCCCATACCCAGCCCGGTTTGGGGGCAAAAGGTGCAGGCCGGGTAGGCAAAAGAGCAGCGCACCGGTTCGCCCAGGCTGTCGCAGGCCAGATCGGGACCCCAGATCGCAAAATCGTAATCGGCCCCGGCATCGGTCGGATCGATGGTGAACTCGATCTCGAGACCGGGGGGCATATCTTCCCGAAACTCAAAGTAGTACCAGTCCACATTGTCTTCTACAATTGTGGAGTTGGCTCCCACTTGCAAGCAGCCGGGATCATTATTCGGATTGTCGAAATCATTGATCCCCGTCCCCATGGGATTGGTGGAGAAGGTCTCATCCGAACAAATAACGATAGCCGTCTGGCAATCCTCATTCTGTCCGAAAGCCGAAACGGCCCACAGAAACAGGAGCGCATTTGTTAGCAGTATGCGTAACCCAACAGGCATAGGCAAATCCTTTTGCGGTTTGGTGTTTACGCCAAGCCTCGTGCAACATTCATGGGATTGTCCTGACTTGTGTGCTTGTAGGTAAGTACCTAGCGTGTCTAACTATTGCTGTGTAGAAGCGTACCTCGTAAACCTCTTATAAAGAATAAGAAGTCGCGCGATTTAGGGATAAAATGCCTCTGAAGAATATGGCCTTTTATCCTAAAAACCGCGATTAGGCTGAGAAGCAAACCTCAAACGCAGAAAGCGCTGGCTATCTGCATTTTCCCTTCAAAGGATTGCGTCTTACCCCCTGGATTCTTGCTATTCGAACGAAAAGGACCAGCCTTCAGGCAAGGCCTCTGCGTTTCATTTCTTTCCATACCAGCTGATACTCCCGGCTCATATCCCCGGTAACCGAGGAGTTTTCCTGAGCCCGTCGTATCAAATAAGGAACCACGTCTTTTACCGGGCCATAAGGTACATATTTCGCGACGTTGTATCCTTCTTTAGCCAGATTGAACGACAAATTGTCACTCATTCCATATAACTGACAAAAATAAAGGTGCGGATGTTTTCGATCAATCCCTTTTTCCGCAATGAGCTCAGCTTGCAGCAAATTGCTTTCCGCATTGTGGCTCGCATTGCAAGAGGCTATATGCTGGTAATGGTCTACGCAAAAGCGCACCGCCGCGTTGTAGTCGGCGTCCGTATCTTCCTTGGTTTCGTGCACCGGCGATGGATAGCCCCTTTCTTCGGCCCGGTCCCGCTCCTTTTCGAGATAGGCCCCGCGTACCAGTTTAGCCCCCAGCAGGTACCCTTCCCGGCGCGCCTGCTCGTACGACTGTTGCAGGTATTCGAGCCGGTCTGTGCAATACAGTTGGAAGGTGTTGAACACCACGGCCCGCTCGCGGTTGTACCTGGCCATCATCTGGTTGGCCAAGGCATCGATGCTGTCCTGAATCCAGGTTTCTTCGGCATCAATATAAACGGTTACATCCGTTTTGGCAGCCGCTGCGCAAATGGCATCCAACCGGTCCACAACCGCCTGCCATTCTGCGCTGCGCTTTTCGCTTTCGGGTTCCCGGCCTTTTAATGCTTCCAGTAACGCAAAGCGGGCCAGCCCGGTAACCTTCGTACTCACCACGGGCACGCTTTCGTGCTTGGCGCCGAATTCCACCGCGCGAATGTTCTCTCGCTTGGTTTTCTCGAAATCGGCTTCGGTCTCTTTTCCTTCCGCGCCGAAGTCCAGAATGGTCTGCACTCGGGACTCGTATAATTTGCGGATGGTCTTCCGGCTCTCCTCCAGGGAAGTGCCGCCACAGAATTGTTCGAATATGGTATGCTTTACCACGCTCTCCACAAAAGGCAAATGCATGCGAATAGCCGCGATGCCCACCTTGGAGCCGATCCCTACCAGCCAGTGCTTATTCATCAGACCGAACAACCAGGCCATCTTGCGCAGTTCCTTGTCGGATTTGTGCGCAAAGGCCACGCGGGTATCGGAAAAATCAACAACGGGATTGGAGCGCGATTCGCGCAAAGAATCCACCATCGTTTCCATGGCGGCGTGTTTGGTTGGTACGGGCTTTCCTGATCGATCCATGTGGTCTTTTCCGCTAGGCTAAAGCATTCGGCGTCGGAGGGTTCCAGATTTTCCAGGCGGCTTCCGCTTGCAGTTGCAGCATGGCCAAACCATTGTGAATCCAGGCCTGACGCTTTTCTCCTTCAATCAAAAATAGGGTTTTTTCAGGATTGTAAACCAAATCGTATAAAAAATGCCCGGAACCCAAGGCATCGTACGGCAACTCGGGCCGGGTGTGCACATTCGGGTACATGCCCAGCGGCGTAGTATTGATGATCAAGCGATGGGTTTCCAGCAGACGAGGGGTCAGCTGATCGTACACCAGGTCGCCGCTTTCCGGCCGGCGAGATACGAGGGTTTGGGCAATGCCCAGGCGGTCCAGCACATAGACTACGGCCTTGGCGGCACCTCCCGTTCCCAACACCAACGCCTTGAGTTCAACAAGGGCAACGCCTTTCAGAAATCCGACCAGGCTGTGCTCGAAGCCGATCACATCGGTATTGTAGCCGCTGAGGCCTGCTTTTTCGAGGCGAATAGTGTTGACAGCTCCGATCCGGGCGGCCTCCGGACTCAGGCGGTGGAGGTAGGGCAGCACGGCTTCCTTGTAAGGGATGGTCACATTCAGCCCTTGCAGATGCGGGTGGGCGCGGAGTAAGGCGGGCAACTCGTCCAGGTGCTCGAGCGGGAAAAGGCGGTAGGTATAATCGGTTAGGCCCAGGCGCTCGAACTTTTCGGTGAAGTACGCCTGCGAAAAGGAATGCGAAAGGGGATATCCGATCAGGCCGTATTCGCGCATGGATCAGGTCGTTCTCCATTGGCGGTCCAGGGCTTCCAATCCGAAAACCAGGGCAAACCCGGCCAGGCCGGCCACCCAGGCCCAGATCAGGTAGGGCTCACCGGCATAATCCACCGGCCATACATTGTCTTCCAGGAAAGGCACCTGCTCGCCCTTGCTGTTGATGCGGTACTGAACGACATTCCGCCAGGGCCAGATCTTGGGCAGCGAACCGATCATAAAGCCCGTCAGGCCGGCCAAAGTGACCGCCTTGTAATGGGCAAACAGCCAGGATAAGACCCTCGAAAAGGTGGCCAACCCAAAGAGGCACCCCAGGGCAAAAACGGCCAGCAAAAGCAACTGATCAAACGCAAAGGTCTCCAATACGGCCTTCACCGTACCGATCACCAGGGTATACATACCCAGCAGTAGCAGAATAAAGCTGCCGGAAATTCCCGGCAGGATGAGCGCAGAAATCGCTACGGCCCCAGACAGAAAAACGAACCACCAACTCTCCGGACCCTGGGCCGGACTGGCCTGGGTGATGAAGTAGGAAACCAGAATTCCGAACAGCAGCGCGGCTGCAGCGCGGGCATTCCAACCGCTCACTTGCCGGCTGATGTAGATGGCCGAAGCAATGATGAGGCCGAAAAAGAAAGCCCAGACGATGGGCGGGAAATGCTCGAGCAGGTAGCTGATCCCAAAGACCCCCAGGCCGATGCCCAATCCCATGCCCAACAGCAGGCTGAGCAGGAAGCCCCCATTGGCTGTTTTCCAGGCCGGCATCAGGCCTTCACTCAGGAGCTTTCGCCAGGGTTCGGGGCTGAGTACGATCTTGATCGTATGGATGAGGGTCTCGTAAATGCCGGTAATGAAGGCGATCGTTCCGCCCGAAACACCGGGCACGACCTCGGCCATGCCCATGGCCATGCCTTTCAGCATGAGGCTGAGTGTATTTTTCATGGCCGCAAAAATACACCAGATCGGCACAACGGCAAGTTCATTCGTGGGGACGCCCCTTGGCCTCTCCCTTGCGGTAGGCCGCTTCCAATTCTTCGATTTCCTGCCGTTCCTGTTCGTCCAGGCTTTTTCCGGCCTTCAGCAGATCGGGTTGCCCCGCATCCACCCAGGCGGTGTACCAACTGCTCCCCACGGCCTGAATGGTCGTGCGCATGCGCCGTTCCACCTGTCCGTTGAGCGCTTCCTGATAAGCCTGTGCGTATTCCGGGCATTGGGTGCGGATGGTCCGCCCGAGCCGCTCTACAAAGCAATACTGCTGGTCGCGTGGATAGGTCAGGCTGAGTTGCTTCTCGATGGAAAGCACCGAATCGACCATGCGATGGCTGGACAGCACAACGTCCCAGAAATAGGTTTTGGGGTCGGCAATGTAGGTGGCTGAGCCTACGAAGTAATCGTATTCCTCATCGGCGAAAAGCTCCGGGATCCGGCTTTCCCAGAAGGCGTGAATGCCGATCTGGTTGGTGAGCTGACCGTTGTAGTTGGCCGTGGTGTGCAAGGGCACATGGGCATCCCCTACGTAATGCCCCATCTCGGCTGCCAGGCGCAGGATGCGCGTTACGCTCTTTTGGCGGAAGGCCTCTGTCAGCCGGTTTTGCTGGACGAGCAGGTGGTAGGGCACGATGCCATAGGGGGAAAACCGATCTACCGCAGCAATGCGAAGGATGCCGCCAGGCAGGTCGATCGCCATTACCTTGGCCAGGGTGTCCGGTTCGAGAAACCATTCGTCCTGATAGTATTGTGGCAGAATGTGCTGTGCGACCAGGTCGCGCAGCCGCTGCCGGGATCCGGCGCCCAGGTCCA
The DNA here is from genome assembly GCA_964595955.1 of uncultured Saprospiraceae bacterium. Taxonomy (GTDB): domain Bacteria; phylum Bacteroidota; class Bacteroidia; order Chitinophagales; family Saprospiraceae; genus JAJDFU01. The sequence goes on from CAZQSF010000008.1 coordinate 22,018, forward strand.
GCCAATGCCGGGCCGGGGGTACGGTATCGCGATAGACCAAGGTGTCGCCCTTCCAGGCAATGATCCCGTTGCCGAGCAGGTGAAGGCTGTCGCCCGAAGCGGTAAGGCCGTAAAAATCCGTGTACTTGGCCAGGGCGTCGACCCAGTTTCGGGGCACCTCCGGAAAGGGGTATTCCCCCCAGTGATCGATGTCGATGTAGTGCCGCACGGCTTCGTGCCGGGTCGCGTAGCGGCGTTTGTCGGGATCCACGGCATGCTCGGTGATGAATTCGATGTGCTTTTTGAAAAAGCCGGACAGGGGCGCTGGCAGGGTGAACACGGCCAGCCGGTTGATCCGGCGATGACCGTAGAACCCCCAGGGCGGCGTATCCGCCGGCAGCATGCTGCAGCACAGCAGAAGCAAAAGCGCCAGAGGTAGGGAGAGCACTCGCATGCCTTGAAATTACAATTCCTTTCAGGGCTGCGCAACCGCTATCCTTCGAGCGGATGGGCAGCTTGCTCGCCGGGCGTTTGTTCGAAGAAGGAGGGATAACTCCAGAAGAGCGGTTCGATCAGATGCTTCTGGATCAAAAACAGATCTTCGCCGTTGAGTTGTACGAAAAAACGATCCAAGTTGCGCTGGTAATCGCGTTTGCCGGTTTTCGGATCCTGGCTTTCGTACTCGTCGTAAATGGGCCAGATGCGCGCTTCCTTTTTCGTGCCGTCCATTTTCTCCAGGCGAATGATGCTGAAGGGCACCTGCCGGAACAGAGAATCCTTTTGCAAAAAGGCGTTTCGAAAATCCGATGCAATCACCCGGTCGTACTCCACCAGATAGGCCTGAGCCGCTCCCGGACGCATCGGCATGTCCCGGGCAGGGGTGAGCTCGTAGAAAGGTCGAACCGCAAACGTCCGGCCCTCCCGCTCCAGTCGAAAGGATTGGTTTCGCTGCTTGGGGTACTCCACGCTGACCGAGCGAATATCGTCCGGATGCTCGCCGAAGAGGGTGCGATCGCGCCATTCGTCTCCGATCAGGCTGTAACGGAAACGCACATTTCCTTCCCAGCTGGGAATGTGCACCACATACGGATTGTCCGAATCTTCCATGATCATGTACGTCCCGCGTTCGTCGGCCGTTGCCCCGCCTACGTAGTAACTCTTGAGCAAGTCGCCCTGGCGGTCGTAGATCTCTACCTTGATCCCCTCGGTGGCCAGGCTTTCCACCATATTTTCCACAGCAGCCCGGGGCGGTATGAATTTCAATTCGATGCGCCGGATGGCATCCAGCAGGCTGTTTACAGCCGGCGTATGTGCCCGGTGTGTGCCGTTGACCATCCACTGTCCGTCCTTGCGTTCCAGGGTAGTCGAATGCCCGTGGCGATCCGCCAGGAAGATCTTGTGGATTCGATCCGTTTCCTCCACGGCAAATTGGCGTTCCCAGGCACCGCCTTCCAGCTCGCGGGAAGCATCGGTATTGTAGCGATAGAGCAAAAAGGTGCCTCCGGCAAGCAGGGCGAAAAGGAGCAGCAACAAGAGCGTTCGATTCATAGTCGGTTCGGCATTTTTCGTTGGCGAATGCGAGTATAGGAACTTTGGTTGGATCGAGGCGCGACAAATCGGGGCATATGTCAGGTAGTTAGCCGCTGTAGCGCCGGCGCCGTATCCATTGATAGGCCAGGCCGAAGAGGGCGAGAACCACGAGAGGCAGTCCGATGTTCACGCCCTGCCAGAAGCGGGCCTCCGCCCTTGTGCGTTCCCTGTCCAACAGGCGAAGCTTTACTTCCTTAGCCCGTGCCTCGATGATCAGGTTTTCGTCCAGCAGGTACTCGATGGCATTCAGCAAAAATGCTTTGTTGGCAAAGGTGTATCGCTGGAAGCGATTATACCCCAGGGGGCCGTGCTTGTTTTCCCGGCGGTTCACGGGATTCTTGGCAATATCCCCATCGGTGACCACCAGCATGCGCGTTGGCGTACTCTTCGCTTTGTAGGCCAGGTCGAGCTGAGCCAGGCCTTCCAGCATGCTCTCCGTAACCCGGTTCTCGTACAGAGAGGCGAACTGCCCCTCCAGGCTGAGCGCAAGGGGCTGAGGCGGCTTGTTAAACTTGTCGGGATCCAGCCCGTAGCGCAAAAACTCGAAATTTAGGCCGACGGGGATGAACTGCGTTCTGCTGTTCTTGCTGGAGTGCAAGAGCACCTCCTTCTCCAGCGGGTATTTAGGTTGTACGGTGGTATCGAGAGTGTTGGCGTACAGCAGATTCAGCGGGCCCAGGTTCTTGACAGCCGGATGGGGCGAATCCGGTACGACCACCAGGTGGTAGGGATACTCAAAATTGGTGAATTGAGGGGCATTGCCTACCATTCCGCTCACCAGCGGGATTTGCGAACAATTGATGTCCAGTACCAGGTTGGGCTGAATGCGCAGCCCATAGCGAAAGAGGAGGTCGTCCAGGTTGTGGTCGTACTCCTGCGGAAAAAACTCCGGGCGCCCGCGCAGGCTGTCGAGGCCGACGGCCAACTTGTCCAGCAGCCACAGCACTTTGCCGCCGTTCATGACGTACTGATCGATCTTGAACTTGTCCTTTTCGGAAAAGCGGCGCGTGGGTTTGGCGACGACCAAAGCGGCAACCTCCTCATTTAGGGAGACGATGCTGTCCAGCACCATCCGGCCGGTATTGTAATACAGCCGCATGCTCTTTTCGAGGTCGCGGGTCTCCAGATCGTCCAGTTCGCCGTGGCCTGCCGTGAACAGGATATTGGGCTTTTCCCGGTACTGGAGCTTTTGCAGCGCGTTGGCAAACTTGTACTCCAGCAGGGCAATGGACTGGTTGATGGCCACCTCCGGATCCACCCCGGGCACCTCGTTCTCCAGAAGCAAAACGGGCATCATGCGACCCTTGAAATTGACCAGGGCATGCGGATAGACGAGCTTTTCCGTAACGCCCGATGCGTCGCGTGAAGTCACGGTGGAGGGAATAATGCCGTCCTTGGCCAACTCTTCCCGCAGCGCATTGATCTCTTCTACCGTGCCTTCATTGGGATCGGCAAACTCGTATTCGATCAGCCCGTTTTCGGCCCGGAAGTCGTCCAGCAATTCCCGGGTGGCGTTTTGCAGGCGCTTGAATTCGGCCGGGAAATCGCCTTCCAGCAGTATCCGCACATAGACCGGCTCTTCCAGCCCGCGCAAAAGCTGGCGGGTAGGCTTCGTGAGCGTGTAGCGCTTTTCCTCCGTCAGGTCGAGAAATCCGTACATGGGGGTATCGCCCAGGCGAGCGTTGGCCAGGATGTTGACCAGCAGAAGGATGCCGGCGAAGAGAACGGCTTGCAACAACGTATTATATCGTCTGGATCGATTGGATTTGGCCATCTGTTCAGAAGTCGTTTTACCACCGGCGCCGGTCCAGGCTCACCAGGGTGAGTACAATAAAAAAACTCATTGCCGACAAAAAATACACCACGTCCCGGGTGTCGATCAGCCCGCGGCTGATCGAGGCGTAGTGATAGGATATACCCAGCTTTTGAACCAGGTCGTCTGCCCGGCCGACGAACACCGGCAGGCGGCTGAAGTAATCGAAGCCGGAATACACCAGGAAACAGAGGAAAGCGCCCAGGATAAAGGCCACGATCTGGTTCTGGGTGAGGGAAGAGACCCATAGGCCGATGGATACGAATACGGCCGACAAAAGCAACAGCCCCAGATAGGAGCCCAAGGCTGCCCCGCTGTCGATATTGCCGCGCGGCACCCCCAACTCGTAAACAGTGTAGTAAAAAATGAGGGTGGGCAGCAGAGCGAAGACGACTAGGGCGAGGCTCGCCAGGAATTTTCCCAGGGTAATGTCCAGGTCGCGCACCGGCTTGGTGGCCAGTAGCTCAATGGTACCGGCCTGTTTCTCTTCGGCAAACGAACGCATCGTAATGGCCGGAATAAGGAACAGGAACACCGAAGGCGCCAGGTCGAACATGGGCCCGAGAGTAGCGTAATTGTACTGCAGCAGGCTGGTGTCTGGAAAAACGAACAAGATGAGCCCCATGACCAGGAGGAAGACCCCGATCACAATGTACCCGATCAGGGAGGAAAAAAACAGATTCAGTTCTTTACGGAAAATGCTCCACATAGTTCACGGTTCGATGGGTTCGCGCTTTAAGAATACAGCGTTTCGGTCCAGGTAGATCAACAAGCCCTTGAAGAGGCGGGAATCGGCTTCTGAGGGCCGCATTTCGGCAAAGGTCTGGTACAGACGTTCATCCTCGCGTATCCATTCCAAAAAATGGGGTAAGTCAAAGGGCGCAACAGCCCCGGTCTCGAAATTCAGCATTCGCTTGAACACCAGCGTTTCTTCCACCGGCACCTGCCCCTCGCGAAAGGGCCTGCCGGTCAGGGGGTTGTAGGCTGCAATAGCCCGCTGAAAGACCGTGTCCCGGGAATACTCGAAATAACAGATCCGGCCGCGAACCTGCATCCCGGCAAAGGAGGGCAAAGCCTTGTCAACCTGCCCCTGGCTGAGGCGAATGTAGGGGATGCCCTTGAGGCAAAGCCCCCAGAGCGAATCGGGCGGAATAAACCCCAGGCTGTCGGCATACAGCTGCTCCACCTGAATGAGAAAAGTCTGGGGGTTGCTGGCCAAAACGGCTTTTACCCGGCTCCAGGGAACGGCCGGCCGGTTCTCGCGAAAGTCCGAAAAGGAAAAGTACAACCCGTCTTCGAACTTGAAGTTCTTCGTGACCAGCACGCTGTCGGCCTGGGCGTGCCCGCACTCAGCAACACCCCAAAAGAGCAGGACCCAAAGCAGGCTAGCGGGTAAGTTGCTGAAATACATCTTCTACACTGTATTGCTCCTGGACCATTTCCAGTAGCGTGATTTTGTGGTTCACCGCAAATTGAAAGATATCCGCCCGGATATCGCGATCAGCATCGGCCGTCAGCTTCCAGCACTTGTCATCCATCCGGCTTACCTTTTTTACGTGCTGGATCTTCAGCAATGCCTCCTCCTGTACGGCCTGAGCAAAAGCTACCGTTACCTGTCGCTCGCCGAAAAGCCGGCTTTGCAGGCGCTCGATGGGATCATTGGCCACGATGCGGCCCTTGCTGATGATGAGCACCCGGTCGCAGAGGGCCTGTACCTCCTGCATGATGTGCGTAGAGAAAATGACCGTCTTTTCGCGGCCGAATGCCTTGATTAGCTTGCGGATCTCGACCAGTTGGTTGGGATCCAGGCCGGAGGTGGGTTCGTCCAGGATGAGTACGTCCGGATCGTGCAGCAGGGCCTGAGCCAGACCTACCCGCTGCCGGTAGCCCTTGGACAAAGTGGCTATACGCTTGTGTTGCTCGCGCCCCAGGCCGGTTTGTTCGATCATCTCGTCGACCCGCTTGCGCGGCTTGGACAAGCGGTGGAGCGAAGCCACGAAGTGCAGGTACTCCCGAACGTAAAGGTCGCGATACAGGGGATTGGTCTCCGGCAGGTAGCCGATGTGGCGCCGAACGGCCAGCGGCTGGGCCTGCACATCCTGTCCGCACACTTCCACGCTGCCCGAGGTGGGGGGGATGAACGTGGTAATGATCTTCATGCAGGTGCTTTTGCCCGCGCCGTTGGGGCCCAGAAAGCCGAGAATCTCGCCTTCGCGGGCCTGAAAGGACACCTCGTCCACGGCTCGCTGGGTACCGAAAACTTTGCTGAGTTCCTGAACACGTACTGACATGGCGATCGCTTATACCCAAATTCAATGGGGCTGGAATGCTCCGGACCTCGCCTCTTCGAAATAAGGCGGGCGGACAGACCGTGGGAATCGGCGGTACGGCTTGCCCCCGATTACGCATTTTACCCTGGCGGTTGAACAATGCGAACCTTGCCCGGGTTGTTCCCAGCCAACAAAAAAGCCCAAGAGGTAGCTGTTCGGCCCTTGGGCTTTCCCCGGCTGACTCATCGCCAGCGGTAATCGGCAAAAGGAATGGTGGTCTCGCTAGGAATCGAACCTAGATCTTGGGTTCCGGAGACCCACGTACTATCCATTGTACTACGAGACCCTATATCTCCTTATATGTCAAGGCGAAAAACGAAACCGCGGCCGGTTCGAAAGCCTCTCCCCATGCCAACCCTTCAAATCGGGCACAAAGATAAGGCTTTTGCGGACTTCTGCCTACTTCAAGTGCCGCGCTTCGAAAGAAGGTTCGATTTCAATTTTTGCCTATCTTTCTAGAGAGAAAAAACTAAATCTATGATCCGTTCGCTTTGCTTTGCTCTGTTCTTCGGCCTGCTGGCCACCGGCGCTGCCGGCCAGACCTTTGTAGCCGGAGGTCTTGATCTTTCGACCCTGCAAGACCCTTACATGGGCTTGGAGTTCGTGCCCCAGACCGGGCGGATATTCATCTACCCCGGCGACCAGCAACGGCCGAAGGATTACCTCCTTACAGTGGCCGGAAGCCCCCAGGCCGTCGTTTATGAAAACCCCGTTCTTTTGCTCAACTACCTCCACAAAATGGGCTGGACGGTGGAAAGCAGTTGGGAAACCAACCGCAAAGACCCCTCCGGCACAAAACTTCCGAATGCCGATGCCGATGCCAAATCGAGGTTCTTCCTGCTCCGAAAGGATAAATAAAGAACCCCGGCACTGAAAACGGGCTGTCGCAAAGGGCAGCCCGTTTTTCTTTGGTCCCCGGTCCATGTTTCGGCCTCGATAGCAGAAGGCGAAAAACGATCCGCCAGCGAGGACGGGCTTGGTATCGAGGGAGGGATTACCTGGCGGTGATCCCGTTCGGGGGGACCTGCAATGCCCCCCTTGGAGCCGGCCCTTTGGGCTTTCTTTTTTTATGCCCTACCGCCGGCCTCAAGCGAGCTTGGTCCGGAGGGAGGGCATAAAAAAAGGCCGCCTGTCGGCGGCCGGCTCCAAGGGGACGTTGCGGAGGAGGAGGGATTCGAACCCCCGGTACCTCGCGGTACGCCGGTTTTCAAGACCGGTGCATTCGACCGCTCTGCCACTCCTCCGAAAAACAGTTCGACCGCTTGGCCGAAGGCTATCCTGACAAGTAAAAGCATCGTCAGGGCTGCCGCTCCCCTTTTGGTCTTTCCCAAACAAGAAGCACAAAACTACCGCAAATGGCTCACAATTGCTAGCAAGTCTCCAGGGATTCTAAAAAGGAGTCGGTCTATTTGAAATCCGCACACTTCCATTCGAACACTCCGCCCGGCCGCCCGTTAGTTAGGCATGAAACCCACCGTTGCGATCGCCGGGGCTACGGGCTTTATCGGCCGCTGGTTTATGGAGCGCTACCGGCACAAGTACCGCTTCCTCGCCCTCAGCCGCCGGCAAAGGAAGCCCCATCCGGAAGACCCCGATATCGAGTGGCGGCAGGTCGAGCTCTTCTCCCTCTCCAGCACTTACGAGGCCCTTCGCGGGGCGGACTATGCCATCTACCTGGTGCACTCCATGCAGCCCTCCACCCGCCTCAACCAGGGTTCCTTTGAGGACACAGACCTGCTGCTGGCCGACAACTTCGTGCGGGGCGCCCGCGATCAGGGAGTGAAACAGATCCTCTTCGTGGGCGGCATATTGCCGAAAAACGAGCAGCAGTATTCCCGTCACTTACGCAGCCGCTACGAGGTGGAGCAGACGCTGAGTTCCAGCGCAGTACCCCTCACGGCCCTCCGGGCCGGCATCATCGTGGGGCCGGGCGGCTCCTCCTTCGACATCATCGAGAAGTTGGTGCGGCGCCTGCCGGTCATGCTGTGTCCCAAGTGGACCCTTTCGCGCACCCAGCCCATCGGGCTGGCCGATACATTGCGCATGATGGATCACTGCATCGGCAATCCGCGCTATTACGACCGCCATTTCGACATTGCCGGACCGGAGACGACTACCTACGTAGCTATGATGCGCACCGTTGCCCGCCTGCTGGGCAAAAAACGGGCCATCTTCACGGTGCCGGTCTTTTCGCTGGGCCTGTCCAAGCTATGGGTGAGCACCTTCGCCGACAGCAGCACCACTCTGGTGTCTCCCCTGGTGGAGAGCCTGCGCTACGAATTGATCGCTGCGCCCAATGAATTGATGGATGCCTTTCCCGAACGCCAGTCATTTGAAGCGGCTGCCCGGAAGGCGCTTTTCGAGAAAGATAAAATCCCCCCGCTGCCGGCTTCGGTACAGGAGCGAAGCGAGCGCAACACCGTGCGCAGCGTACAACGCCTGCCCAATCCCGGCAACCGCTCCGCCATCTGGGTAGCGCGCCGATACCAGACCTGGCTGCCTCGTTTTTTCCGCTATCTCATCCGGGTGGACCGGGAGGGCGAGATCTCCACCTTCCGGATAGGTCCCTGGAAATTGCTTCAGCTGAAGTTTATCAAAGACCGGAGCGATACCGACCGGCAGCTCTTCTACATCATGGGGGGGATGCTCACCAAGCGGAAGGACTACGGCTGGCTCGAATTCCGGAGGGTGCTGCAGGGACGACACGTGATCGCAGCTATACACGAATTCGTTCCCACCCTTCCCTGGTACATCTATGTGCTTTCCCAGGCCGTAGTGCATCTCTGGGTCATGCAGCGATTTCGGCAATACCTCGCCCGCCATCAACCCGCTGCCCCAACGCACCGGCCTGCGCAGGAAATCCCTCAGTAATCGTCCCGATGCGCAGGAAAAGGCCGGTTCGGGATGGAAGGGCAGGTAGGAAGCAAGGGAAGGCGGCGGAATGAATGAACTGCCATGCGGATTGATCATGCGGCTTTCGGCCGGGGCGGGACGCTATCAGCCCATCTGATACCCGAGATGTACAACGTACACGGACGGTAAACTACTGACAGCCAAGGGTAAACTCCTAACAGACCCCTCGATCCGCACCGAGGGGCTTCCATACGCGAAACCGCGGAAAGACTTACCGCCTCCCCGCTTGTGGTGCCTACAGCTTCTTGCTTTTCCACTTGAAGTTCCAGGTCACTGACGGAATGATGGGAAACAGGCTCACCTGAAAAGCCGTGGCCTTTGCGGTACCTTGAGCGGCATCGGTCTCAAAGTCGTAGAAGATGAAAAAGGGATTCTGCCGGTTGTAGAGATTGTATACGCTGAAGGTCCAGGTGGAGCGAAAGCGCTTTTGAGAATCGGGATTGGGCGTCCAGGTGGCGGCAAAATCGAGCCGGTGGTAGGCCGGCAGGCGGGCGCTGTTTCGATCGCCGTACTCGGTCACGAAGTTGTTTTCGATAAAATAAAGACTTCGAACGGGGGTAAAAGCGTTCCCGGTGCCGTATACGAAGGTGGCTCCGAGCTCCCACTTGGGGCTCAGCTGGTAATTCAGTACTACACTGAGGTCGTGACGCCGGTCGTACACCGTCGGATAGCGCCTGCCTTCGTTGATATCCGCAAACTGCCGGTCCGTCCGAGAGAGAGTATAGCCGATCCAACCGCTGAGGCTACCCTTGGCCTTTTTCAAGAACAATTCCATACCGTATGAACGTCCGGTGCCGAACACAAACTGCGTCTCCAAGTCATCGGCGATGTCGTTGACGTAGTTCTCCCCGTAGTCGATCTGATTGCGCAGATTCCGGTAATACAGTTCGACGGAAGTTTCGTAAGCATTCTCCTTAAAGTTCTGAAAGTATCCGACGGCATATTGTATGCCCAGTTGGGGCTTGACGAGCTCGGTACTCGGCACCCACACGTCAGTGGGTAGCGTGGAGGTGGAATTGCTCACCAGGTGCAGGTACTGATACGCCGTGGTGATGCCTCCTTTCAGTGAAGCCGAAGAACTCAGTTTGTAGCGGGCGCTGAAGCGGGGCTCCAGGCCGGTATAGGTCACCACCGGCTCGCCGCGCTCGTACTCTGTACTGTCGATGGAAGAGGTATAGGGCCCCAGTTGGGTAAAGAGGGAAAAGCGGAGGCCTATGTTCATGCTGAAACGAGGGCCGATGCGGATCTCGTCCTGGATGTAGGCGGCTGCTTCGTGGGCGTAGCGCGGCTCCAGGTTATTGCTGAAGGTCGTCTCCCCGTTTTCGGCATTGGCTATGTTGGGCGTGAGGCGATGGTAAATGTAGTTGAGCCCGTACCGGATGCTGTGGTTGGGCGTGGGAAACCAGTCGAAGTCCAGCTTCACATTCCAGTCGCGCACACCGGAGAAAACATCCACCGTGAAATCACCCTGGCCGCCACCGAAGGAGAAGTCGTACTCGTTGTAGATGAAGGATAAGTTCATGAACAGCTCGCTGTTGAAGAGGTGGTTCCAGCGCAGGGTGGCCGTGTTGTTGCCGTAGGGCAGGTCGAATTTGAAGTCGCGCTCCGGATTGCGGAATTTGAGCACGTCGCGACCGAAGTAGCCGCTGAGATACAGGCGGTCTTTGTCCGAAAAGCGGTAATTGACCTTGGCATTGAGGTCATAGAAAAAGTAATTGGTGCCCGCAAAATCCGTACCCCGAATGAGAGGCTGGGCCAGGTCTACGGCATAGGTGCGCCGGCCCGATACGATGAAGGAACTGCGTCCCTTCACGATAGGCCCCTGGACCGTGAGGCGGGAAGCGATGAGGCCGATGCCACCGTCCAGGGCAAACTGCTGGTCGTTGCCCTCCTTCATCTGGATGTCCACCACCGAGGACAGGCGCCCGCCGTAATAGGCCGGCATACCGCCTTTAATGAGGGTGGTGTTCTTGATGGCATCGGGATTGAAGACGGAAAAAAAGCCCAGCAGATGGCCGGAATTGTACACCACGGCCTCGTCCAGCAGCACCAGGTTCTGGTCCGGGCCGCCACCGCGCACGTAGAAGCCGGCATTGCCCTCGCCGGCCGACAGCACGCCCGGCAACAGCTGCAGGGCCTTCAGAATGTCCACCTCGCCGAAGACAGCCGGGATCTTCTTGATGTTCTCCACCGGCAGCTCTACGGTACCCATATCCGTGCTGGCCACATTGCGGTCGGCGGCTTCCGACTGCACGACCACCTCTTCCAGCGCCACCCCTTCCAGCAGAGCCACGTTCAGGCGCTGGTCCTCCTCGCGCAGGTCGATGGGGATGCGCTGTTCGGCATAGCCCAGGTAAGAAATGCGCAAGGTGTAGCGGCCGGCCGGGAGCTTGAGGCTGTAGAAGCCGTAGGTGTTGGTGGTCGTACCTCGGGTTTCATCCTCCAGGATCACCACATTGGCGCCGATGAGGGTCTCGCCGGTCAGGCTGTCGGTTACGTACCCGCTTACCGTGTGATTTTGATTCTGGCCGCTCGCCGTAGAGACGGCAAGTACGAATAAAACAGAAAGGAAAAACAGCCGATGCATCGGGAGGATCCGTTTAGTACGCGATTGGAACAAGGACTTGCCGGGCTTGGTTGTTTGCCGGTATGCCTTTTAACAGAACAACCGGCAAATAGATCAGAAGCCGGGGCTATCCATCAGGGATAGCGATAATGACCGATGATGGGGTAGCTGAACAGCACGTCCTCCGCCACCTGCCCGCGGCCGATGTTGTGCACGACGAGGTGGCGGAGGCCGTCGCGGGAGGTCCGCCCGACTACGATGCCGATGTGCGTGCGCCCGCCGCCCAGCTGCCAGCAGACGATATCACCGGGCTGGTAGTCGGCCGGGCGGTCGGTGAGGGGCACCACGCTGCCTTTGCGCCTGAAGAAAGTCATCAGGTTGGGCACCCGCCGGTGGTCGATGTTGGTGTCGGTGCGGGTCAGCCCCCAGATGGCCGGGTAGCGATCGAAATGCGCCCGCATGTCCTCGTGCACCTCCCGCTGCAGATCGATGCCCAGCTTGCGATAGGCCCGGATGACGACATCCGTACACACGCCCCGGTCGGAGGGAACGTCCCCCATGGGATAGGCGATAGAAAAATAAGACGGATCGTAGACGACCTGCACATGGGTCAGGCTCAGTGCGGAATCGGCCAGGCGGGTAAAGAAGGCTTCCTGGGCCCGGGCGGGCAGGGCCGCGAAGGCGAGCAGCAAGGCCAGGACCGGCCAGATCCAGAATCGACTACGAGCGGCAACGCGCCGCCGCATGCAGAGATGGGAATGGAGTGTTTGCACAGGCCTGGGGTTTGGGGGTTGATCGTTGATATAAAGCCGGAAGGCGCGTATCCGTTTATTTCGCTATCAAAAAGGTTGGGGTGCGCTCAAAACTTTCTGATAGCGGTATACCAGGGTTTCAAGGATACAATGCCAATCGAAAAAGGACATTTTATCTTTCAATTAGTACAACCTGCCTACTTCTGCAAAAGGATGGATCTGCCGGATTTTTAACTTAATGAGCATGAACAATGCCCGGAATACTCATTGGCTATCGGGCTGTTTCCGCTCTGTGGAATTTGGTGGTGGTCTTTTTCGTGCTCCTATTCATCCTCTTGCCATTTAAAGGTAATCAATGAAATTTGTCAGCCAAGAAGATTAGCTATACAGCTGATCGAATGGGCCGGCCACTGACAAGGCCCCATCCCCTTCCGGGTTGACCGGGATCGTGCAAGAATCCGGAAAACACGATAGCCGAATCGAATGGGCAACGCCTTCCGCTTCAAGTAAAAACCGGCTGCCGGATCTTTGGGGATTAGCTCAATCGACCGGATTTTGTAGTTTTAAGGGTTTTACCGCCCAGCTTTTGGGGAAGGGCAGTAACCATGCCACGCTTCCCAAGGGATGAGAACCACTTTTTGCCCCCAATAGCCGGGCTCTGCTTCACTGAACATGCTGAGATTATTTACAACCCTGATTTGCTTCCTGTCGGTCGGTTTTTTGTTCGGCCAAAACCTCGACTCCCTCTATACCCTTTGGCAGGATCCCGGCCGGCCCGACTCGATACGGGTTGCCGCCTACAAAGATTTCATTCAGCGCGGTTTTCTGTATTCCAGGCCGGACACCACCCTGGTGCTGGCCGAAGGGCTGCACCGCTATGCGAAGGAGCACGACTACCCAAAAGCTTCAGCTGAGGGGTACCGGCTGCAGGGCATTGCCAATGCCATGATGGGCGATTTTGCTTCGGCAAAAGAATACTTCACCCGGTCGCAAGCGAGCTTTGAATCCATTGGGGACCGATCGGGGGTGGCCAACAGCCTGAAGAATATTGGGAACGTTTATCTGTACCAGGGCAATCGCCCCAGGGCATTGGCATATGCCCAACAAGCGCTGAGCATCTACGAAGTGCTGGGCGACAAGGAAGGCATTGCGGGTACCCTGAACAACCTGGGCCACATCTACTGGGAACAGGAAAACTATCCTTTGGCCCTGGAATATGCCCAAAAATCGCTGGCCATCTATGAAGAACTGGGCGACAAGGCAGCGATAGCAGGCCGCCTGAGCAATCTCGGCAACATATCCATGACCCAAAAGAATTACCCGCTCGCGCTGGAATACAACCAGAAAGCACTGAACCTCTATGAAGAGCTCGGGAACAAAAACGGCATTGCCAATATTCGGAGCAATAACGGGGCCATTTACTTCCGATTGGGCGATCGCACCCGGGCCCTGGAATACGCCCAGCAGTCCCTGGCTCTCTATAGAGAACTCGGTAACAAGGGAGGCATTGCCGGTGACCTGACCAACATAGGTACGATCTACAACGATCAGGGCAAACCCGATCAGGCGCTGACGTATTGCCGAAACGGCCTGGTACTGGCCGAAGAGATCGGCGTTCTGGAATACCAGAAGAATGCCAGCAAATGCCTGTACAACGCCTACAAGGCTCTTGGCAAGGGCAGCCAGGCCCTGGAGTACCTGGAAAAAATGCGCGTGCTGGAAGACAGCCTCAAGGCCAATGAAACCGCCGAAAAGCTCCAGCAGATGGAGTTCGAGAAAGTAATGCTGCAAGACAGCATAGCCCAGGCCGAAGAAGCCCGCCGGGTGGAGGAAGCGCATCAGCAGGAAGTGCGCAGGAAGAACCAAACCCGCAATGTCTTCATCGGCTCCTCCCTGTTCCTGTTTCTTCTGGCCGGGGGGCTCTACAGCCGCTGGCGTTATGTGCGCAAAGCGAAGAACATCATCGAGAAAGAAAAGGACCGTTCGGAAAACCTGCTGCTCAATATCCTGCCGGCAGAAATTGCCGAAGAACTCAAGGAAAAGGGCCGGGCTGAGGCCCGGGATTTCGAGATGGTGAGCATCCTGTTCACCGACTTCAAAGGCTTTACCGAGCAAAGCGCCAAACTCAGCGCGGCCGAGCTGGTGCAGGAGATCAACCACTGCTTCGAAGCCTTTGACGGGATCATTGAAAAATACGGCATAGAAAAAATAAAGACCATAGGCGATGCCTATATGGCGGCAGGCGGACTCCCCGTGCCCACGGACGACTCGGTGAAGAACACCGTCCTGGCCGCGCTCGACATGCAGACCTTCATCCGGGCCCGCAAAGCTGAGAACGAAGCATCCGGCAAACCCGCATTCGAAATGCGGGTGGGCATTCATACCGGTCCGGTGGTAGCCGGCATCGTGGGTGTGAAAAAATTCCAGTACGACATCTGGGGTGACACGGTGAACACGGCTTCGAGGATGGAAAGCAGCGGAGCGGTCGGCAAGGTGAATATCAGCGAGGCGACCTACGAGCTGGTGAAGGATGCGTTCCGCTGCGAATACCGGGGCAAGATCGAGGTCAAGGGCAAGGGTAAACTGGGGATGTACTTTGTGACGAGCCCGGCCGAAAAGCGCCCATGAACCGCTCGGCCATCCCCGACTTACTCAACCGGCAGTGATTTCCGCTTCCCTTCCTCTCCCCTACCCCAGCACCACCGCCTGCACGCGGAACCCCCGCTGCTTGAGCAGGCGCAACATGCCTTGGTGGCCGGGCAGGTGGCCGGCGCCTACGGCGGCGAATACGCGCTGACCGGCAGCCAGTTCGGCCAGGCGCCCGGCCATGGCCTCGTTGCGGCGGTCGATGAGCAGGCGGCGGTGCTTGCCGGCACCCCGGCGCACGGCCTGGTAGAGGTCGCGCAGGCGGCCCTGCTCGTACAGCCGGGCCAATTGATTGATCTGGCGCCGGTAGCGGCTCACCTGGGCCGCCAAGCGTTCCAGATCGCGAACCTGCTGGCGAATCGGCAACTGTCCGAGCAACTCGAGCTGACCGGCATAGCTTTCCAGCCCGACCACCGGAAGGTCCAACTCCCGGGCGACGCGGTACAAAGCTTCGTCCAGGGTGTGCGGCATATTTTCCTGCAAGATGGATGCATCAATAGCCTGCTTGAGCACCATGGGGTGCAGGCGGCGAAAGGCGGCCAGTTCCAGCCCGAACGCCTTGCGGAGGATGCGCTTCAGTTTGCCGTATGACCGCAGGCCGAGGAGCCTGTCGAGCGAGTGCTCCTCCGGCAGAAGGAGTAGCCCCTTCAACCCCGGCACCGATGCCTCTTCCAAATCGAATTCCAGAGCCAGTAAATCGCAGGGTTCGAGCAGCTCGCGCAACTGCATCATCCACCGAAATACTCGCTGATCGCGCACATGCATCGTACCCAGCAGATAGGAAGGCGGCTGCGCAGCCCGCTCCAGAGACCACAGTAGGGATTCGCGTTTCGCCATACTTACCCGTTGATGTTATGAATGGCAAACATGGAGATCGGATTTTTTGATAAGCCGCGGCCCTGAGCGCTTGCCCGGATCCCGTGCAGCTTGCGTTCGTACGAGAATGAAAAAGCCGCTCCAAAAGACCTTTTGGAACGGCTTTTGGCAGATTGGATTCGGTTTCTTAATCGTAGCGGTAGGGAAGGATCTTGGCGTCCTTGACCGTAGACAGAGTCATGAGTGTCTTCAACCGCTCGATCTCTTCGATCTGAGAAAGCGTTTTGAAGAGCAACTGCTCGTAGGTGGGAATGTCTTTGCACACGATCTTCATCAGGAAGTCGGCTTCTCCCGTGATGATGTAACACTCTACGATCTCCTCGATCTCCTTGATCTTTTCCAGAAAGTGGTTGAGGGCATTTTCCTTTTGCCAGGCCAGGGAGACCAGGACGAATGTTTTGACGTTCAGCCCGATGGCCTGCGGGCTTACCTTGGCGTGGTAGCTTTCGATCACCCCGTTGTTTTCCAGCTTTTTCACCCGCTCCAGGGTGGGAGCCGGAGAAAGCCCGATCTTTTTGGACAGGTCCAAATTGGTGATCTTACTGTTCTGCTGCAGGATCTTAAGGATTTTGAGGTCAATTTTGTCCAACTTCTCAGACATTGGATTTCCGTTATCTGTTTACAAATGTATTTGTAGAGGCCCAAGATAGGCAGCAACCCAACAATTTACAAGCCCCCTGATCGAGAGCCCCAAAAAAAATTTCTTATACCAAGGGTATTTCCAGACTTTTTGCAATAATATTCGGGCCCCAGCGAATATTAAAAAACGGGTACCCGGATGCAAGCCATCCGGATACCCGTTCAGAGAGCGCTTCAGAGGCCTCCGATCAGGGGAAAATACCCAGCGACAGGTAATCGCTGCTGATCTTATTGATGGCACTTACGAATGCAGCAGTGCGAAGATCGTTCACCTTCTTCTTGCGCTTCAGGATCTCGCGGATCTCGTGGTAAGCGGTGATCATGGATTCCTCCAGGCCAGAGCGCACCAGGTCGATCTCGTCAGCCCCTTTCACCAGCATGGCGCGTTCCTGTGCACTGAGCGAATGGCCGGTTAGGCGTTCTACCGTGGCGACCAGCTGGTCGTACATATTCTGGTTGAAGCGCTTGTCCATGCGGCCAAAGCGCATATGTGACAGGTTTTTCAGCCATTCGAAATAGGAAACCGTCACCCCGCCCGCATTGAGGAACAAATCGGGAATGATGAGGCGGCCGTCTTCGATCAGCTTTTCCTCGGCTTGAGAGGTTATGGGCCCGTTGGCCGCTTCGGCAATGATCTTGGCGCGGACCTTGTGCACGTTGTCCAGGGTAATCTGGTTTTCCAGGGCCGCCGGCACCAAAATATCGCATTCGAATTCCAGCACCTTATTGCGCTCTTCCTTGGGGAAATTCTGCGCACCGGGATAATTGAGGATGGACCCCGTCTCCTTGCGATGGCGAAGCAGATCGTGGATGTCGATCCCGTCGGGCTTGTAAATGGCACCTTCCACTTCCCCGACCCCGATCAAAACGGAGCCGCCCTCATTCTGCGAGATGGAAGCCGTATAGGAGCCCACATTACCCAGGCCTTGGACCACCATAGTCTTTCCGGCCAAGCCGGGTTCCAGGCCCAGCTTTTTCATATCCTCGGGCACTTCACAGGCTCCGCGAATGCCGTAAAACACCCCGCGCCCGGTGGCTTCCGTGCGACCCCGGATGCCCTGCTGGTTGACGGGCTTGCCGGTCACGCAACCGGCAGCATCGATCTCCTCCCCTTTCAGGGTGCGGTAGGTATCGTAGATCCAGGCCATCTCCCGCGAACCGGTTCCGTAGTCAGGAGCCGGCACATCGATGGACGGCCCGATGAAGTTGCGCCGCACCAGCTCGGTGGTATAGCGCCGGGTGATCTTCTCCAGCTGGCCGGGTGTGTACTCCCAGGGGTTGACTTTCACCCCGCCCTTGGCGCCTCCGAACGGCACATTCACAATTGCGCATTTGAAGGTCATTAGGGTAGCCAGGGCCATGACCTCCTCCTGGGTGACGTGATTGCTGTAGCGAATGCCGCCTTTGGTGGGGTTGCGGTGATGGCTGTGCTGCACCCGGTAGGCTTCAATGACCCGCACTTCGTTGCCGATTTTCACCGGAAACTGCATCTGATAGACCGCATTGCACACGCGAATCTGGTCGAGCAATCCAGCATGAAGGCCAGTGTGTTGGGCTGCTTTGCTAAAATAGGCCTGTACACTTTCGAAAAAACTCGGCCTTGGTTTAGTCATGTTCGTTAATTTGGTTTTCGAGTTTGGTGAGCTTGCGATCCAGGCGGATCAGATAGAGGACGAGTCCTATGAAAATGGCCAGGATGACAGCCACCACCACGTAGATCTTACCGGTGCTTCGCATAAAATCCGCATCCTCGGCACGCGCCGGCAAAGAAGAAAGCAACAGGAAAGAGGTGGAGAGCAAGCTGGCAAATCGTCTTTTCATAGGATAAAATTGGGGGCAAAAGTCGCGCTTATTTTTAATTCTGCAAAGGTTAGGCGCGCTCCAAAATCGTATCGCGTACAGCCGCAGCGCGATGGGTGAGCGAAGCGATCCAAAACCCGAGCAAAGACCATCCGATGATCGCCGGATAAAAGACCATGCGCATGGTGTTGTCCAGGTCTTCTCCGCCCAAGGCCGGGTTGCCCCCTGCCCCGGGATGCAGGCTGTCCGTAAGCCGGGGAATCACGTAAATGAGCGGAATGAGGGCCACAAAGGCAAAGATGTTGTACACCGCAGCGATGCGGCCCTGGTTCTCGGGTTGTTCGACAGCCGCCCGAAGGATGAAGTAGGCCAGGTAAATGAGCAGGGCAATGGCCGTCATATTCTGCTTGACGTCGAAGCTCCAGTAGGCTCCCCAGGTGTTTTTGGCCCAGATCGCACCCGTGATGAGCCCCAGCAGGCCGTAGACTATGCCCACCTGGGTGAAAGCCCAGGCCCGGCGATCGTCAGCGGGATCGCTCCCACGCAGGTACCGGATGCTGAACACTACCGAAGCCAGGAACAGAAACAACATGGCAAACCAGAGCGGAACGTGGAAATAGGTGTTTCGAATGGTTTCCGAAAGAATATTGCGAAAGGGAAAAGTGAAGCGCGCCTCTGCGCCGCTGAGGGCCAATGAATCGGCCGACCAGGCCCGCCGGCCCGCTTCCACATTCACCGAATCCTGCTGAATGGCCACTTTTTCGGGCAGTACAGAGGCGCCGTCCAGAGGATTGTCCAGTATGAGACTGGCCAGGGTAAGGGTTTGCAGAGCGGGTAAATGCGGGGGCAGGGAAAAGAAGAGCTCCAGATGGCGGTCGTCCAGCGGGTTCACCTTCCGGGCCTGCAGCAAATAGGACGTTTCGTCCGCATCCACCTTGAGCCATGCCGACACCTGCCCGGCTTGTCGGTACTGCGAGTTGTATCCCGTGACCCGCAATTCCAGGGGCTTACCCGATTGTGCGCGCTCCGGGGCGACCGCTACGATGCCCGGCTTGAGGGGTACGAGCAAACCGGCCAAAAAGGTGTATACCAGGATGATCACCCCCAGGATTTTCCACCAGCGTCCTTGCATAAGCGTGGGTTTAGTACAAAAAACCTGCCCGGACTCCCGGGCGATGTTGGCCTATTGTCAAATTCGGGTCTTGAGTACAATCTCAAAAGCATTGAAGGAGTGTTCCCCTTTGCCGTTAAGCCTTCTTCCATTCAAACTCAAACGCTCACTGCAAAACTTCGGTTTTGTACTTAGTCTCTCCACAAAAAGGGATACAGGACCAAAGCCAGCCCCAACAGGAGCAGATCGATGGCCACCAACAGGCTTATGTCGCCTCCCAGTCCCTGGGTGTCAATCAGCCCCAGGGCTGTAGCGCTCATTTTCACCAGGAGCAGCAGGATGGGAATAATGAGCGGAAAACTGAGAATGGCCATGAGGGTCGCGCTGTTGGCTGCTTTGATCGCGATCGCCGCTACGAAAGTGAAGGTAATGGAAAAACCCAGCGCCCCCAGCGCTGTGGCTGCCAGAAACAATCCGTGATCCCGCACCGGATTGCCGGCGACCAAAGACAGGCCGAGCCAGGTAAGCAAGCTCAGCAGCTCGAGCAGGCCGATGTTGTACACCACTTTCGACAAAAGCACGGCTATGGGATGCGCCAGGCTGTAGTAATACAACTGCCGGCGCCCGCTTTCCTGCACAAAACTCTTCAACACGGCATTCACCCCCGCAAACAACACAATGATCCAGTACAGCGTATTCCAAACCTGCGGTTCTACCCGGATAAACGATATATACACCACGAAAACCGTAGCGAGCACGTAGAGCAAGATGCCGCTCAGGGCGTACTTGCCGCGCCACTCCAGGAGCAGCTCCTTGCGCAGCAGCGCATAGGTCTGTGCTAAAATCGACATGGGGGCAAAAATAGCAGCTTATACCGCTTCCGGAAAGGTTTGGCTGCGCCCAGATCGTTTCGGTCGCATAATGGTCCGGGAATTGAATATCAGAAGAGATTTCAATATTTTTGAAAATCAGGACGATAACCCGACGATTAGTTTGTCACACGAATGGATCGGTGTTGGGAGGCGGAAAGCAAGGCGTGCCCTGCCCACCGAAGGGGATCCGGCACGCAAGCGCGATGAAGAAGCACGGATGCGTTGGGGCAAAAGCACTCCGCAAAACGCAATCGGATTGGTGTGACAGCGTATGAAACACAAAACACAACGAACGGCATGCTGCGCATTCGAGTGGTCTTCTGCCTTTTGGTTTGCCTGAGTTCAGCCCCGCTTGCCGCCAATGATATCTATCACCGGGTCGTAGCTCAAAAGGGGGATTACATCTATGCCCTCCTGAGAAAGTACGAGCTGGATGCCCACACCTGCAATCTGGAACAATTTTACCAGATCAACCAATTGGAGCGCAATGCCCACCTGCGGGAGGGCGAATCCTATTTCCTTCCCATTTTGGTATACGAGTACAACGGAAAGACGATACGGTCAACCATCGGCAATCCGGATTGGGACCTGGCCGTGCGCATTCAGAAGTACAACGAGCGCATGCAGGAAGCCAAACTACGCTCTACTTCCTATATGGAAGACCGCGTCCTCTGGGTGCCCTACCACATTTTGCACTGCGCTTCCGCCGAGATCAGCCTTCCCAAACCGGTGCCCGATCAGGACGAAAGCGAATCCCTGAGCGGCGAGACCCGCACCTTCCCCATCTTCGGCAAATCGCATGAGAAAGTGCCCCTGCAAAGCAATGCCCTGCAAGGGCGTGTGTACTATGTGGTGAGCGGCCATGGCGGTCCTGACCCCGGCGCCATGTCGCGGAGCGGCGGGCACAACCTCTGCGAAGATGAATATGCCTACGACGTATCCCTGCGCCTGTGCCGCTATCTGGTGTCGTACGGCGCCACGGCCTACATGGTGAACCGCGACGACAACGACGGCATCCGTTCGGATAAACTGCTGGATTGCGACACCGACGAGTACCTGTGGGGAGGCGTGAAAATGCATCGCGATCAAAAACCCAGGCTCAACCAGCGCTCTGAGATCATTAATAACCTGTACGAGCAAAACAAAAAGCAGGGGGTTTCAGCCAAGCACCAGCGACTCATCATTATCCATGTGGACTCCCGCAACAAAGGGCAGCGGGTCGACCTGTTCTTTTATCACCAGCCGAGCCGGAAAGATAGCCGCCAACTGGCCCTGGGGCTTCAGCAGAAAATGGAAGAGAAATACAAGGAATACCAGCCGGCAAAAAATTACCAGGGTACCGTGAGTGCCAGAGATCTTCACATGCTGCGCACCTGCAAGCCCATGGCCGTCTACATCGAACTCGGCAACATGCAGAATCGCGCGGATCAGCGCCGTATTCTGTTGGAAAGCAATCGGGAAGCTGTAGCCAAGTGGTTGTTCGAAGGACTACTCGAACAGCGTTAAGCCGCAAAATTCAGTACCTGCTTCGGCTTTTGCCCGGCCCGCCCGGGCAAGCTCCCTTCAGTCAGTGGATGGGAAACAGATCGGTGGTCTCCTCCGGTGCAAGCAGTGAGGGCATGCTGGGATCAAAAGTGTAAAGGGCATCGTATACCACTTGGTGTATGCGCCGGCGGATCTTCTTTTTAATCAGGCCGGTATTTCGCCTGGTGGGATGAATCCGGTTGCTGAGAAAAACGAACACCAGCTTTTCCGTGGGATCAACCCACACGCAGGTGCCCGTAAAGCCCGTATGGCCATAGGTTTCCGAAGAAGCTTCTTCGGCATGCGCACTGGCATTGGTTCGATGGCCCGGTTTGTCGAAACCCAGGCCGCGATGATTGCCCCACTGAGCGGTGGTGAACCGATCAATGGTCTTTGGCTCCAGAAAGCGCTGGCCGCCGTATTCGCCACCATTCACCAACATTTGAAAGAGCACGGCCAGGTCTTCGGCATTGCCGAACAAACCGGCATGGCCGGCCACCCCGCCGTACAGGGCGGCAACGGGATCGTGCACATAGCCGTGCACCAGCTGACGGCGCCAGCGTTGATCCTTCTCCGTGGGTACGATGCGCGAAGCCGGGAAGTGTTCTGTGGGCCGGAAACAAAGATGACGAAGCCCCAGGGGTTGATAAAGGTTCTCGTGTGCCCAGCGGTCGAGCGATGCCCCACCCTGTTCTTCCAGCACGCGCTGCAGAAGCATAAAGTTGACATCACTATATCGAAAGACGGGCGATCGGCCCAGCGGAAGGGCCTGAACCTGCTGCCATATGGTGTCGTGGTAGCGCTGATCGAAATAAAAAGAATCGGCAACCTCCACCAGATAGGGAGCGCTGCGGCTGCTGCAAAAGAAAAGGTCGCAGGCATTGTTGCCCGGCCCCCGGTGTTTGAGAATGGGCAGCAGCGGCATAACGGAAGGCAGCCCCGTCTGGTGGGTGAGCAGCTCCTTCATGCTGATCGTGCGCAGGCTGCTTTTGCGATCCAGGTCCAGCATTTTGCGAAGGCGGTCGTTGATGGAAAAGGCCTTTCCCTCAAAGAGCTTCATCGCCATCAGGGTAGTAGCTGCCACCTTAGTGATCGAGGCCAGATCGTACAGGTCGTCGGTTTGCACGGGGGGAGCCCCCGACTCGTAGGTGTGCCTGCCAAAGGCTTTCGAGTACACGATTTTACCCTCTTTGGCTACCACGACCTGGCAGCCGGGCATTAAACCGTCTTCGATCGCCGTGCGCGCAATGGCATCGATGCCTGCCAGTTTCTCCGGCGCTATGCCCACGTCCTGAGGCAGGCTGAAGTGCACCCGGCTTCCGGCAAAAGTCAGCCCATGGCCTTTGGGAAACTGGGCACTGTAGGTCTCGGGCAAGCGGCCGGAAGGCGAAAACCCGCCGAATACCAGATCGGCTGCCAGCTCCAGGGTCTGTGCCGTGACCTCAAAGGACTGAACCACAGCCAGCTCATCGGTGAAGTAGTTCAGGTTTTCGGGTCGGCCGAAGTTGAGCAACACCACGGGGCGTTGCATCGCCAGCCGCTGAAGGGAACCAATAAATGCCCGATGGCGGTCTGCCTGCAAAGGAATGTCCCGGACTGCGATCAGAAGGATATCGCGTTCACTGCCCGGATCCGGCAGCCCGTGTTCCAGCGTTTCGTCCAGCGGGAGGGCTTGCGTCTGAATCGAGACGTACTTGTCCAGTCGTTTGGCCAGCTTATCGACGGGATCCTTGCTCAGGGTCCAAAGCAGATAGCGGTGATTGCTGAGATTGCGCAAGGGCAGCAACTGCTTGGGATTAGCAGCCAAAACCATAGCCTCCCGCTGCCATTTCCATCGAAGATATTCCCAACGCCGATCGCCGAAATAGGCCTCCAGAGAAGCAAATTGCGGACGGGGGGCATCCTGGAACGAAAGGCCGGCCAGCGAAGCCTGCACCGGCGGACTGAGGGGAGCTCGCTCTCCGGACGACATCCATTTTCGGGCCTGGGTGAGCCGTCGCGATTTTTGGATCCACCATTCGGCGGACAAAGCGCCCTCGTGCCGCAAAGCAGTCAGTTGGCCGGCAAGGCGTTCGGCTTCCCCCTTACGGGTCAGCCAGAGGTCGACATCAGCCAGAAGCTGCGCCTTCGTCTGATCCTCGTTCAGGTAATCCGATAGCAGCAGCCCCTCAAAGCCGAGATCCTGGCGCAGCACCTTGCGCAAGAGCAGCGGATGAATGGGCAGCTTTTGCCAGAAGTTGCGATCCAGATAAAGGCCGCTGAGGCCTTCCGCCACCAGGGGGCTCAGCTGCTTCTGGAACTCGAGGAGCCAGGCCACGGTATCTATGCGCGCCGGCAAGTGGACCTGGCCGAAAGCGAGTACGCCCAGTTCATTCCACAGGGAAGGGCGCAGATGTTCTATGGGAAGAATGCGCAAATGCAGATCCAGCGCCAGGCTTTGCGCCACGCTCATACGTTGGAGCGGCTTTTGAAGATCGGGAATGGCAGCAAGCGTTTGCGGACCGGGCAGAGCCGGCGTATGCGAGAACTGAGAATGGACCAGAGGATAAGCCCGGCTGGCTAAAGCCGTAGACAAGGCCGGGGGCAGCGCATCTGCAAGATGTAAGTAATCGGTGACCGGCAAGCCTTCCAGCAAGAGCCCCAGCGGCTGAAGGGAGCTCACCGCATCTCGGAGAGCAGCAGGTTCCGCACAGGAGTCCAGCTCAGGCGCCCAAAGCTGAAAACTGCCCGGAGCCGCCGGTCCTCGCTCTGTGCGATCCAGTTTTTGCATCAAAAAGGGAGCCTGCCGGGAAGCATGGGGATTCCAGAACCACAGGAAGACGAGCAGGCCTGCCACAATACTCAAGCCGATCCATTTGATCTTTTTCATCTGGGGTTTTCATTTTCTCACATCCGAACTCGTACTATTGACGCCAAAAAAATACGTAATTGCGTGCTCAAGGTCATCATAAGTATAAAACTTTTCGTAGCGCATGGAGAAGGAAACGAGCGCCATGTCTCCTGCGCAACTCAACACATGCCAGCCCAGAACCCCGAGCAGGAGCCAGTACACAGGCCCCTCGACCCAGAAAAGGGCTGCAACCAGCATCCCACCGATGATGACCAAGGGGGCCAGCGCCACCCACCCAAAGCGCTTTTTATCCAACACAAAGCGATGAGCGGCGATGTAGAAGTACGCTTTCCGCCAATTTCCGCCGAGGGCCAGCTTTCGGGCCCCGAGCAGCCGGTAGGCCAGGGCGTGAAGCCCTTCGTGCAGGGCGACCAAGAGGGGCAGAGCCAGAAGGCTTCCGCCCAGAAACCAACCCAGCGCGTCCGCCCAGGACAAGCTTTCCGCTGCTAGGGCTCTCCAAAAGTGGAAGATCAGTACGGCCAGATAGATCAACAGCCCGAAGCGATACCCCCGCAAGATCCGGCTTGGCCGCTGCCACTCCTCCACGACAAAAGGCACAAGCGCATCGTGCGTGAAGGCATCAATAAGGGAAAGGTCGGCGTCCGAATGAAGTTCCTCAGGAGACAAGCCCTGCCAAATTTTTGATTCTTAAATATCCAAAAAAGAAGAAAAATTCCCGCTTACTGAAGCTCTGATCGGAAAAAAATCCGTGGAGGTACCGAAAAGCGAAACGGGACAAAATCCGTCTCGATTCCGGAATGCCGCAGGCCGGATCGGGCACTTTTTGCAGGACGTGCACTTGTCCGGAAGGCTCCTCTGCGCCTGCTGAATGGATCGGACAACAAAAATTAAGTAAGTTTAGGGTAAAATTGACGATCCATAAAAAAGCGGCAAATGTCATTGCGCTATTCCTTTTTTTAGACAATCTTGGAGCAGGCCAAGCCGAAAAGCGCGCCTTTCGAACCGATTTATCATCCAATGCACCCGAACTATGACCCCTCATATTGCAGTCATTCTGACGGATCCTGACAAACGCATCATTTGGGTCAATGAAGACTTCACCGCCATAACGGGCTATCATCTCGGAGAGGTGATCGGGCAAAAGCCCAGTCTCCTCCAGGGCCCCCGCTCGGAAAAAGAGGTGATCCAGCGCATACGGAAGGGGCTGGAACAACGCGCTCCCATCAAGGAAACCATCACCAACTACCGGAAAAGCGGAGAAGAGTATGCCTGCACCCTGGTCATCCATCCGATTTTCAACCGCGATCAGCAGCTCATCAACTACATCGCTTTTGAGGTGGATCACACTGAGGTGCCGCGGCCTTCCGACCTGCCCATCATGCACCTGCATGCCAAGTACACCTCCAGCAGCCTGAAGGGAGCCGAAGAAATGAAATTGTACTACAATCTAAAAAAGCTGCTGGAACAAGAAAAGTTCTACCTCGATCCACACCTCAACCTCAAGGTGGTCGCTGACCGGCTGGCCACCAATACCAAGTACCTCTCTCAGGTGGTCAACCACTTTGCCGGATGCAATTTTCAACAGCTCATCAACCAATACCGGGTCGAAGAAGTGCAGAAGAAGATCGAATCCGGCGCTTACAAGAACCTCACCCTTTTCGGCATCGCCTCCACCTGCGGATTCAAGAATAAGAGCACGTTCTACAAGGTATTCAAGGAAGCCACCGGCAAAACGCCCCGCGCCTACCAGCAGCACTAAGTACAACCTCCAAAGTATGGAAGGCGTGTTCCCGTGTGCAATTAACCCTTCCCAGACTCAGGTGCACACGGCTAATCCTTCGGTTTTGAACTTAGTCCGAATTATTCACGGATTACCGTGAATCCTGACCATTGCAAAATTTTGTGGGCCGAAATTTGGGTACGGATAATAACAGTAATACCGTTTCAAGTATGAAATGACCTGTCCCGCTTTAAAATAGGTTGGATGCAGAAACTGAACCTATTTTGAAAGCGGGATTCATACTTGAAACGGTATTAGTCCGATTTTAAGAATCGGGAGTTACGGCTTCGCCCGATCGTTGGCACCCCGCCGAAATACCCTCATCTTGATCAACAGGAAAAACGGGTTGCCTTCGGCGCCCAAAACGAATGATCGGATATGAGAGGCATTAAGGACATGGTGGGATTTTGCATGTGGGTCAATAACGAGCGCGCCGAATGGATGGCCTCTCTTCTGGACAACCAGCGTCCGGTAAGCCCGGAGAAAAGGGGATTGCTGAAGCAGATCGAAGCTTCCGGCAAGCCCAAACCGGTCCGCAGGCTTTCGGCCGGCCCTTCCCCGGCCTACAAAGGGCGCCCGGGGATCATTCGATAATGCCACCGCTTACTTTTTCGCCGTTCGCGTACTCGTATTCCAGGGTCAGTTCCCCATTTTCATTGTAATAGCGATAAGGGCCGTGCTGCACGCCCATTTTATACCCGATCTCCTCTTTCAGCCCTTTGTCCCGGGGATAGTACTCTTTGTATACGCCGTCCAGTTTTCCCTCCCGGTAGCGAGCCTCGGCTTCCAGCCGCCCTCCGAACCGGTATTTGGACCAGGGTCCGTGCAGTTGGTTGTTCCGATAGTGTGCTTTCAGGGTGAGATAGCCCCGCTCGTTGAATTCCAGGTACACTCCATTGTACATACCCCCGACAAAGCTTATGACCTTTACGGGTATACCGCTTTCGGGATCATACACCGTCCAGGTGCCCGTTTTGCGCCCGTTCTCAACCCAGCCCTGCTCGAGTAGCACACCTTCCTCGCCCGTTTTGCGGGCCAGCTGAGCCGATTGCCCCGCAACGGTTTCCAGAGTGTACCCCTCCAGATCGGGAGCAGTCGGCGGAGAAGAATTGGTGCATGCCACCAGGGAAAAAACCATACATACCATACAAACCATTCGCATCCTTACCTGTATTTTTTTGATCGCTTGAGCGGAAGCAAAAATATTCGTTTCAAAAGGTTTTGCCAATTTTACATAGCGCCCGGAAAGCGGGGTCCAACCACAAAAACCGAATGCCGATGCGGTACCGAAATGCATTCTTTCTTCTGCTCCTGCTGGTGCTGGGATATTTCGCTATCCGCCAGTTTCGCCCGACGAGCCCGGGCAAGGTCCAGGAAACCATCCGCATTGACACCCAGCGGGTCGACCTGTTGGAGATCTTTCCGCCGCGGGGCGAAAGCCCCATTCTGCTCAGCCGGGAAATGGACGGCTGGATCGTTTCCAACGGCAATTGGAGTAGCCCGGCTGCCCAACAAGCCGTAACCAATCTCTTGGCCTCCATAGCCCGCATCCCGGTCTATGGGCTGCTCGGCAGTACGCCTCAGGATTGGAAGGCATATGGTCTCGGAGAGCGGGAAAGGCTGCGCATTGTAGCTTCCGCAAAAGGGGATAAAGCCGCCGATCTGCTCATCGGAAGGCCGGCCACGGACAGCCTCCACCGTTGTTTTATCCGACTGACGGAGCATCCGGAGGTTTTTTCGGTGCCCGACCTGGCGTTGGCCACCATCGCCACCGATCAGGAAGCTTATCTCGATCGGCGGCTGCTCAAAACCCCGGGGGTGCACAAGGTAGAGACCTGGAGCTATATCCTTCCCGACACCACCTTCACCTTCCGGAAACGAGCCGAAAGCTGGTGGCTGCAGGACACCCTTTTGTTGAATACCCCACGGGTGGAGACCTACCTCAGCGATTTGGTTCGCCTCCGGGGAGATCACATCTATGAAGCCGCGCTCCTACCCGCCCCCACCGATACGAATAAAACCTTTATTGCCGAGGTGCAACTGGGGAAACCGGCCGAGGCCATCCTCCAGGTCCTGCACGACAGCAGCCGTACGGAGCGTCCTTTTCTGGTGCAATCGAGCCAGTTTGCCTCCCTGTGGTATGAGAGCGACTCAAGCGGGCTGGTTCGAACCCTGCTGCGGCCCGTTTCGTTCTTTTTACCACCTAAAGACCAATGATCCATGCGTGAATTAACCTTCGAGGCCTATTCGCAAAGCGAACTGCTGACCCTCATCCTCGGCGCGGCCGTGGCGCTGTTTGCTGGCCTGGCCATGGCATGGCTGTTAAAAAGAAAAAAGGGGGATCGAAACCGCCGGCTTACGGGCGCAATGGTTTTGTTCTTTGTCTTTATACTGGGGTTGGGAACAGCGATTTTCAGCCTGTGGAACCTGAAAAAACTCAGCCCGGTTCGCCTTTTGGAAAAGGAGATCCAAACGCCCTATGGCAGCATGCTCTACGCGGAGATCACCGATGCTTATCTGACAACGGACAGGCCGATGGCACCCACCTTGGGCCGCAAAGAGCAAAAGAACCTGCTTGTGATCGAAGGCCGGGACCGGGTACACGTACTGTCGGAGGCCAACTTCCAGGTGGAGGAAATATTCGAGGCGCTGAAAACGCGAATGAACACCCGCTGATCAGCGGGCGGCTACCTCAATATCCTTGCGCAGGACCGAGGTAAAGGTCTGAACCTCAACAGTGTATCGACCGGGCTGGTAAGCGCTGCAGTCGATCTCGTAGATGGTGTCAACAGGCAGGTCAAAAACGCGATCTTTCCAGATCACGTCGCCTTCCCGGTTCTTGACAAGCACGTAATTGACGTTCACGTCGAGGCTTTCGAAATCGATGAAGAAGGCTTGTGATTCGGCGTCTTCAAAAACGGCTGCATCCAGATCACTAACCGCTGCCGAAGCCATGGCGGGATCATTAGCGAAATGGGGGCCGGAAGAAGCGGATTGAGCGGAAACCATCACAGAACTGACTGCCACGAAAAGGCATACCAAGAGAAAGGACGCGCGATGCATTTGGGTGCGGGTTTAGTAACGTTCATGGGAATAAATAGGGGAAAAGAGAGGAGAGCGAATGGATAGGTACCAAACTCGTTCACCTTAGCTTTCTCCCGACTATCGCCGACAAAAATAACTTTTTTACTCGCCCGCAGAAAAATATTTCCTCAACTTTTTTGTCTTCCAAAGGGCATTGGGCTTTTCAGGACCAGGGGATACAATACGTTTTCGGAACTATTCGCAGCCCGAAAAATAGATAGATCGCCCCGCTCACCCTTGCCGCTCTGCTACTCCTCAGGGCCGGGGTGATCCTCAAAGTAGGTCAGGAGGTCCAGAATATTCTGGTGAATGCGCCGGGGCTGCTTGAAAAAAGAGGACAGGTCGTGCCACTCGGCCTTTTCGATTTGTTCCTTGGCCTCGGGCACCAGGTCTTCCTGGTCGGCCCGCATCCGGTACCAATAGGTCGTTTTTAAGAAGCGCCTGCCCGATTGGCGGTAGGTGTGGTAGGTGGTGGGCAGGGCTGTCCCCAGGCTCAGTTGGCGCAGTCCCGTTTCTTCCTTGACTTCGCGCACGGCCGCTTCCTCGCGGGTTTCCCCGGGATCGATCTTCCCCTTGGGAAGGTCCCAGAAGCCCCGTCGATAAATGAAAAGCACTTCCGAGCGGGAATTCTGCACCAGCCCCCCGGAAGCTTCCTCCAGCCTGAAGTGACGGAAAAAGTCGCTTTTCAGCTCCTCCAGTACGGGCCAGTGAAGCAATATGCGCTGAGGTTCTCTGGCCTTTTCCAGCAGGTCGATATAATTGAACAGGGTTTTGGGCTTACCGGTGTAGCGGACCAGCAGATCCAAATCGCTTTCGTTCCGGTTTTCAACCTCCGCCGAATCGACAAGCACCAGGGCATGGTCGTTGATGTAGATTTTGTACATTGGATTTCGTTTGCCTGCCCGGCGGGCGAGTTTCGCTTGTCCTGGCAGGATGCACAAAACTAATGGATTTACCGGCAGTCGACCGCGGAGGGGGCATAGGCCCGATCTCTCTTCGTCAGCAGGATGGATCGGGGCAGTCCCCGTTTTGGGTTCCGGAGGAGAAGGAGCTGTGTGAACGCCCGAACCGGTCGGGGGGTAAACCCGCCTGCCTGCACAGGCAAGACGGTGTCCGGCACCAAACCAATCCCATAGATACAGACACATGAGCACTGCCCAGCTTATTGCCCGCCGGCTTCTGGAAGTGGAAGCCGTCAAACTCAGTCCCCGCGAACCCTTTACCTGGGCATCGGGGCGAAAAGCCCCCATTTACTGCGACAACCGGCTTCTGCTTTCCTACCCGGCCATTCGCAGGGAGGTGATCCGGGCGTTCGAGGAACAGGCCCGCGAATGGAAACCGTTCGATGCCATAGCCGGGGTGGCCACAGCCGGTATTCCACACGGCGCCCTGCTGGCCGACCGGCTCGACCTGCCCTTTCTTTACGTCCGTTCTGCACCGAAAAGCCATGGCCGCAAGAATCAGATTGAAGGCCGGCTACTGCCCGGACAACGGCTGGTCGTCATCGAAGACCTCATTTCCACGGGCGGCAGCTGCCTTCGGGCGGTAGAAGCGCTCCGGGAAGCCGGTGCTTCAGTGGCCGGCGCAATGGCCATTTTTTCGTACGGATTTGAGGAGGCAGCCCGGGCCTTCGATCAAAACCAGCTGCCCTGGAAGACCCTCACCCAATACGATACCCTGTTGGAGGAGGCCCTGCAGAAGCATTACATTGCGGCCGCCGACCTCGCTACCCTTCAACACTGGCGCCGGCAGCCCGCCCAATGGCAGCCCGGCTGATGCAGATTTTTTTCTTTTTTATCTTTGCGGGTCTATTGAAATCCAACACCTGAAAACGGGTTAAAAACCGCATCTTACATGTCCGTTATTACAGCCAAGTCCGAAGCGTTTCTAAAGGACTATCTCAACAACCCCTCCCCCACCGGTTTTGAAAGCGCTGGTCAGAAACTTTGGCTCGAATACATCAAGCCCTATATCGATGAATGGCAGGTAGACACCTACGGTACCGTGTACGGCATCGTCAATCCCGGGCAGGACTACCGGGTGGTGATCGAAGGCCATGCCGATGAAATTTCCTGGTTTGTCCACTACATCTCCGACGACGGGTTCATCAACGTGATTCGCAACGGCGGCTCGGACCACCTCATCGCGCCCTCCAAGCGCGTCAATATCCACACCCCTGAAGGCATCGTCAAGGGTATATTCGGCTGGCCGGCCATACATACCCGCCATGGGGAAGATGCCAAACTGGTGCCCAAGATCAACAACATCTTCATCGACGTAGGTGCCAAAAACAAGGAAGAAGTGCTCGAAATGGGCATCCACGTGGGCTGTGTGATCACCTATGAAGACGAGATGATGGTGCTCAACGACAAATTCTATGTAGGGCGGGCGCTCGACAACCGCCTGGGCGGATTTTGCATCGCCGAGGTAGCGCGCCTGCTCAAGAAGAATCGCAAGAAGCTGCCCTTCAGTTTGTATGTGGTCAACTCCGTACAGGAGGAGGTGGGGCTTCGGGGCGCCGAAATGATAGCTCAAACGATCAAACCCCAGGTTGCCATCGTCACGGACGTGACGCACGACACCCACACCCCCTTGCTCAGCGCGAAAAAGCTGGGGGATGTCAAATGCGGAGAGGGCCCCTCGATTACGTATGCTCCGGCCGTGCACAACAAACTCCTCCAACTGGTGGTGGATACGGCCGAGGAGAAAGAGATCCCCATTCAACGCGAAGCGGCTTCCCGCCGCACGGGAACGGATACCGATGCTTTCGCCTACTCCAATGGCGGGGTGCCTTCCACACTCATTTCCATTCCCCTGCGCTACATGCACACCACGGTGGAAATGGCACACAAGGAGGATGTGACGAATGTGATCCGCCTTATCTACGAGTTGTTGCTCAAGCTGGAAAAGGGCCAGGATTTCAAATACCTGTAGCCCCGCTTCTTTTGTACCTTCCCGACCGATGGAAGGCCGCTCTGATAGCTGGATCGATCATGTGCTGAACGCGCTGCTATACGGCAATTTCTGGATTGCCGCCTGCGCCCTTGCTGCCTGCTGGCAAACCCATTTGCTGCTTACCCATAGCCTGCCGGTAGCAGATCCCTACCCCTGGTTCGTAGCCTGCGGAACCCTGGCCCTTTACAGCACCCACCGGCTGGTGGGCATTCGCCGGAATATTCCCTTTGCCGATGCCGGCCGCCAACAAGTGATCTATCGCTATCGCCGGTTTATTCTGATCTGCGGCCTGGGCGGCCTGGCTCTGGCGGGATGGCTCTTCTGGCAGCTCCGCCCGCTGAGTCGCTGGGCACTGTTGGCCCCCGTTTCCATCAGTCTGCTGTACGTGACCCCCCTGTTCAAGGGAAAACGCCTGCGGGACCTTCCCCTGGTGAAGATCTTTCTGATCGCCCTGGCTTGGGGCTTGCTCACCGTTTGGGTATACGGACTGGAAAGGGGATTGCAGGCTCAGCTTGCGACCTGGATCATGTTGGTCGAACGCATGCTCTTCATCTTCGCCATTACGGTGCCGTTTGACATTCGCGACCTCAAAGCCGACGAACGCGCCGAGGTATCGACGCTGCCCCGGATTTTGGGGATAGCCTCCGCCAAGGAACTCGCCTATTTCAGCTTGGGCCTGGCGGCCATTCTGGTGGCTCTGCAGGCAGCCATGGGCTGGTATCCGTGGGCGGCAGCTTTAGGGCTGGGGGTGTCGTTCCTCGCAGCGGCCTGGTTGATCCGCCAAGCGCATGCAGGGCGCCCCGACAGGTACTTCTCGGGCTGGGTAGACGGCTCTATTCTCCTGCAATTCGCCCTGGTACTGGCGGGTATGCTGGGCAGTGGCTACCTTTGAGCTCAGCCAAACCCGAACTGCATGTCCGGAAAAATCTCTTCCTCTACGTTTCGCACGCTTCCCGAAGAACAGAACCTCCTGATTCGCCGCGTTCAAAAGGCAGATAATGCCGCCCTGGCCGGGCTGATCCGTACGGTGATGACCGAGTTCGGGGCCGTTGGACCGGGCTTTTCCATCATGGACCCCGAAGTGGATCATATGTTCGAAACCTATTCCCAGCCCAGACACGCCTACTGGGTGCTGGAAGATGGGCAGCGCATTCTCGGCGGCGGGGGATATGGCCCTCTGGCCGGGGAAGAAGAGACCCTTTGCGAACTGCGCAAAATGTATTTCTATCCGGCCCTGCGCGGCCGGGGACTGGGGCAAAATTTGCTGGACCTTTGCCTTCGGCAAGCCCGTTCAGAGGGGTATACGCACTGCTATCTCGAATCCCTTTCGCGCATGCAGCAAGCCGAGAAACTGTATCGCCGGGCCGGTTTCAAGCAACTGGACGGGTCCTTGGGCCAAACGGGCCACAGTGCCTGCGATACGTATTTCATCAAGGCGCTTTAGGCGCCCTCCTCGTAGTGTAGCCGGTAGTAATCCTGATAGGCGCCCGAGGTCACGTGGTCCAGCCAGTCGGTATGAGCCAGGTACCAGGCTGCGGTTTTGCGCAGTCCCTCCTCCGCCTGTACACTGGGCTCCCAGCCCAATTCGGTCTTCAGTTTGGTGGCATCGATGGCGTAGCGCTGGTCGTGACCGGGCCGGTCTTTCACAAAGGTGATCCGCTTTTCCGAAGTACCGGCGGGCCGGTCCAGCAGTTCGTCCATCACCCGGCAAAGGCTGCGCACCAAATCGATGTTCTTCCATTCGTTATCGCCGCCGATGTTGTAAGTCTCACCGATCCGCCCCCGATGCAGGATGAGGTCGATGGCCCGCGCGTGATCCTCTACCCACAACCAATCGCGCACATTGCTGCCGTCGCCGTATACGGGCAGTGGCTTATCGTGGCGGATATTGTTGATCATCAGCGGGATCAGCTTTTCGGGAAACTGGTAGGGGCCGTAGTTGTTGGAGCAATTGGAAAGTACAACGGGAAGGCCGTATGTGTGGTAGTAAGCTCGAACCAGATGATCCGAGCTGGCCTTGGATGCCGAATAAGGAGAACGGGGGTCGTAGGGCGTCGTTTCGGTAAAAAAGCCCGTTTCGCCAAGGCTTCCGTATACCTCATCCGTCGAAATGTGATAAAACAACTTCCCTTCGAAAGAATCCCAGGCCGATCGAGCTGCGTTGAGCAGGCTGACCGTTCCCACGATATTGGTTTGAATAAATGCCATGGGATTATCGATGGAGCGATCCACATGGGATTCGGCCGCCAAATGAACCACCGTATCTAACGAATGCTCTTCAAATAACTGGCGCAACAACTCGTGGTCCGCAATATCTCCTTTGACGAAGAGGTAATTGTGAGCTTCTTCTACATCGCGCAGGTTTTCCAGGTTGCCGGCATAGGTGAGCTTGTCGAGGTTGACAATGCGATAGGTCGGATATTTATTGACAAGCAGGCGCACCAGATGGGAGCCGATGAAACCGGCTCCCCCGGTGACGAGGATTTGGCGAGAAAAATGCATGTATGTCGCGTTGCGTTAGGCAGATTCGGGCAGGGAAGCCTCTTCGCTGAGCACCTCCTGGAAGTAGCCGAGGGTGCGCTTCAGGCCTTCCTCCCGGCTGACTTGGGGTTCCCAGCCGAGAATAGAACGCGCTTTGGTAATATCCGGTTGCCTGATCTTGGGGTCATCTACCGGCAGGGGCTTGTTCACCAGGTGGGCTTTCGGATTGCCCACCAGCTCGATGATCTCTTCACCAAAAGCCTTGATGGTGATCTCCTCGGGGTTGCCGATATTCATGGGCAGGTGGTAGTCGCTGAGGAGCAAGCGATAGATCCCTTCGACCAGGTCGTCTACATAGCAGAAGGAGCGAGTTTGCGACCCGTCGCCAAAAACCGTCAGTCCTTCGCCTCGGATGGCCTGCGAGAAAAAGGTGGGCAGGACCCTGCCGTCATCGACCCGCATGCGGGGGCCATAGGTGTTGAAAATGCGCACAATGCGCGTATCCACGCCGTGAAAATTGTGGTAAGCCATGGTAATGGCCTCCAGAAAACGCTTAGCTTCATCGTATACCCCGCGAGGTCCGACCGGATTTACATTGCCCCAATATTCTTCGGACTGAGGGTGCTCCAGGGGATCGCCGTAGACCTCCGAAGTGGATGCGACCAGGATGCGGGCCCCTTTCGCTTTGGCTACCCCCAGGAGATTGTGTGTGCCCAACGCACCCACCTTCAGGGTCTGTATGGGCATCTTGAGGTAATCAATAGGGCTGGCCGGCGAAGCAAAGTGCAAGATGTAATCCAGGTGACCGGGTACATGCACGAACTTGGTAATGTCGTGATGGTAAAATTCAAATTGCTCCAGAGGGAACAGATGCTCGACATTGCTCATGCTGCCCGTAAGCAGGTTGTCGATCCCTATGACGTAACAGCCTTCCTTGAGAAGCCGGTCGCAAAGGTGCGAGCCCAGGAATCCGGCAGCACCGGTAATCAATACGCGTTTCACGTTCGTGGATTTTAAATGTGAGTAATGATTCAAAAACCCTTTTCAGTAAAAAGACGAGGAAGGGTTTCAGAACCTGCCTTCGAATTGTTAGCGGGAAAGGGCAAAAAGGGTTGCGGATGGATGTAGTAACCCATGTCAGCGCCTCTCAAGGCAGTACAAATATAGGAATTGTCGGCGGCAGCAGCACAGAATTCAAGGGGCCTCTTTACTTTTACCCCAAACGTGTGCTTATGAGGATGAGAATCATTGCCTGCTGCCTGTTGCTGGCTTCTTCGGTCTTGCGCGGCCAGCAGGCACAAGACGGCTTCAATAAGGGAGATGCCATATTGGTCAGTGTCAACTATGCCGTGCAATGGCCCGGGGCCGACCTCCGCAGCCGTTTTGGGTTCAACTTCAACGTAGGGGGTATGCTGGAATACATCACCTATGAATCCAATTGGATCTTCGGCCTCCAGGGGGGCTACCTCTTCGGCAATACCGTTAAGGAAGATGTGTTGTTGCCCCTGCTCACCTTCGATGGCGGGATCATAGGCAACGACCGGCGCTTCGCCGATATTCAGCTGCGCCAGCGCGGTTTTTTCGTCGGCGGCCATGTGGGCAAGCTCGTGAACATAGGCGCGGCCAATCCCCGGTCGGGGCTTCGCCTTTCCCTCGGCGCAGGCCTGCTGCAGCACTTCATTCGGATCCAGGACGACCCCAACCGTTCGGTATTCCAGCTTTCGCCTGAGTACAAAAAGGGCTATGACCGGCTCGCCAACGGTTTTGCCCTGCAGCAATTTATCGGGTACCAGGTTCTGAGCCGGAATAAGCTGATCAACTTCTACATCGGAGGGGAGTTCACCCAGGGGTTTACCCGCAATCGCCGGTCGTTTGATTTCAATGAGCGCCGGGACATCAATAGCCAACGCATCGACCTGCTGTACGGCATCCGGGTCGGCTGGATACTGCCCTTTTATTTTGGCAGAGGCTCAGACGAGATCTACTACTGATGCGTTGGCTTTACGATCTGGTTATCTTTCTGTACGGTACCGGCCTGCATATCGCGGCCTGGTTTCACCCCAAGGCCAGGCAATGGGTCCGCGGGCGCCGCGACTGGAAAGCGCATTTCACCGATGCGTTGCAACGCAAAAACCCCGACGGCCGCCCCTGGATATGGATGCACTGCGCTTCCCTCGGCGAATTCGAACAGGGGCGCCCCATTCTGGAAGCCATTCGCCAGGCTCATCCCGGCTACGCTCTATTGCTCACTTTTTTTTCGCCTTCCGGCTATGAGCAGCGGAAAAATTCACCGCTGGTCGACCTGGTGACTTACCTCCCCCTGGATACGGCTGCCCATGCGCGTTTTTTTCTCGAGCAGTTGCAGCCGCACCTGACCTTTTTTGTGAAATACGAACTGTGGTATCACTTCCTGAATGAACTCCACAAACAAGGTCGGCCCGCGCTGCTGGTCTCGGCCCTGTTTCGGCCCGGGCAGCCTTATTTTCAATGGTACGGCGGCTTGTTTCGCAAAATGCTGAAGACCTTCCGCTATATTTTTGTGCAAAACCAGTCTTCCCTGCTCCTGCTGGAGCGACTGTCCATTCCAACCGGCGTTTTAGCCGGCGATAATCGCGTAGACCGCGTGGCCCACCTGGCTGCTATGGCTTCGGATTACCAGTTGGTCAAGGCCTTTTGCCGCAATGCCCGGGTACTGGTCGTGGGCAGTTCTTGGCCGCCGGATGAGGAGGTGTTGCTCCCACTGGTCAATGACCGGCTGCCACCCGGCTGGAAAGTGCTCTGGGCACCGCATGAGGTGCACGAAAAGGGGGTGAGCCGACTCATGGGCCGCATCCGGCAACCTCTGCAGCGTTACACTCAGCTTGAGGTCGGTGCCTTGACGGATGCCCGCGTGCTGCTAGTCGACACTATCGGCATGCTGGCCGGCTTGTATCAGTACGGCCGCATCGCCTACATCGGCGGTGCCTTTGCCACCGGGCTTCACAATACGCTGGAGCCCGCTGCTTTCGGCCTGCCCGTTCTCTTCGGCCCCAAATACCAGCGCTTTACCGAGGCCGTCACCCTGGTAGAACGCGGCGGAGCCTTTCCGGTGAATACGCCCGAAGAACTGCTCGCCCAGTTTGAGCGACTCCTGAATGACGAAGCCTGGCAGGCGGCCTCTCGCGAGGTACAGGCCTTTATTGCGGCCAATCAGGGCGCTACCGAGATCGTCATGAAATACGTGGAAGAACTGCTGGGAGCCTAGCCCGGAAGGGTTTGGGTCGCCTCAAGGCACCGGACTGACGCCCGGGCCGCAACAAGACGGGAGCCGGCCTGAGCCCCCATCCGAGGCCGCCTGGGCCGTGCACACCGCCACTCCAAGTTTTACTACTTTTGCCGGGACTGAAAGCATCCAACTTGCTTAGCATGGCACCATCGACGGGCTTTTTTGAGGCTTTTCGCCGACTGAATGTGCTGGTGGTCGGCGACATTATGATCGACCGCTATTTGAGTGGAACCGTGGATCGCATTTCCCCCGAGGCCCCTGTCCCGGTCGTGCATTTGCGCACGCGCGACAGCCGCCTGGGCGGTGCGGCCAATGTCGCACTCAATCTCAGTGCTCTGGGCGCTAAGCCCTACCTCTGCTCGGTGGTCGGCGAAGACGAAAACGGGGAACAAGTCCGGGCGTTATTGCCCGAGGCCGGGCTGTCCGCACGCGGGCTGGTGAGTTCCGCTGAACGCCTCACCACGGTAAAGACCCGCGTACTGGCCGCCAGCCAACAACTGCTGCGGGTCGACCAAGAAGACACCCACGACCTTTCCGCCCGGGAGGCCGGTCAGTTTCTGAATACGGTGCGTAGCTTGCTGGAGCAACGCGACATTCACGCCATCCTATTTCAGGATTACAACAAGGGCGTACTCAGCGAGGCCGTGATCCGGGAGGTGATCCTGGAAGCGATCAAACGCGACATCCCTACGGTGGTGGATCCCAAGTACCGCAATTTCTGGGCCTACAAGCGATCGACTCTCTTCAAACCCAACCTCAAGGAGATTCGCGCCCAGGTACCCATGCCCGTTGAACCCACACTCGAATCCCTCTTGGAGGCGAATGCGTACATCCATCGCAAACTGGAGAATCCCATCACCCTCATCACGCTATCCGATAAGGGGCTCTTCATTTCGGATCAGAAGGAACACTACCTGCTGCCCACCGAACCTCGGGCCATAGCCGATGTGTGCGGAGCCGGCGATACGGTGGTAAGCGTTGCGGCTCTGGGCCTGGCCCAACAGCTGCCCATCAGAGAGATTGCCGCTCTCGCCAATCTGGCCGGCGGGCAAGTCTGCGAACGGGTGGGGGTTGTCCCCGTGAACAAAAATCAGCTCATGGAGGAATTCCAAGCCTGGATGGCCCGCGAACAAGTCAAGGGGTGACCCCAGGTTTCTTCTCGCAGACGACTGGAGCTGACCCGGGGTGCATAGTTCCAGAGATTATTCCGCCCCTTATTTGTACTTCAGTTCCAGCTCAAAGGGTTTCCCTTCCTCCGGAAAAGCGGGTATGCTCACCCGAACCGTATTGCCGTCGATCTCGGCCTCCTTCAGGTTTACCTTTTTCACCTTTTTGGGTACGTGTATGATGAGCTGGTTTTCCATGTTTTCCAGCATGGGCATCAACATACCCATTTCCTCGTCCTGCTGCAGTTCGCTGAGGTCGGGAGCCGGGCGGCGAATCCCGAATGTTTTTTTGCCAAGGCTGTAGGTTGCATTTCCGCCCATCAGCCCGCTCATGGCTTCCTCATCGGCCGGCATCTCTTCCGATTCGTCGGCGAGCTCCGACAAACTCTTGAACAAATTGGCTCCCTCGTTCATCGCATTCACATCTTCGAACTCCTGCAGAAAGGTCATATCGTACCGGTTCTGGCTGTCGCTAAGGCGCAAGCGAACTTCCATATCCATCAAGGCACGGATGGCCTCTACGGCTTTTTCCTTTTCTTCAGGGCTCATGTCCGGACCTTCCTCCTCTTCTATCCGCTGAAGGATCTCTTCTTTGCTGAGTTCGCCCATGTTCAACTCATCGGACATCATATCCGCAAAAGAGATCACCGTGTCCAGCTCGGAGCGCTTGAAGAGTTCTTCCATAGTATCCTCCGGATCGCCAGCTGCCTGGCTGTCCGGCTCCTCTTCCTGTTCCATGCTCATTTTGATCATGGGCATAAAGGTGCTCATATCCATAGTGAACTCCCGGCGAAGCGACTGGTCCGGATTGATCCAGATCTCTTCCGTGGTGGCACATTGACTGAGGAGAAGTACGGCCAACAGGCCGGAAAGCATAGTGAGTCTGCGTGACATGAAAGCTGTTTTATACGGTTTTCAGGATAAAATAACCTTTTTACCAAGACCTATTTTATCCTGAAAACCGTGAATAC
>CAZQSF010000009.1:0-33877 GCA_964595955.1 uncultured Saprospiraceae bacterium
ATCCTTTGTGGCATCCACAGGTTTAAAAGTTGCCTTTACTTCACTCTACTCGATTCCCAACACATAATTCCCGTTCGCAAAATGACGTTGCAAAAAAACCGGATTCGGTGATTTTAGCCATTTAACAAATCATTAGGACAGGAATCGGGGATTCCAGTCAACTTTTTCGGATTTTTGCTTTTAACCTATATGTTGAAAACCTGCTTTCCATGATGAAGTCTGTTGTCCAAAACATTGCTACGGCCCTGATATCGACCGTTTTTGCTTTTTGGCTTTTTACGCATTATTACCAGAGCCCTCAGGCAGCGGCTACCTCAGCTTACCCGGTGCAACTGGCTGCCAGCAAAAATGTCCGGCCGGTCAAATCGAGTGCGCGCCCATGGCAAGAGGCACCCAATTTCATCACCACCTCCAATCAGGTGACGGATGGTGTGGTCAACATCACTGTGTACGGCAACAGCGGCTACAAGGTGGCCAGCGGCTCCGGAGTAGTGGCTTCTTCCGACGGCTTTATCATTACGAATTTTCACGTGGTACAGGACGGGCGGGAATACGAGATCGCTTTTCCCGACAAACGCGTATTAAAAGGGCGCTTGGTCGGTTCGGATCCCTCCACCGACCTGGCCTTGCTCAAGGTGAATACGTCCGGCCTTAGGCCCATTCCCTTCGGAAACTCGGATGCCGTGCAGGTAGGCGAATGGGTATTGGCGGTCGGCAATCCCTTCAACCTCACGTCCACGGTAACGGCCGGCATCGTAAGTGCCAAAGCGCGCGACATCAACATCTTTCGGCAGAATTACGCCATTGAGTCCTTTATTCAGACCGACGCGGTGGTGAACCCGGGCAACAGTGGGGGCGCTTTGGTTAATGCCGACGGACAGCTGATCGGTATCAACACGGCTATAATCACGGAATCCGGTGGATACGAAGGGTATTCCTTTGCCATACCGGCCAATCTGGTGCGCAAGGTCGTTCGCGATCTGCAGGAGTTCGGGAAAGTAAAACGCGCCATTCTGGGTGTGCGCATACGGGAGGTCACGGCCGAAATGGCCTCCGATCTCGGCCTGCCCAGCATAGCTGGAGTGTACATAACCGAAACCAGCCCCGGCGGCAGTGCTGAGCGGGCCGGGCTTCGCCCGGGCGATGTGATCACTCGCATCGACGGACAGCCCACCAATACCGTGCCCGAATTGCAGGAAGCTGTAGCCTTATTTCGTCCGGGCGAGTCCGTAGATGTGGGCTTCTACCGCGACGGCCGCTACCTCGAACTCGAACGCGTCCGTCTGCAAAGCCTGGACGCCGTTTCTACGATTCGATAGGGCAGTAGGCTCGGAATAGTCGCGTGGGTTTTTGGGCCCTCAGGTTACTGATCTTTCCGGCCGGCAACACAAAAGCATTTCCGGAGCTATAGGTTTTTTGCGTTTCCACTTCGGTGATCTCTCCTTCCAGCAAAAGCAGTATTTCGAGGGCCTGGCTGCGCCACTCGTATTCCTGGCCGGGGGAAAGTTCGATATGCCCCAGCGCAAACTCGGGTACGGGCAGCTCGAACAGTACTTCCCCTTGCGGACCTTTCCTGCCGATCAATCGTTGGGGCATCAACGGCTCAAACTTCAGGGTCTTCAGGAGTTCGGGGATATCGATGTGCTTGCGGGTCAGTCCGCCGCGGAAAACATTGTCCGAATTGGCCATCAGCTCCACATTCTGCCCCTCCAGGTAGGCATGCAGGATGCCGGCCGCCTGGAAAATGCCCTGGCCCGGGGTCAGCTTTACGAGATTCATAAGATAGACGGACAGCACCCCACGGTCAAAATGCCCTTCGGCCGGTCTGAATTGGCTCAGGGCTTTGGCGGCCCAGTAATCCGGCTGATCTTTCGACAGCTCTCCGGATTTCCAGAGGGGGCCCAGGGTTTCCGCCAAAGGCGACAGCCATTTATCGACCCCCGGTTGGGGCAGATTCATCCAGTACTTGTAAAACCTGCGGAGGCCCTGTTCGCGAAATCGGGCTGCCAGCTCATCCAGAACGACATGGTTTTGCAAGCTCCTGAAGCTGGTCGTTTCATCCTGAAAACCGTGCAACAGCCAAAACGGACTCAGTGCGACCATCAACTCCGGCTTGGGGTTGGGATCGCGGTAGTTTCGGTGAGGGGCGTTCCGGGGAATGCCGGCCGCCTCTTCCCGGGCAAAGCCCGCCTGCGCCTGTTCCCGATTGGGATGACATTGGATCGACAGCATCTGGCGCACATCCAGGATCTTGAACAGATAGGGCAATTGCGGACCGAACTGCTCCACGACATCTGCTCCCAGACGCTCTGCCGGGGCTTCGGCCAGCCAGTCTTTGAGAAGTACTTGCCGGCTGTTCAGCCAAAGGCTGGATTCGCCCTTGGGGTGGCTGCCCATCCAGTATTCGGCCCAGGGTCGGCGCCCGGGATTAGAATCGTTCAGCCAGCGGGGGATGAATTCGTTGCCGCCCCAGTCGTAATGCTG
Source organism: uncultured Saprospiraceae bacterium (assembly GCA_964595955.1). Lineage (GTDB taxonomy): Bacteria > Bacteroidota > Bacteroidia > Chitinophagales > Saprospiraceae > JAJDFU01. The sequence goes on from CAZQSF010000009.1 coordinate 2,485, forward strand.
GACGGTGCCTTTCAGCGGTAGAATGCTCATGGTCAGGTGTTGGATGCCGGGCCTAAAAATGCGGTTTTTTTGGCCGGGATTCGCCCCGGCAACTGTATTTTTGCCCGATGGGACGAATTCTGGCTATCGACTACGGGACCAAACGCTGCGGGCTGGCTGCAACCGATCCGCTGCGCCTGATCGCCAGCCCCATGGATACGGTGCATCCCGAATCGCTGCTGGATTTTCTGGCCGATTACATCCAAAAAGAAGAAGTAGATGTTATCGTAGTCGGCGAACCACTTACCGAGGATGGCCAGCCCGCCCAGATCCACCATCTGGTGGTGGGGCTGGTGCGCAAACTGCGCAAGCGATACCCGGATATCGAGGTGGTGACCCAGGACGAGCGCTACACGTCCAAAGAAGCGAAGGAAATCATACTGCGCAGCGGAGTCCGGAAAAAAAAGCGCCGGGACAAAAGTCTGGTTGACAAGGTGAGCGCTGCCCTCATTCTGGAGGAGTACCTCGCCCGCAAAACGACGGATTGAACTATGATCTTACCGATTTACGGATACGGGCAGCCCGTGCTCAAAAAGCGAGCTGACGATATCAAGCCGGATTACCCCGAGCTGGAAACCCTCATTTCGGATATGTGGGAAACCATGTACCACGCCAGTGGGGTGGGCCTGGCCGCGCCACAGGTGGGCAAGCCCATCCGCCTGTTCGTAGTGGATACGGTGCAGATGATGGAGGAAGGCAAAGCGGAAGAAGGTATAAAGCAGGTGTTCATCAACGCCCAAAAACTTGACGAAGGCGGCGCTCCTTGGGCCTACGAAGAGGGCTGCCTGAGCATACCCGATGTGCGCGGCGATGTGGAGCGTCCGCCCCAGCTCAAGCTGCGCTACCTCACCGAAGATTTCGAAGAAAAGGAAACCATCTTCACCGGCCTTAACGCCCGCGTCATCCAGCACGAGTACGATCACATCGACGGCGTACTCTTTGTGGAGCACCTCAAGCCCATCCGCCGCCGCCGCATACAGCGCAAACTCGACAACATCAAGAAAGGCAAGGTGAGCGTGGATTACAACATGAAATTCGCCATGCGGAAGTAGTAGGGAGCACAGCCATAGCTATGTGACCGACCTGCCAGCCGAACTTAGGTTCTAAGGCAGGCTGGAGCGCAACGCAGCGCAGGAAAAATTTGGCAAGAACAGCTCGAAGGGTGAAGTCCAAACAAGCCTTGACTACTCATCAACCCGTTTCCAAATTCAAGTTGGCAGTTGGCAGTTGGCAGTTGACAGTCGGCGGCGGCAGTGCTGAACGAAGCAAAGTCATCTGTTCCTTGAAGCCCTAGGATACGGCTGTAAGAAGGCTTTGGGCGTCCCCCCAACCTTTTCACGTGCGTATATACTCGACTCGAAGGGGCTTGGAGTCCCATATCCTTCCTTATCGGTACAGCACGACCGATAGCGTCCTGCCCTGCCTTCAGCAGATAAACCGGAGGCAGCCATTCCCGTATTCCAACTACTTCCGCCCAAAGTCGGCGGGAATTTCGCCCCAGCGCTCGGTATCCCACTTGAGGATGGGGGTGTCGTAGGTGTTGGTGCGGAGCCAGGCCTCGGCCCGGTCGATGAGCTGGTACAGCCGCTGGGTGCGGGCGTTGCGGGGCAGGGTGGTCTTGCACTTTTTCCGCTTGACCCAGCCCATTGCGATTTTGGAGTCGGTATAGATGGGCTTGTCCAGGCCTTGCTGCTGGATCAGGGCCAGAGCGTGTACGATGGCCAGGAACTCGCCGATGTTGTTGGTACCCAGGGCAAACTGCTGATGAAAGAGCTGGGTCTTGTCCTGGGTGTGCACACCCTGGTATTCCATGGCGCCGGGATTGCCGCTGCAGGCCGCATCCACACTGATGCTGTCCCAGATGACGCCCTTCAGGTCGGGCGGGCTGGCGGGTTGGGGTTTGCCGCTTTGGGCAGGGCGGTTGATGTGGGCGTCGGGCCCTTCCTCCCAGGCCTGTTCGGCCGCTTCGCGGGTCTTGAAGGATTTGTACTGCGCGTTGGGGTAGCCCTTGATGGCCAGCTGGCATTCGGCCCAGGAGTCGAAAATACCGGTTTCGGCTCCGGCCCACACTACGTAGTACTTTTTCTTGGATTTGGCTGCCATGTGCTGCAAAGGTACAGCTTTGCGACTTGCCCTGCATGCCGCGTCAGCGGTGCTGACCGAGACATTTGTAAGGAGTGGGCAGTCGGCGAAGCCGTCTTTGACCCTGACAAGCTATGCTTCGTCGGGGAGCGTCAGCAAGGAAGTCCGAAGTTCTGGATTCCCATCTGTTTTTGGCTCAGGAATACCATTTACCTGAATACCCGGTCACTCAACTACCCCATGCCCCAGCCAGCCTTCCACTATTCCATGGCACTGAGGTGGGAGGAACGAATGCCGCGAGGGTTTGGACCGATTGCTGAATGCGTTTTGATAACTCCATCTATTGCCGGAATGCTTTCCGGAGCCCTACTTGAGTTCCAGACCAAACGGAGAGGTCAATTCCGGGTGTTCTACACCGTGGAACGGGAGGGGGACCAATCCTTCTTGGGGCGCCATCGCAAGGGCTGAGCATTCTCCGCTTCAAACCGTATTTTCGCGCCATGGAATGGATCGACACGCACACGCATTTATACGTTTCCAAATTTGACCCCGACCGCAAGGCCATGATCGAGCGGGCGGTGGCGGCGGGTGTGAGCCGCTTTTACCTGCCCAATATCGACAGCGGCTCCATCGAGGGCATGCTCCAATTGGAGCGCGACTGGCCGGAGCACTGTTTCCCCATGATGGGGCTGCATCCCAGCTCGGTGAAGGAAAATTATCGCGAGGAACTTTCGGTGGTCCGCCAATGGTTGGACGAGCGGCCCTTTGTGGCTGTAGGCGAGATCGGGATCGACCTGTACTGGGACAAGACCTACCGCAAGCAGCAGGAGGAGGCCTTCCTGCAGCAGTGCCAATGGGCCGAGGTGCTGGGCGTACCCATCGTAATCCACTCGCGCGAGTCCATCGACCTCCTGATCGATCTGCTGCGCGAGCTCAATAGCTCGGGCCTTTGGGGGGTGTTTCACTGCTTTACAGGTACGCCGGCCCAGGGCGAGGCCATCCGCGAGCTGGGCTTCTACCTGGGTATAGGCGGGGTGCTCACCTACAAGAACTCGGGACTGGACACCACTATGGCTCAGCTGGGCCTGGAGCGGGTAGTGCTGGAGACGGACGCCCCCTACCTGGCACCGGTGCCCTACCGCGGCAAGCGCAACGAAAGCGCCTACGTGGTGGAGGTGGGCCGCAAGCTGGCCCGGGTGTTGCAGCTGCCCGAAGAGGAGGTGGCCCGGCGCACGACGCAGAACGCCCTGGAGTTGTTTCCGGAGGTACAACCATCGGCGGCCCGAAAGGCATCTCTATAGAGAAGGGGCCGGCATGCGGAAAGCGGTCAAATACAAAATTTTAGGGTTCATCGTTGGCAGTCCTGTGGTAATCCTTATTTTTACGCTGCATTGAATGGATGAGGAGAGGTGCTCGAGTGGCTTAAGAGGCACGCCTGGAAAGCGTGTATACCCGAAAGGGTATCGAGGGTTCGAATCCCTCTCTCTCCGCAAAAACTTTGCTAACCGTCAACTTTTACTCAAAACCCTTCGTAAAAAACTAACCAACTATGCGAAAGTTAATGGCAATGCTGCTCGTATTCGGACTAGTAGCATTCACCTACGACATGGGCTATGCCCAGGACGACGCGGCAGATCAGGTCGAGGAGGCTGTGGATAACATGGAAGAAGCGGCCGGTGAAGCTGCTCAGGATGTGGAAGAAGCTGCCGGGGAAGCCGCTCAAGGCGTGCAGGATGCTGCTGAAGGTGCCGCAGCTGCGGCCTCTGATGCCGGTGGCTACCAGTTGCTCAAACGCTACTTCATCGACGGCGACTGGCGCTTTATGAGCTTCGTACTGGTATGTCTCATTCTGGGCCTGGCCTTTTGCATTGAGCGCATCATTACGCTCAACATCGCTTCCACCAATACCGATAAACTGCTCTCCCGCATTGACGACCACCTCAAGACGGGCGATGTGAACGGCGCTATGGAAGTGTGCAAATCCACCCAAGGTCCTACGGCCAGCGTTCTTTACGAAGGCTTGAAATATGCCGATGACGGCCCCGAGGCCGTAGAGAAAGCTATCGTATCCTACGGTTCAGTGCAGATGAGCCTGCTGGAGCGCGGCCTGGTGTGGATCTCGCTCTTCATCGCCATTGCCCCCATGCTTGGCTTTATGGGTACGGTAATTGGTATGATCACGGCCTTCGACCGCATTGAAGCGGTGGGTGACCTGTCGCCTTCCGTTGTGGCCGGGGGTATTAAAGTGGCCCTGCTGACCACGGTATTCGGTCTGATCACGGCCATTATCCTGCAGATTTTCTACAACTACATCGTGAGCAAGATCGACGGTATCGTCTACAACATGGAAGATGCTTCCCTGGCCCTGGTCGACATCATGGCCGAGAACAATGTGTTCAAGAAATAATCCTTCCATCCACCAACGAAACCATCCATCATGTATAATTTTCTCGTGAAGAACGGGCAGCGGTTGGCTTTCGGGCTGGGTCTGGTGATTGCGGTGATTTTCTTCGCCATTGCCTCCTCCGGGCTGGAAGAGTTCAACATGCTGTCGAAAGAAGAACAAGCGACGACTTCCATTTTCAATTTTGGGCTCTCGGCTACTATTTTTCTGGTGATCGCTACTGCGGTGCTCATGCTGGGCTTCGGCCTTTGGCATGTGGCCACCAACTTCAAGGGATCGCTGAAAGGGCTGATCGGGCTGGCCGTGCTGGTGATCGTCTTTTTCATCAGCTACAGCACCGCCAGTGGCGAAGCGACCGGCGCTATTGCCCGGGCCGCAGAGAAGGTGGGCGGGCTGTCGCCCAACCAACTCAAGTTCGTAGGGGCTTCGATCTCTACGGCCGGCATCCTTATCGGCCTGGCTACCCTGGGCCTGATCGCTTCGGAAGTGCGCAATTTTTTCAGATAATCAAACCGTCGAGCCATGCCTAAAACACGTGCACGCGATCGGATGCAAAATGAGATCAATGCCGGATCGATGGCCGACATCGCCTTCCTGCTGCTCATTTTCTTCCTGGTCACGACCACTATTGTGGAAGACAAGGGCATCTTGGTGAAGCTACCGCCCTGGTCGGAAGAAGAGCCGGATATCGCCAAGCTGAAAAGCCGCAACGTTTTTCCGGTTTTGGTGAACGCCCAAAACCAGTTGCTGGTGCGGGGCGAGCCCACCCAGATCACGGAACTTCGCCAGCGAGCCAAGGAGTTTATCGCCAACCCGCAACAGCGGGAGGACCTGGCGGAAAGGCCCACGAAGGCCATTATCTCCCTGCGCAACGACCGCGGAACCAAATACGAAACGTACTTGCGGGTGTACAACGAGCTCAAAGCTGCCTATAACGAACTTTGGGACGATCTGTCGCTCAAAAAGTACGGCCGGCCCTACAGTGAAGAAATGCCGCTGAGCATGCGAAAGGCAATCCGCGAAGAAATTCCCATGGTATTGTCCGAGGCTGAGCCAACGGCATTTGGCGAGGAATAGTCATTAAGTCACAGTTGCAAACCCCGATTTCTCATGTCTAAGTTTTCGAAAAAACGCGGCAAAGCGGAACCGACGATCTCTACGGCCTCGCTGCCCGACATCATATTCATGCTGCTCTTTTTCTTCATGGTGGTAACCAAGCTGCGCGATGCGGAGCTCAAGGTCAAGGTCGTAACGCCCTTCGCTACCGAGTTGACCAAATTGGAGGAAAAGTCGCTGGTGAATACCATTTACATTGGCCGGCCACTGGAGAAATTCAGGGATCTGTACGGCACCAAGCCTCGGATCCAGCTGAGCGATAAGTTTGCCACCGAAGGAGAGATCCCGCTCTTCATTGAGAAGCACCGCACTAAAGTACCCGAGGCCCGCCACGGCCAAATTACCACCTCCCTGCGCGTAGACGGGGGCGTGACCATGGGTATTGTGCAGGATGTGAAGACGGCCTTGCGCAAAGCGGGCCAGCTGAAACTCAACTATTCGGCGAAGAAAGACCCGAATGTGGACAGCGACAGCTAAACCTTGCCCGCAAATGCTTATCGGGAAAGGCTGCCGGAAACTTCCGGCAGCCTTTCTTCGTCTCAGCGCAGGCGATCCATGGAGCGCACCAATTTGTGATCGCGATGGATGTAGTTGCGGGCCAGCAGGGCAAATACAATGCCCAGCAGGGGAGGGAGCAGGCCAAAGCCCCAGAGCAGAGGCTCTTCAAACCCTCCGGCCTCGTAGAGCAGGTAGGCGCCAAAGCCCAGCCCGCCCACAAAAATGAGCACGTCTATCCAGCAAAAGGTCATTTGCAGAGGGCGGTTTTTGAAGAGGAATATAGCGATCAGAGCTATCGCGGCCGCCAGGCCAAAGAGTACCAGCAAGGCGATGTGGTCCTGAGCGTCGAACAGGCCGTCGGCCAGGATGCCCGCCTCTTTACCATCGCCCTGCACTTTGGCATAGGGCAGCAGCAGGGCTCCCACGCCGCCCCCGGCAGCCAGCAAGAGGAATAGGGTTTGAATGCGTTGGATCATGGATTTGTTTTTGCGCCAAAGATAGGCAAAGCAGGGTAGGGCAGATGACCTGCTCCGGCAGCATTCGCGGGTACTCGCCAAAGGAAGGCTCCGTAAGAAAAGGCCGTGTATTCCCCAAAGCCCGGAATGCCGCTACAGAAATAAAATCGCCATGTGGCTTTTTATTCCTGAAACGGAATGATCGTTTGAACCGCATAAAAATCCGGGCGTACTATCTTTGCCTTTCATGCAAAAGCTCGATTCGACGCCACCGGCCTCGCCGGCCTGGAGCCCCTGGGAGCGGGATGTGTTCCCTCACCGGTTTGATCTGGCCGTCATTGGCGGCGGCCTGGTGGGACTGTCGGCGGCGATCTCGGCCTTGGAGCGAAAGCCCGGGCTTCGCATTGCCGTTTTGGAACGCGGGGCCTGGCCCCGCGGGGCGAGCACCCGAAATGCCGGTTTTGCCTGTTTCGGGAGTATGACGGAATTGCTGGCCGACACAGACCACATGGGCGCAACGGCCAGTTGGCGGTTGGTGGAAGATCGCTGGAACGGATTGCAGCACCTCCGCCGGCGCCTGGACGACTCGGCTATTTCCCTGCAACTCGAAGGCGGGTACGAACTCTTCGGCCCCGCGGATGCCGAGGCCTATGCGCGTTGTATGGCCCATCTGGACGAATTCAACGAACGACTTCAACCGATCACCGGCCTGAAGGAGACGTTTGTTCGGGCCGACGATCGCCTGGCCTCGTTTGGCTTTTCCGGTGTAGAGCACCTGATCTACAACCGGGTGGAAGGCCAGCTGCATCCCGGTCGGCTGATGGCTGCCCTTTGTGCTCTCGCCCGGAAGCAGGGCGTGCAGTTGCTGAACGGCTTGGAGGTCCTGGATTGGCGGGCTACACAGGGGGGATATGAGCTGGTATGCCGGGCTGAGCGTCCGCTGTGGGCAGCCAGGGTCTTGGTCGCAAACAACGGTTTTGCGGCCCGTTTGCTCCCCGGGCTGGAACTTCAACCGGCCCGGAACCAGGTGCTTTTGACCCGGCCCGTGCCCGGCGGTTTGCCCTGGCGTGGGTGTTTCCACTACCGGCAGGGATACATCTATTTTCGCAATGTCGGCGACCGCATCCTGCTGGGCGGCGCCCGGGACCTGGATCCCGACGGCGAACGCACGGACGAGTTCGGCAATCATTCCGGGATACGGGAGGCCCTGGATCGCTTTTTAAAGGAGGTGCTGGCTCCCGGCCTTCAGGTGGAGCCCGAGCACTGCTGGAGCGGCATCCTGGGCGTGGGCCCCCGGAAAGAACCCCTGGTGAAGGAAGTACAGCCCGGGCTTTTTACAGCGGTTCGCCTCAGTGGTATGGGCATCACCCTGGGAAGCCAACTGGGGGAGCGGATAGCCCGCCAAATGTTTCCAGGGCGTTAAAACCCACCCGGGCAAACAGCTATCCACTGGCTAAAACCGTTAGCAATGTGGAATCCAACGGATGATGATGATCGCATTAAAATGGAGACTGACAATCGGTTTGCTCCTGGCCGGCATCGGACTGGTCAGTGCCCAGCAGGCCGACAGTGAGCCGGATACGCTGGGCGGAAAACGGGTAGAGGTGGACTATGCCGACCTGTTGGAATACGTGCAGCGAGGTCCCGACCTGGTAGAACAGCGCCTGGTGGGCCAGGTAGAGCTTCGGCAGGACAGCATTTACATGTATTGCGATTCGGCCTACATCCGCAATGAGACCTATGTGCGGGCCATGCGGAACGTGATCATCCAACAGGGCGATTCGGTCACGGCCTTCTCCGATTCCCTGGTGTACGACAGCGAGGAGGGGCTCGCGCAGCTCTTCGGGGAGGTGGTATTGGTAAATGGTCAGCAGCAGCTGTTCACCGATCGCCTGGATTACGACCTCAATACCAAGATCGCTACCTACACCACGGGGGCGACCCTGTTCAACGGTGAATCTCAGCTCAGCAGCAAGCGCGGCTATTACTATGTGAACGAAAAAACGATCTTCTTCAAAGACAGCGTCGTGGTTATCGATCCCAAGTTCAACCTTCGGGCCGACACCCTGCAATTTGAAACCGAAACCAAGGTCGTCACCTTTCTGGGGCCTACCCGCATTACCAACGACAGCAGCGTCATTTACTGCGAAGCCGGCTTTTACGATACCGAGCAGGAACGGGCCGCCTTCTGGGACCGGGCCGAATTTACGCGGGGCGACCAGCAAGCCGCTGCCGATACGATACGCTACGACGGACAGGCGACCACCTATACCCTGGACGGAAATGCCTGGTTCAACGAACGGGAGCGTCAGGCCACGGCCGACCGCATAGTATACAACGAGCGCACGGAAGAGACCGTGCTCATCGGACGGGCGCAAGTGGAGGACGAAAAGCAACTCATCGAAGCGGAAGAGATCCGCTACAACGCCCGAAAAGAGTCGTACGCTACCCGGGGGCGGACGGTCGTGAGCGATCCGCCCAATCTCATGTATGCCGACCAGGTGGATTTCGACGAATACAGCGGTATGGGCATCGCCTCCGGGCAGGTGATCTGGCAGGACACGTCTGCCCAGCTGAGCGTGCACTGCGACACCGCTTTGTACCGGCGCACGGACGGCTACCTGAAGGCGTACAGCAAACTGCCTTCGCGTCCTTATCTGACCACATTGATCGAGGGCGATTCGCTGTATATGGCCGCCGATACCCTGGTGTCGGTGCGAACCGATTCGCTCGACTCGGACAGCAGTCGCTTGCTGTTTGCCTACCGGGATGTGCGCCTGTTCAAATCCGATTTGCAGGGGCTTTGCGATTCGCTGGCCTACAGCACCCAGGATTCCCTTTTCCGCATGTTTCGCGATCCGGTCATGTGGTCGGATACCAGCCAGTTTTTGGCCGATACCCTGCTGGTGCAACTCGGCAATCAGGAGATCGACAAGATCTTCCTGCGTCAGAATGCGCTCATCCTGAATACCCCCGAGGAGCTGTTTTTCAACGAAATAAAGGGCCGGAACATCACGGCTCACTTCCAGGAAGGCGAAGTTCGAAAAATGAATGTGGTGGGCAACGCATCCTCCAAATACTATGCCCTGGACGAACAAAATGCCTATATCGGCGTGAACACCGTGGACTGCAGTGAACAGGTTGTATATTTTTCCAATAAGGACGTGGAACGCATCGTATTCCTGGATGCGCCGAAAGGCCAGATGAGTCCCTTGCCGCGGCCCACCGGTGCGGTGCATCCGCAGTGGTATTTCCCAAGCCGGCCGAAGGCATTTGCCGAGTTGTTTGGCCCGCCGCGTTCGCGCGAACCTGAATCCAAGGAGAATGAAACTTATGAAGATGAAGATCGAACGGATGACCAGCCTCCAGAAGCAGGTACTTCTGCTGTGGGTACCGATCGCGATGATTAGTGTAAGCGCTTCAGCTCAACCGGCAGAAACCCAATGGAAGGCCGCGGGTGCGGCCTATGTGCGCGGTGCCTATGAAGAGGCCTGGGACGAATACCGGGCGCTCGAACAAGCGGGGTACCGGTCCGCTTCGCTATTTTACAACATGGGTAACACGGCCTATCGGCTGGGTAAAACGGGGCCGGCAGTACTCTATTTTCAAAAAGCCCGTCACCTGAGGCCCACCGACCAGGCCATTGCCCACAACCTCGCTTTGGTACAGGAAGGACTTCGGGATCAGATCATTCCCCTGAGGCCCTTTTTCCTCTTCGCCTGGTGGAAACAGCTGTATTTAATGGCACCGGCCTGGCTGTGGGCCGCCCTGGGCCTTGGGGCCTGGCTGGCGGCAGTCGCCCTGCTTGCAAGGGACCGGCTCGGGCTCGATCGTTCGCCCCGTTTGTTAGGCCCCGGCATTGCGCTCGGACTCGGCCTGCTCATGCTGGGGCTTGCCTGGAGCCGGCACAGTTGGGATGTGGATCCCGGACTGGCTGTGGTCATGACGGCCGAGGCCGAAATGCGGGTCGCGCCCGATCCGGAAAGCGCACGGGCGAAAACGCTTCACGAAGGGACCACGGTTCGCTTGCAGGACAGCCTGGAAAACTGGTGGAAAGTGAGCCTTCCCAACGGAGAACAGGGATGGTTATTGAATGATACCATGGCCCGCATTCCATAAAAAAAGCCCTGTCCAAATGTGAACAGGGCCCGTACAATAAAGCTATGAAAACTAATTCTTGAAGGAAACGCCTTGGCTTACTACTTTTCTTCTCGTCCGCCTTTCAGGCGATCCTGTAGTTCTTCCAGCTCTTCCCATTTGCCGTCGGCGGCCAGTTGAGCCTGCTGAGCCCAGGTTCCGGGATCGTGCATGCGGTAACGGCTGCCCGCCTCGTCGAGAACGGCCTGGAGTTTTTCCAGATCGGCCTGAGCTACGGATTCCCAGCTGTCAAAACCCGCATCGTTCAATAGCCCTTCGATCTTGGGCCCAACGCCTTCAATGATCTTCAGGTCGTTAAATTTAATCTTTTTCCCGGAAGGAAGTGTGATTTTCTCGGGCTTTGTTGCCGGTTCGTCCTTTTTGTCCCCGGGCTTTACCTCGGGACTCTCCTCTGCTTTCGGAGGTGTCACCGGTTCGGTCGTTTGAGGAGGTTTTTCCGGCTTTGGCTTGGTGGGGGGCTCCACTACGGCCGTTTCACCCAGCGTATTAATGCGCACGAAAGTGCGGTTGTGCTTGCGCTTCACATAGGAGACCGTACCGTCCACAGCGGCGTGAAGGGTAAAGTCTTTGCCCATGTATACATTTTCGCCAGCGTGAAATTTGGTGCCGCGCTGACGCACGATAATATTGCCGGCCTTGGCCTGCTGGCCGCCGAACAGTTTGACGCCAAGTCGTTTGCTTTTACTGTCGCGGCCGTTATCGGTACTACCTACCCCTTTCTTGTGTGCCATGTTTTCTTTGCTTTACTGGTGTAGCCACGGGCCTAACCCTTGATGGCATCGATTTTGATCTTTGAGAAACGCTGGCGATGACCGTTTTTGACGCGGTATCCTTTGCGGCGTTTCTTTTTGAATACAATGACTTTGTCGCCTTTCAGGTGCTCGATCACCGTGGCTTCGACCTGTGCTTTCACAAAGGGTTTGCCCACGGAAACGGCGCCGTCGCGATCCAGCAGGTGAATGTCCGTAAACTTGACGGAATCGCCTGCCTGAGCATCGAGCTGGTGGACGAAGAGCTCTTGCCCTTCCTCGACTTTGAACTGCTGACCAGCGATGGTTACAATGGCGTACATCTCGTATGGTTGTGTGGCTCTTAGAATTTAAAGCGGGTGCAAAGATACGAGTTAAAACATTTTCACCCAAGCATATTGTGAGATCTTCTGGATTTTCTCAGTCGAAGAGGGGACCCGAGAACCATTGACGCCAAAGCGTTTGCTTCCCCAGGTCCAGCCGGGCCTGCCCTGAAAGAACGGCAGCAGAGGCGGGAAGGGAGGCTCCGGGCTGCGCATCCAGGGCGATGCGCAGCCGGTAGCCGGCCTTTTGGCCATCCGGTAGCGGGCTTATCTGAGGGGAGATCCAGCTCAAACGCCCCCTGAGCGCACCGTGCGTTCGATGTGGATAGGCATGCAGCCGAATACTGGCCGGCAATCCCGGGTGCAACGCTTTGAGGTCTTCTTCGGGCAGCAAGCCTTCGGCATAGCCCGAATCGCTTTGGCTGTGTAGGTAGTAAACGACCGTTTCCGCAGGCACGAAACGCCCCGTCCGTATCGGCAGGGCTTCTTCCAGCACGCCTTCCGAAGGCGCGGTCAGGAAGTGTCTGGCTTTCCAGCGGCGCAACTTTTTCAGCAGTTCATCGGCCTGCCGGCGCATTGCCTGCCGCTCTTGCTGAAGTCCGATCTCCTGCTGAAGCGACTGCCTGGCTGCTGTGTTTTGCAGCTGCTCGAACTGCAGGTCCAGTTCGGCCCTGTCGTTGGCCAGCTCCTGGACTCGACGCTGGTACTGAAAAAAGACAAGCCGGGCGGCATCGACATCCAGGTCACTCACTGCTCCCCGTTCGAAGAGTTGCTCGAGGTTGGCAAGGCGCTTTTCAGCGATGTCCCGTTCTTTTTGCAGCGCGGACTGCTGTTCCTCCAGCGCACCCATTTTTTTGCGCAGGGCCTTGCGGCGCATGGCAAGGGCCTCGGCGGCCAGCAGGCCTTCGCGATCGGCCATCCGGGTTCGATAGGCAAAGACGTGCTCATGCAGTACATGGGCTTCCGCGGTGAGTTCAGGCGGAAGGGCAGCCGGGATGGGTAGCGGCAGGACAGCGCGCTTCGAAGCCAGCAAGGTCTGGAGGCGGCTTTCCAGGCTGTCCATCCAGCCGGTCGGCCCTTGGTACGCTACGGACAACAGGATTTGCCCCTCTTCAACCGGGCAAGGAGGGCGGACCCGTATTTCTCCCACCTGACCGGCCACGGCCGTGCGGAGCGGCTGAGGCGGCGGCTGGAGATACACCACCACCGGTAGGCGAATCACCCGGGGTAAAGGGATCAAAAAGGCTGCCAGAGCCAGCAGCACCAGTCCTAAAAAGACCCACCACATGCTGCGTCGTAGCCAGGGTGCAGGTCGTTGGTCCAACACCTCCTGTATACTTCGTTCTTCCCGTGCTGGGCTCGGTCGGGGCATGGATGGTCGCATTCAGTCTTTCCTAGGAGGAAATAAGGTACGGTCCGTCTGGGTTTTCACCAACTGATAGTACAACCCTCTTCGGGCCAGCAGTTGCCTGTGGTCGCCCTGCTCAGCGATGCGCCCCTCGTGCAGAAGCAGGATGTGATCCGCTTGCCGGACCGTGCTGAGCCGGTGAGCTGCGAATACGAGGGTTTGATCCGGCTCCCCCTGGCGAACTTCTTTCCACAGGCGGGTTTCGGTCTGTGCATCCAGGGCATTGGTCGCCTCGTCCCAGAACAGGAACAGGGGGGCTTTGTAGAAGGCCCTGGCCAGTAGGACGCGTTGGCGCTGGCCCTGGCTCAGGTTCCGGAAGACCGGTGTTTTGAAGCCCAGCGGCCATTCCCGGATGTCGTCGAGCAATTGGGCCATTCGGGCTGCCTGGATCAGTCGCTCGGTTTGGGGCGGCCCGTTCCCCTCGACGATGTTCTGCTCCAGCGTATCCTCAAAAAGGTGACCGTCCTGCAGTACGGCAGCGCAGCGGCTGCGCCAGGCGTCGGGGGCCACTTCCCCGAGCGGGTAAGAGCCGATGCGGATTCGGCCACCGGTAGGTGTATGGAGCCCCAGAAGCAAGTGCAAGAGGGTGGTTTTACCGCTTCCGCTGGGACCGACCAGGGCGGTGATCTTTCCAAAGGGAATGGTAGCGCTCAGCCGGCGTAGAACCTTGGGCTGGCCGGGGCGGTAGCGAAAAGACACCTCCTCCAGGTGGATATCCTGCTGGAGTTCGCCGGCTTGCGGCCGAAGCCTTCCCCCGCCTTCAATGGGCTCCTGTAAAATGTCGTTCAGTCGCCGGAAGCTGAGGCGGGCATCCTGGGCCAGCCGGAGGAAGGTCCCGGTCTGCTGCAGCGACAGGTGGGCCTGCCCCAGAATGAACTGTACGGCCAGGAGGGCACCGAGGCTCATTTCCTGGCGCATAACCGCCAGAGCGGCTACCAGCAGGATGAGCAGATCTTTGGCGTGATTGAGAAAGGCACCGCCGATATCCTGCCATTGGCTCAGGCTCAGCAGGCGTTGCCGGGTACCGAAAATGCCATAGTAGATCCGTCCCCAGCGCTGGGTGTGGTGGTCGGCGCTCCGGTTCAGCTTGATGTCGGTGAAGCCGTTCAACAATTCGAGAATTACATGGTGATGGTCGCCGAGTTGAGCGAAACGCCGATGATCGAGCACCATCCGCCGGGGCATGAACAGACCTACCCATAGCAAATAGAGCGCAGATCCGGCTAAAAAGATGGCGAGCAAGCGCATGTCAAAAAAGGCAAGGGCCATGGACAGGATGCCCAACGAAAAAAAGGAAAAGGCAGCTCCCACGAGCGTTTGGGTGAGAAACCGCTCGATGCGGTCCTGGTCTTCAATGCGTTGCAGAAAATCGCCTGTGGCCTTGCTCCGAAAGGTTTTGAGCGGCAGTTGCAGCAGGTGATCCAGGTATTCGCCAAGGAGCCGGGCGTGGATTCGGGTACCCATATGGAGCATCACCCAGTTTTGCAAGATTTGAATAAAGAGCATTCCGGAAAACAGGGCGAGCTGGGCCAGGATCACCAGGTAAATAAAGGACAAGTCGGCGCGCTCGATTCCCTTGTCCACCAAGGCTCGTGTGAGGAAGGGAAGGGCGAGTTCGAGAGCACCGGCCAGGAGGACGCCCAGTGCGAGCTGACCCAGCAGCTCGCGATGGGGCCGGATGAGGTCTCTCCAGTTCTGCCTCTTCCCTGTCGCGAGGCCGCGGCCTTTCGGGGCATGGAGCTCCCGGGTGGGTTCCAGCAGCAGGGCGGCCCGGCTCTTCCAGGCGCGATCCAGTTCGGAGGTATTCAACCGGTATTTCCCCTGAGCCGGATCGGCGATCCACCACTGGCCTCTTCGGTGGCGATACAAGACCACGAAATGGTGATTTTCCCAATGCAAGAGGCAGGGCAGGGGCAGTTGGTCGAGCCCAGGTCCCGCCGGACCTGAGTACGGGGCAAACTGGCCGCTGAAATGATCGAAGCCCATCTGCCCGGCAGCGCGAGCCAGATCGTGGAGGGACGCTCCGTCCTGAGCCGGCTCTACGAGGTCCCGGATCCACCGAAGGTCCGTCTTCCCGGCACCGTACCAACGGGCGATCATGTGGAGGCAAGCCGGGCCGCAATCGGCCCGGTTCAGCTGATATTGGAAGGGAAAGGGCTTCCATCGCATGCCTTCAGATAAGCTTTTCCAGGTAAAAGACGACTTTGATCTCCTCACCTTCTCTTTCCAGCTTGAGTTTGATGCGCTTGCCTATCCGTTTGCGAAGGCGGCGGTAGATGCTGTCGATATCGAGCGAACGGGTACCGATGCCGTTAATCTTGAGGATCCGGTCTCCGATCCGGACACCGGCCCGGTCGGCCGGGCTGCCATCCAAGATATAAAATACGGTGTACTGGTTCAACTCGGGCCCACCGGCCACGATCACCAGGCCGCTCCGGTCATAGGTGAACTTCTTTTTCCATTTTCGGGTGGGTTTGAGGTAGAGCTGTTCGCGAAAATAGTCGATCACCACGGTAAAGCGGCTGAGCAACACATTCCCAACAATGCCGTTTCGCGCATTGCGAAAGCTGCTGTCCACATCGGTGGGAAGTTGCTGGTAGTTGGTAATGACGCCTGGCAGGCCGTAGTCTTCGATCTCGAACCGGTCTACCCGCCCCAAAAAGCCCTTCAGGTAGCCGCCCAGTCCCCAGCCTATGTTGCTTTCCAAGGCGTTTTCCGGCACCTGTATGCTGGGGTGGGTGTCGGTGTAGAGCAGCAAGCCCAGGCTGGCCCCCGTGTCCAGCAGCAGTTTGCTCTTCACCAGCGAATCGTTGGCCAGGTGAATGTCGGCCTCCAGGTAGGGTTTATTCCGGTAAACCTCCAGGGGATGCGCCGTGTATTTCCGGCTCGGCTTGAAGCGACTGGGGTTGACCAGGGTGATCACCTGGCGCCTGTAGTCGATCTTCACCACATATGGCCAGAAGATGTCCGCACCGAGGATGCCGTGTATATCCATGCCGGCGAAGTCCTCGAAGCGAAAAACATCCCGCTCGAGCACCAGGACTGAGCGATTGTTGAGGCTCATTTCACCCACCTGCAGCGACATACCCGTAGCGAGAAAAGCCACCAGTTGGGTGTCGAGGTCGGAGCCTCGGATCGGAAAGCTGCGCCGGTAGTCCACTTGCAGGAGATCGGTGATCTCGCGTTTGGTGATCAGGGTGTGTTCCGCACCGGTGTCGAAAATGAATTGCAGTGGAAAGAGCTTTTGCAGAACCACCGATACGATGATGAAATTGTTCTGATAGGTGAAGGGAATACTGACCTTGTCGTAATAGCTCGGCCTGGGGTTCTGTGCCTTTAGTCCTTCGTTCAAAAGGAGGTTCGGGCCGGCCAGCAGGAAGAGTAGAACGAGGATGAAACGGGAAGATCTGAAAGGGCTTGTTTTCCTCATGCAGCGCGCTTATTCCGAGAAAATAGGAATTTCTCAGGGCTTTTCCCATCCCCTGCCTATTTTCGTTACTTTACTTGGGGCATCTCAATGCCCGGTCTTATTTATCCCTGCACTATGCTCAAAAACAGTCTGTTGTACGTCTCTCTTGCTCTGGTCCTGAGTGCCTGCGCTTCGGAAGGCCCCTTTATGGAGGTTCGCTCGCCGGACGGCCGCACAAACCTGGCCTTTTTGCTTACGGAAAAGGGGCAACCCGCCTACCGGGTCGCGCACGACGGCCGGGTTGTGATCGATACGTCCACTCTGGGCCTGACGTTTCGAAACTGGCCTGAAATGAAGGAGGGGTTTCGGCTGGTCCACGCCGAGCGCCACACCCTGGAGGAAGACTGGGAACCCCATTGGGGCGAGGCGGCCGTGATGCGCAACCACTACAACGAGCTTCTCCTCATTCTGGAAGAGAAGCAGGCGCCCAACCGGCAGTGGCACTGGTATTTCCGGGCATACGACGACGGCGTGGCCTTTCGGTATATCCTTCCCGAGCAGGAGGAGGTCGAAGAGGTCGTACTGATGGACGAACACAGCCGCTTTCAGCTGACCGGCGATCACCGCTGCTGGTGGATTCCCGGCGATTGGGATATTTACGAACACCTCTACAATCAAACCCTCGTTTCGCAGATCAATGCCCTGGCCAAGCGAAATCACCCCAACCTGGCACAGACCTACATCCCCGAAAACGCCGTGAATACGCCGGTTACCATGAAGACAGCAGACGGGCTCTACCTCAGCTTTCACGAAGCGGCTCTCACCGACTATGCGGGGATGACCCTCAAGGTAGACACCCAACGGCTTCGGCTGGAAAGCGAACTGGTGGGCGCTGCAGACGGCAGCAAGGTCAAAGCCTCGCTTCCCCTCACCTCCCCCTGGCGAACGCTGCAAATAGCCGAGCGGGCCGGTGCACTCATTGAGTCCAACCTCATACTCAACCTCAACGAGCCCAGCCGGCTCGACACCGCCGATTGGATACAGCCTATGAAATACATGGGCATCTGGTGGGAGATGCATCTGGGGAAGTCCACCTGGGATATGGCCAGCGGGCGCCACGGGGCAACCACGGAAAACGCAAAACGCTACATCGACTTTTGTGCCGATAACGGCATACCGGCCCTGCTGATCGAGGGCTGGAATACCGGATGGGAACACTGGATCGGATTCGACGATCGCGAAGGCGTGTTCGATTTTGTGACCCCCTATCCCGATTTTGATCTGGAAGGGGTCGTTGCTTATGGCCGGGAGAAGGGTGTAGAAATCGTCGGACATCACGAAACCTCGGCTGCGGTGACCACCTACGATCAACAATTGGATACGGCTTTCCAGCTGTACCGCGACCTGGGGATTCGCGCCGTCAAAACGGGCTATGTGGGGCCCATCATTCCCAGGGGGGAGTACCATCACGGACAGTACATGGTCAATCACTATCGGCGGGTTGTGGAAACGGCGGCCCAATACGGCATCATGATCGATGCGCACGAGCCCATCAAGGCGACCGGCATCCGGCGCACCTGGCCCAACATGATGATCCGGGAGGGCATGCGCGGACAAGAGTTCAACGCCTGGAGCGATGAAGGCGGCAACCCCACCGAACACACGCTTATCCTGCCCTTTACCCGCATGTTGGCCGGGCCTATGGACTACACGCCGGGGGTGTTCAACCTGAGCCTGGACCCCTTCAAGCCCGAGAATCGGGTAAAGCACACCCTGGCCCATGAACTGGCCCTCTACGTCGTGTTTTACAGCCCCCTGCAGATGGTGGCCGACCTGCCCGAGCATCTGGAAAATCAGCCCGGTATGGAATTCATCAGGGCCGTAGGGGTCGATTGGAGTAAAAGTCGGGTGCTGGAAGGCGAGATTGGCGAATACATTACCGTAGCCCGCCGCGACAAAGCGACCGGCGATTGGTTTTTGGGTGCGATCACCGGGGAGGTGCCCCGACGGCTGAAGCTCTCCCTCGACTTCCTCGCAGAAGGGGAAGCCTATGTGGCTGTAATGTACGCCGACGGCCCGGATGCCCACTGGGAAACCCAACCCACGGCTTTAGAGATCGCCGAGCAAACGGTCAGGCGGGGTGATGTGCTGGAGGTGCCCCTGGCTCCCGGCGGTGGGCTTGCCGTGCATTTCAAGCCGTTGTAGAAGGGGCGGGTATTGAGCAAAAGCTCCGGCTGCACTGTTGTACCTTAGCACCAACGCAAGCACTATGCAGCAACTCCTAAAAGATATTCAACGGCTGGCGAATCGCCACCACCCGGATACCGTGGCTATACGACGGCATTTGCATCAAAACCCGGAGCTTTCCTATGAGGAAGAGTTGACGGGTCGGTTTATTGCTGAACGGCTGGCCGACTGGGGCATTGCCCACACGCATGGCATTGCCCAAAACGGAGTGGTCGCACTCATTCGGGGCGAAAAAAAGGGCGAAGGGGTGGTAGCTCTGCGCGCCGATATGGATGCTTTGCCCATACAGGAGGCCAACGAGGTGCCTTACAAGTCCCGGAAGGAGGGGGTCATGCACGCCTGCGGCCACGACGTGCACACCGCCTCCCTGCTGGGAGCGTCCCGCATCCTTCAAGAGGTGCGCGCATCCTTCGGCGGCACCGTCAAGCTGCTTTTTCAGCCGGCGGAGGAGAAACTGCCGGGTGGCGCCTCCCTTATGATCAAGGAGGGCGCGCTGGAAAATCCCAGGCCGGAGGCCATATTCGGCCAGCACGTCCATCCGCCCCTGGAAGTGGGTAAGATCGGCCTGCGCCCCGGGCCTTACATGGCCTCAGCCGATGAGTTGTACCTGACGGTGAAGGGGCGTGGCGGGCATGCCGCTCTTCCCCATCAAACCGTCGATCCGGTGCTTATCAGCGCCCACCTGCTTACGGCCCTGCAGCAGATTGTGAGCCGAAATGCCAATCCCAATACGCCCAGCGTATTGTCCTTCGGGCACATTCAAAGCGAAGGAGGCGCGACCAATGTCATCCCAAACGCCGTCCATTTGAAGGGTACCTTCCGGACGTTTGATGAGGAATGGCGGTTTGAGGCCCATAAACGCATGCAGCAATTGGCGAATCAACTGGCTGAGGGAATGGGGGGGAAGGCCGAACTGCGCATTGAAGTAGGCTACCCGGCCTTGCAAAACAATGAGCCGCTCACCCGGAAAGCGCGACAATGGGCCGTGGCATATCTGGGGGCATCCCAGGTCGTGGACCTGCCCATTCGCATGACGGCGGAGGATTTCGCCTACTACTCTCAGGTCATGCCGGCCTGTTTTTATCGACTGGGTACCGGCAATGCTGCCCGGGGCATCACATCGCCCATCCACACCAATACCTTCGACGTGGACGAAGGCAGCCTGGAGGTGGGATCGGGCCTGATGGCCTGGATGGCACTCAGCCGTCTCGCATCCTGAGGAAAACTATTTACTCGCCAGACGGTATATCCTTTGCAAGCCCTTTTGTGGACTATAGCTTTCAAGCGAAAAACCAAGCCATGAAGACGCCAAAACAAAAACTTATGGTGGATAACAACGTGCCACTGCAACCCAAACACCAGATGAAAAGCTGGGGCCGGGAACTCAAGGGAGAGAACTCCTGGACGATGTTCAAGGTCATTTCCGAGTTGGTCGAAGGTTTCGAGAGCCTGAACGCCATCGGCCCCTGTGTCTCCATTTTCGGATCGGCCCGCACCCAACCCGAGCATCCGAACTATAAGAAAGCCCAGGAGATAGCCCGTTTGCTCACCGAGGAAGGCTTCGGCGTGATCACCGGGGGAGGACCGGGTATTATGGAAGCCGGCAACAAGGGAGCCAGCCTGGCAGGCGGTAAATCCGTGGGCCTCAATATCGACCTTCCTTTCGAACAGGGGTACAATCAATACGTAGACTGGGACAAGGCAATCTCTTTTCGCTATTTCTTCGTGCGAAAGGTCATGTTCGTCAAATACGCTCAGGCCTTCGTCGTGCTCCCGGGTGGTTTCGGCACCCTGGACGAGCTCTTCGAGGTGCTGACCCTGGTGCAAACCCACAAGATCACCCCGGTGCCGGTCATATTGGTCGGGGCGAAGTTTTGGAAGGGCTTGCGCGTCTGGCTGGCTGAAACGGTCTTTGAAAAGGCCGGGAATATCTCCGAGGAAGACCTCGACCTTTTTCCCATGGTAGACCAGCCCGATGAAGTGCTTTCGGTCATCAATGCCTTCTATTCGGACCGGGCCGGGCAGCTGGGCCCCAATTACGAGCTTTAGCCCCCGGGAAATGCATTTTCATAGATGGAGAGGCTCCCTTCCTCCCGGAAACCGGCGAACTCGTCCAACATTTTCTCCCCGCTTGCAGCGATTGCCGGGGCTCTTTCGTTTATTACCATGAATTCTATGTCAACTAACGAACTGCCCCATGGTATTGCCCATCGAACGCATGACCGAACTCATTGCCTGGCTGCTGGATATCCCCAAAGCCCGCCTGCATCCCTACACTCACTTTAAAGACGACCTGCTGCTGGATGACTTCGACCTGGCCCTGCTCATCAGCACCATGGAGCGCCACCTGGGCGTCTACCTGAGCGAAGAAGACGCTTCCCGCATCGAGACGGTGCAAGACCTCAGCCGGCGGATGCAGCCGGCCGGTCTGTGCTGAGTTTCCTGCTCGCAACCCTTCAGGCAACGCGTTTTCACAGGCTGTGGAAAAAAACACCTGCGCAGCCCCTGTATTCTTCGTATTTTAGAACGAATTTGTTGGAATTCGGGTTGATCGAAAACATTTGGTTGGATTTTTGATCGACCTCAATGCCGGCTTTTACCCGTTCAATCGCCTGTCGCATATGCCTGATTTCGTTCACCTACATTGCCATACCCAATATTCCCTGCTCGACGGAGCGGCTTCCATCGAGCGGATGATGGACAAAGCCAAGCAGGACGGACAGAAAGGCGTAGCCCTCACCGACCACGGCAACATGTTCGGCGCTTTTAAATTCGTGTCCGAGGCTCGCAAGCGCGATCTGAAGCCCATCGTAGGCTGTGAGTTTTACCTGGTGGAGGACCGGCATCGCAAATCGTTCTTGCGTTCGAAAGGCGAGCAGGATGTTCGCTATCATCAGCTGCTGCTGGCCAAGAACCAGAAGGGATATGAGAATCTGTCCAAGCTGTGTTCCCTGGGCTATATCGAGGGCTTGTACAGCAAGTTTCCCCGTATCGACAAGGAGTTGATCGAGCAGTACCACGAAGGGCTCATTGCCACCAGTTGCTGCATAGGGGCGGAGATCCCGCAGGCCATACTGCACGGCAAGCACGAGGCGGCCGAAGAAAAGCTCCGCTGGTGGCTCGACCTGTTCGGCGAGGATTTCTACATCGAACTGCAACGGCACCGGGGCCTTGAGAATATCGACGGACTGGGGGTCAGCCAGGAGGATGTCAATCAGAAATTGCTGGAATTTGCCCGCAAGTACGAGCTGAAGACCATTTGCACCAACGATTCCCATTACGTGGAGGAAGAGGACTGGACCCCGCACGACATTCTCCTGTGCATCAATACCAATAGCCTGCTGGAAGAGGAAAAGCGGTTTAAGTTTCCCAGCCCCGACTTTTATTTCAAGACCAAGGCGGAGATGCAACGCCTTTTCGAGGATGTGCCCGCGTCCATGGATCACACTATGGAGATTTATGACAAGGTGGACACCCTCGAGTTGGCGCGTGATGTGCTTTTGCCGGCCTTTCCCATTCCCGTGGGCTTCTCCGGGCAGGACGAATACCTCCGCCACCTGACCTATGAAGGAGCCAAAAAGCGATACGGCGAGATCACCGAACAGATCCGGGAACGCCTGGACTTCGAACTTAGCGTCATCGCGCAGTCGGGCTATCCGGGCTATTTTCTCATCGTACAGGATTTTACGAACACCGCCCGGCAAATGGGCGTAAGCGTGGGGCCCGGTCGGGGCAGTGCCGCCGGATCGGCCGTGGCCTATTGCATCGGCATCACCAATGTGGATCCCATCAAGTACGACTTGCTGTTCGAGCGCTTTCTCAATCCCGAACGCGTCAGCATGCCGGATATCGATATCGACTTCGACGACGAGGGCCGGCAAAAGGTGATCGACTACGTGATCGACAAATACGGCCGCGATCAGGTCGCTCAGATCGTGACCTACGGCACGATGGCGGCCAAGCTGAGCCTGCGCGATGTGGGCCGGGTGATGAACATCCCCCTGCCGGAGGTGGACCGGGTCGCCAAATCCTTTCCTTCGCATCTCAAGGCCACGCTCAATAAGGTCTTGGAGGCCGAAGATATCAATGCCAAGCTCAAGGGCAGTATGAATACCGAAGACGTGGAGCGAGCCTATCAGTTCCGGAAGTTGGCCGAAGGCCAGGATCGGGTGGGCGAAATGATCCGCACGGCCAAAAAGCTGGAGGGCTCGGTGCGCAACACCGGCATTCACGCCTGCGGGGTAGTGATCACGCCCGACGAGATCACCAAGTACGTTCCCGTCAAGGCAGAGAAGGATTCGGACATGCTCGTCACGCAGTTCGACAACTCCGTGGCCGAAGCGGCGGGCCTGCTCAAGATGGACTTCCTGGGCCTCAAAACTCTCACCATCATCAAGGATGCCGTGCGCATGGTGGAGGAAAACCGCGGCATCCGGCTGGATGTGGAGGAGGTCCCCCTGGACGATGCGAAAACCTACGAGCTGTTCCAGCGCGGAGAGACGGTCGGCATTTTCCAGTACGAATCCGCCGGCATGCAGAAGTACATGAAGGAGCTCAAGCCCAATGCCTTCGAGGACCTCATTGCCATGAATGCTCTGTACCGGCCCGGCCCGCTGGAGTACATTCCCAATTTCATCGCGCGCAAGCACGGCCGGGAGCCCATCACCTACGACCTGCCCGAAATGGAAGAATTCCTGCAGGACACCTACGGCATTACGGTGTATCAGGAGCAGGTGATGCTGCTGAGCCAGAAGCTGGCCGGCTTCAGCAAGGGCCAGGCCGATATGCTGCGCAAGGGCATGGGCAAAAAGAAGAAGCACATCATCGACGAGCTTTATCCCAAGTTCATCGAGGGTGGGCAGCAGAACGGGCACCCCAAGGAGGTGCTGGATAAGGTCTGGAAGGACTGGGAAGCGTTTGCTTCCTACGCCTTCAATAAGTCCCATTCCACCTGTTACGCTTTTGTGGCCTTTCAGACGGCTTACCTGAAGGCGCATTATCCGGCGGAATTCATGGCCAGCGTGCTCACCCACAACAAGAACGACATCAGCAAGATCACCTTCTTCTTGCGCGAGTGTAAGCGGATGGGGCTTCAGGTGTTGGGGCCTTCCGTCAATGAATCGGTCTCCGATTTTTCGGTCAACGAAGAAGGGCATATCCGATTCGGCCTGTCGGCCCTGCGCGGCGTGGGTGAGGGGCCGGTGGAGGAGTTGCTGCGCGAGCGACAGGAAGGGGGGCTGTATTTAAGCCTCTTCGATATGATGCGGCGCTGCAACCTGCGCGCCATCAACAAAAAAGTACTCGAAAGCCTCGTGCTGGGCGGAGCGTTCGATTGTTTTGCCGATACGCACCGGGCACAATATTTTGCACCTTCCGAAAAGTACGAAACGGCTATGGAGCACGCCCTGCGATACGGCAATGCCTATCAGGGGCAGAAAGCCCAGGCTGCGGTGTCCCTCTTCGGGGAGTCCGATGAGGTGATGATTCCGGAGCCTTCCTTGCCGGACTGCCACCCCTGGAGCCTGGTTGAAAAACTCCGACGCGAAAAGGAGGTGACCGGGATTTTTATAAGCGGCCATCCGCTGGATGATTACCAGCTCGAAGTGGCCCACTTCATTACCTGCCCGCTGACTAAAGTGGATCAATACCAGAATACGCCCAGCCTGAACCTAGCGGGCATCTTGGTGAAGGCCACCCATCGCATCAGTAAAAACGGCAACGGTTGGGGCATTTTCGAACTGCAAGACTACGGCGGCAGCCTGGAGTTCAAGTTATTCGGCGAAGATTATCAGCGCCATAAGCATCTGTTGGAGGAAGGAAAAGCCATATACCTTACGGCACAGTATCAGCAAAGCTGGCGGGGCGAGGGCGTCGAACTTCGCACCAAGGATGTGCGCCTCTTGGAGGGCATAGCCGAAGAGCGAACCCAAAGCATTACTCTTCGCCTACCTCTGGACCGCATCACCCAGCAACTGGTGGAACAACTGGACGAACTATGCCGTCATCACGAAGGGAAGCACCGCCTTCGGATGCACTTCTACGACCGCGAATCCAGGCTGAAAATCCCCATGCTGGCTAAAGAACGCGGCGTTCGCGCCAGTCAGGAATTTGTGGCGGCTCTCGATAAACTCGGTCTGGATTACACCCTCAATTAGGCAAAAACGGCATTGAATAAAACAACGCCCAGGAAGGCCAGAAACAGGAGCAGAACCAGTAAGCCCACGGCAATCTGAATCGTCTCGGTACTTTTTTTAGCTTCTCTCATAGCACTTGGGTTTTATCCAATATACGGAAAAAAGGCGCTGTTGTCAACATTGGTGTGGCTGAAGCTTTGATTTGCAAAATAATGTTTCGCAAAAATAAACCACAGGGTAGCAACTCTGTGGACACTCAGCTGTTTCGTTTAACGATTGTTTAACGACCGGACCTGCATTTAGATCTTACTTTTGGAGGGCATTCAGAACCGAAACGCTATGCGCTTATCCCTCGTTTTAGCTGTATTTGTCTTTGGGTTTTCCTGTTCTTCCAACAGCCAGTCTGCCGAAGCCCTCTCCGCCGCTGAGGACACCGCCGGCCAGGAAGGCTATCCCTTTCCGGTATACACGGATTTCGAACAACTCAAACCCTGGCTGAACCGGACCAATGACACGACCTATGTCGTCAACTTCTGGGCTACCTGGTGTAAGCCCTGCGTGAAGGAACTCCCCTATTTCGAACGATTGGAAAAGGAAAAACGGGCGTCCAAGGCCAAAACGCGCGTGTTGCTGGTCAGCCTGGATTTTGGCAAGGAGTTAGACAGCAAACTGCTGCCGTTTGTGGAAAAGCGCCGCTTGCAGGCTCAGGTAATTGCCCTGCTCGATGATGACTACAACAAGTGGATCGACCAGGTAAGCCCGGAATGGAGCGGTGCGATTCCCGCCACCCTCATTTATCGGGGAGCCCAAAAGCAATTTTTTCCCGATGCGTTCGACAGCTATGAAGATCTAGAATCAGCCCTGACCGGTTTTGCTGAAAACTAACCGGGGAATCGGGCATGTCGATACTGATATCCTTCAATTTAAAAACCGTTTTACCATGACAAAAAATCTGCTCGCCACATTGATCCTGCTGACCGGCCTGGGCGTTTCCTTGGCCTGTTCGAATCCACCGGTCATCGAAGAGGTGCTGAAGATCGGAGAAAAAGCTCCTGATTTCACCCTGGTGAATGCCGTGGATGGAAAATCCTACCAGCTCAGCAAGGACTTTCCCGAAGCGACCAAGGGTTACATCGTTACCTTTACCTGCAACACCTGCCCCTTCGCCATTAAATACGAAGAGCGGATCATTGCGCTCCATGAGAAAATGGCGCCCAAGGGCTATCCGGTTATTGCCATTCAGCCGAACGATCCCGAGATCAAGCCCGGCGACAGCATGGAGGCCATGAAAGAACAGGCGGAGAAAAAGGATTATCCTTTTGTATACCTTTTTGATGAGGGGCAAAAGGTGTATCCCCAATATGGCGCTTCCCGCACGCCCGAGATCTTTCTGCTCGACAAAGACCTGGTGCTGCGCTACCACGGCGCTATAGACGACAGTGCCCAAAATCCCGATGCCGTAACCGTCAATTATGTGGAAGAGGCCGTAAAGGCCTTGGAAAGCAATCGAAAACCGGATCCTTCGACGACCAAGGCCATCGGTTGTACCATCAAGACGCGGAGCTGATAGCCGGCTTGCTTCCCAAGCGCTTTTCCACCTGAAAAATGAAAAGGAAAAGCGCGCCCGAATGCGAAAAGGAGGAACGACTGCATGCCGTTCCTCCTTTTTACGTCTAGATGACTCGCAGGGCTTTGGCGAAGTAGGTAAAAGAGAACGGCATCGCCAGCCAGAACCACTCATCGGCATAAAGCAACAGAGCGATCATAATGGCGGTCGACACCAGAAAAAGCAGCCAGTCCAGTAGGGTGGACTTATTTTGCGTAGCTTCCATCAGTCATTTTTTTCGATGGGCCTAAAAATACGCTTTTCCGAATTTTCAGGGGCCAAAACGGCTGATGGAATCCTGGGGGATCATGACAGCAGGCAGCTCCCTGGCTTTGTAGGCGGCATTGAAGGCACCGAGTTCATCCAAAATAGGTTGGAGGCTGTGTTTGGCAGACTCCCACTCGCTTTTCAGGTCGGCGAGGCGCTCGCGGGCACCGGCTGTGATCCGGGGGTCGATCGTATCGCTCTGGCCTTTTAGCCACAGGAGTTCGGCCAGCAGGCGGTTGGGGTAATTGATCACATCCTGGAAAGTGGCCTGACGGGTTTGAATGAGCGATTTTTCCCATCCTTCCAACTTCTCGCACAGCAGTTGAGCCCGGCTATCCAGTTCTTTCTCTTTGGGATATTGCGCCAGTTGCTCCTGGAGGCCGCTGAGCCGGTTTTTCACTGTGCGCATCCCGTTCAGGGTGTTGGCGATTTCCCGGGCCGTGGCCTCGACGGCCTCCAGGTGGTCGGCCTGTTCGGTGTAGTCGGCGCGGGAAGCGGGCAGTTTGGGGTGGGGCTTCAGCACCAGGTCTTCGCGCAGGGTGTCTTCACCCAGGATGAGCCGGGCCGTATACCGCCCCGGTGATACATGACTGCCCCGGTAATCGCCCAGGGTGAATACGCCCTCGATATCGGGAAGGGTCATCCTTCTCAAATCCCACCAGAAGCGATTCAGGCCTTTGCGAGCCGGCAAATAGGATGGCTCGGGCGGTCCTCCCGGATAGGTGGTGAAACTGGTATCCCGGAGGTTGGAGTAACGACGAACCAGGGTGCCCGCTTCGTCCACAATCTCGAGAAGTAGCTCCTGCGAGTCCAGGCTTTCCGGCAAAAAGTAAGAAATGGGAAACCCATTCGGCGGATTCTGGCCTATCCCTTCCGGAGGATCTTTCGGCAGATTCGCCCAGAAACGCACCTGCGGGGCCGAAGGAAAGAGGTGAGCTTCCCGCGGTTGCCCCTCGCGGGCCAGGGTTCTCAGAGGGCTCAGGTCATCGAGCACCCAGAACGAGCGGCCGGCGGTGGCGGCCACCAGGTCGTGATCGGTACAGAACAGGTCGGTAACGGGCACTACGGGCAGGTTGGCCTGAAAGGCGTGCCAGTTCTTCCCCCGGTCGAAAGAAAGGTACAGGCCGCCTTCGGTACCGGCGTAAAGCAGGCCGGGCTGCTTTTTATCCTCCCGCACAACGCGCGCGAAATTATCCTTGGGCAGATCGCCGTCCAGGCGGGTCCAGCTTTGCCCGTAATCCGGGGTGTAGTAGACCATGGGCTGAAGGTCGTCGAACTTGTAGCGGGTGGCCACCACATAGGCTGCGCCTTCCCGATGCGGCGACGGCTCGATGGCATTGATCAGGGCCTCGGGCAATCCCGGCGGGCTGATATCCTTCCAGGTTTTTCCTCCGTCTCGGCTGAGGTGGAGCAATCCGTCGTCGCTGCCCACCCAGATCACGCCTTGTTCAAGCGGGGAGCATGCCAGATAACTGATGGTGTTGTAGTTTTCGCCCCCTGCGCCCTCGTTGGTAAAAGGGCCGCCACCCGGACCTTGCCGGCTGGAATCATTGCGGGTGAGGTCGGGGCTGATGGCTTCCCAACGCTGGCCCTGGTCGGTGCTGCGCAATACCACTTGCGCCCCGTGGTAAAGCGTTTGGGGCGCAAAGGGGTCGGACACAAGCGGACTGTTCCAGTTGAAGCGATACTTCATTTCGCGCGGGGCAGTTCCCAAATTGATGGAGGGGTAGGCCATGACGGGCTTAATGAGTCCGGTAGACCGGTCGAAAACGCTCATGAATCCCTGAATATCGTTGCCGAAAACGAACCTGGGATCGTCGGGGTCGAAAGCCAGGAAGGCACTTTCCCCACCGGCCGTAGTGTACCAGTCCTGTGCTGTAATGCCGGCCGAATGGGTTCGGGTGGGCAGTCCGATGGCCGTATTGTCCTGCTGGCCCCCGTAGATGTGGTAGGGAAACTGCCGATCCGCGTTGAGGCGGTAAAACTGGGCCGTGGGCTGATTGCCCTGAGTACTCCAGCTGGCCCCCCCGTTGAAGGTAATACAGGCACCGCCGTCATTGGCGAGGATCATGTTGTCCGGATTCCCGGGGTTGATCCAGAGGTCGTGCTGATCGCTGTGGGGATTGGCAACGGGCTCAAAAGTTTTACCGCCGTCGATAGACCGGAGCAGGGGCGCATTGAGGACGTAGAGGTGGTGCTCGTTCTGTGGATCGGGGACCAGTTCGATGTAGTACCAGGCTCTTGCAATGGTAACCCGCTCGCTATTGGTTTGCCGCCAGCTTTTTCCGCCGTTGTCCGAACGGAAGACGCCTCCACGATCCGCTTCCAGCACGGCATACACCACCTCCGGATTGGCGGGCGATACGGCTACAGCTGTTTTACCCATAATGTTCGGCAGGCCCTGGGTCAGCTTCTCCCAATTGTCGCCGCCATCCGTAGATTTGTAAATTCCCGAACCCGGGCCTCCGCTTCGAATTTTCCAGGGTTTGCGCTGATGGTCCCAAAGCCCTGCGTAGAGAATGCGCGGGTTGTGGATGTCCATACTGACATCGCTGGCTCCCGTCGTGGGGTTGACATACAGAATGCGTTCCCAGTTTATTCCCCCATCCCGGGAGCGATACACACCGCGCTCTATGCTGGGTCCGTACAGCGCTCCCTGTACGGCCACATACACCCAATCGGGATCTTTGGGATGGATCTGAATGCCGGCAATATGGCGGGAATGGGGCAGGCCCATGTGCTTCCAGGTTTTGCCGCCGTCCTCGGATTTGTATATCCCGTCGCCGTGGGAGGTCATCACCCCGCGCACGGCATGTTCGCCCATGCCGACAAAGATGATGTTGGGGTCGGAGGGCGCAACGGCAATGGCACCTACCGAGCCCGACTGGAAGAAGCCGTCCGATATATTCGTCCAGTTCAGGCCGGCATCTTCGGTCTTCCAAAGCCCACCTCCGGTGCTTCCCATAAAGTATAAAAGCGGATTGCCCGGCACGCCGGCCACGGCATTGCTTCGCCCGCCACGGTACGGCCCCACACATCGCCATTCCAAACCCTGAAAGAGGGAGGGGTTGAAATAGGTAGCTTCTTGTGCGGTCGTTTTGTGGTCGTAACAAAAAAAGGTCAGTAACATCCCCCAGAGGAGGAGTTTTCTCCATAGTACGTTTTGCCAGTACATTTTCTCAACATTTAACCACCCCTAAAGATACTTTTTGGCGCAACATTCAGCGCATAGTATAGCCCGGGAAAGCCCGTTTGTCTTGCTTTCGATACATCGGTTCCGGGATGTCGGGATGTGGAGAGCCTGCTCAGGGCCGGATCTGAAGCCATCGAGGAAGTACCCTTTGGGCTGCCAAGGGCCCTTTTGGCGACCTGTTTCCTTGCCAAATACAGGACGTGGCCGGGCCTTATTTGCATCATCTGATGGCGGAAGCACTCCGGTTCGACCTGAACAATCTGTTCGCAAGGGCTTCTGACGAATCGTCCGGATCGCAGAAAAGACGGAAACAATAGCTTTTTCTGCAATTCGGCTCTGACTCAGGTGATGTCGATTTGGGGGCCTGTAATGGCAGTTTCTGTCCGGCTTATCTATGCTCATTCCGAAAAAGCTTTCGGATTGAGACTTGCGGACGCGAGAGGCCCTGCAAGGCCGCCCGTCGCCACGATATATGGGTTTACGGAAATATGCAAAGGATTTTTTACATATCCTAACCGCTGCTGATGAAGATGCGTTTGGCGGACAAGGCTTGTTCCAGCTGCTCCGGATCCCGGTAGGCCACAGTGGAAAAGCCCAGGTGATCGGCTGTTTGCACATTCGAGGGATTGTCGTCAATAAAAACGGACTCTTCCGGGCAGATCCCGTAGCGATCGGCCAGGAGGTGAAAAATCCGCGGGTCGGGTTTGGCCATATTTTCCCGGCCGGAAACCACCACGCCCTCGAAGTGGCTCAGCCAGCCGAAGCGCTGCTCGGCAAAATGAAAGGTTTCGTGCGACCAATTGGTCAG
The DNA here is from genome assembly GCA_964595955.1 of uncultured Saprospiraceae bacterium. GTDB lineage: Bacteria > Bacteroidota > Bacteroidia > Chitinophagales > Saprospiraceae > JAJDFU01. Next base: position 33,381 of record CAZQSF010000009.1, read on the forward strand.
CGCGAGCAGGCGATGGGTATCCTGTTCGGCCAGGGCTTCCAGCAGGTTCACGGTTTCGGGTATATCTCCGGCGAGCATTTCGGACCATCTGCCGTAAAAGGCCTGTATGAGCTCTTGATACTGGGGATGCTGCTCTGCGAGTTCGCGGGTGGCTTCCGCGATGGGGCGGCCGGCATCCTGCCGGATGTTCCATGCCGGGTTGCAGACGTGGGTGAGGAAATATTCCATCTCTGCTTCCGAGTCGAAAAGCTTCCGGTACAAGTAGCGTGGGTCCCAGTCGACCAAGACGCCGCCCAGATCGAAAATAATCGTTCGGATCACTAAAAAGGGATTTAATGCCATGCAAAATTGAAGGATGTAAAAACGAATTTCAAGTGCTGATCCGACAAAAAGAATGGAATGGAGGGTTTGAGGTGGACGATATGCGTCGCCTGGTGGATCCGGCTTGCCCTACCAATCGCCTCAATTTTTCCCGCTTCACCAACTTTGAGCGCACG
>CAZQSF010000009.1:33977-61253 GCA_964595955.1 uncultured Saprospiraceae bacterium
TGGACGGGCGGGAATACGTCGTTCGGCCCGATCAGTTTCTTCTGGTCAATCACGGTCAGGAGGTTTTCGTGCACATTGCGTCTGCCCGTCCGGTGCAAGGCATTTGTCTGTATGTGGATGGCGAGCAGCTGAAAGAACTTTTACCGGCGGGATCCTCTGCCGAGGCGCCATCGGGTGTATATCCCGCATCGGGTTCCGGCCTGGGCAGTTGGTTTCGGGCGTTTCATCGGGATCCGATGCCGGGCGAATGCGAGGTCGAAGAGTTGTTCATACAACTCAGCCTGGCCTTGGCCGCTCATATCCGGCAGGCCCGGGGCCAACGGGAAAAAATTGAAGCGCTTCGCTCCGGCACGCGGGACGAACTTCACCAACGGATTCTCCTGGGCCTCACCTATCTGCACGATCACCTGGCCGAGCATCCGGTTCGGGTTCGCGATGTAGCCCGTGCCGCCCTGATGTCGGAGTATCATTTTTTGCGCACCTTTCGACGGTGCACCGGTAAGACGCCTATGCAATATTTGCTGGATCTGCGCATGGAAAAGGCCCGCCGATTGTTGGGGGATACCAGGCTTTCGGTCTCCGAGGTGGCCCGGTGTTGTGGTTATCCGGATTCAGCCTACTTCAGCCGGTGCTTTCGCCGCTATTTCGGTCACCCTCCCTCGAACAAACGCCCGTAGTATTGAGCCGGCAAACGCTCAACCTTGTGCGGCCTTCGGGCGGAAAATTCGGTGAATTTTCCGGGTTAAGTTTGAGTTTGGGAGTGGTGGACTGCATAGGGGAACACTCCTCCATTACTTTTGAGATTGTACGTTGCCCTCTATTCCCCTGAACGGAGTGGCTTTTGTTCACCCGCCAGCGGAGTAGGGGAAAAGGCCCCCCTTGTTGCCGTTGCTCGCTCCACGCGCCATGTTCAGCATGAGATCCTGCCCGGCCGTCGGGCAATAGGGGCCGCAGTCGCTCAGGAAGCGAGGTCCCGACAAACCCTTAGCCCGGTCTTTTATACGGCTCGATGCGAATGCGGAGCAAAATGAACAGGCCGGCCAGGAAGAAAAGGGCGAGCAGCAGGATGCTGGTCCGCATACTTCCCGTGAGCTGGTCCATGAGTCCGAAACAGAACGTACCCAGCACGATAGCTACCTTTTCCAGAACATCGTAAAAGCTGAAAAAAGAGGCAGTGTCTTCAGTTCCTTGCGGCAGGAGTTTGGAGTAGGTGGATCGCGACAGCGATTGAATGCCCCCCATGACCAGGCCGACCGCGCCCGCCAGGGCATAAAACTGGAGATCAGTGCGCACGAAATAACCGACCAGGCAGACGGCGGTCCAGATGAGCAACATCGCGAGCAGGGAGAACTTGTTGCCCCGCCAATCGGACAGGCGCGCGAAAAAATAGGCGCCGCCGATCGCAAGGATCTGCAGCAGCAGGATAACGATGATCAACTCGGCGGTCTCAAAGGCCAGTTCTTTTTCGGCAAAGGTGGCGGCCAGGAAAATGACGGTTTGTACGCCTGCGCTGTAGCAGAAGAAAGATATCAGAAAACGCTTGAGGTTGGGCATTTGCCGGGCCATGGACCAAACGCCTCGCAATTCGGCTATCCCCTTGGCTAAAAGATCGGTATCCGGTTTGGCGGCGTCCTGATCGGGCAGATAGCGGAAGGGGATCTGGGAAAACCCCAGCCACCAAAGGCCTACCATGATGAAGGCCAGACGGGTGGCCAGGCCTTCGCTCAGCCCCAGGCTTTCGTGAAACTGGATGACGGCCAGGTTGACGATCAACAGCAGTACGCTGCCGAAGTAGCCGTAGGCAAATCCCTTTGCGCTCACCCGGTCGAAGCGGTCTTCCGTGGCGATCTCCGGCAGGTAGGCATTGTAAAACACAAGACCGCCTGCAAAGCCGATCATGCCGAGCATGAAGGCCCCGGTACCAAAAAATACCTGATCGCTTTCGCGAAAGAGGAAAAGGCTCAGGCAACTGAGTCCGCCCAAATAGGTGAAGAGCTTGAGAAAGGTCTTCTTTTTACCGCCGTAATCCGCCATACCGGAGAGCAGGGGGGAAAGAGCTGCAATTATGAGGTAGGATGCCGATATGGCGTAGGCATACAAGGCGCTGTTGGAGAGCTGGGTGCCCAGAATGGGGATCTGCTCATCCGTAACGGCGATGTAATAAGCGGGAAAAATGGCCACGGTGATCACCAGGGCAAAGGCCGAATTGGCCCAGTCAAAAAAGGCCCAGGCTCGAATGGTCCGCGGATGGTTGCGTGAAGATTGCAAAGGGTAAGGTGTATGTCTTGCTGTATGTGCCGCGGAAGATACGCAATCGCCCTGGCCTCTCGTTGGCCTGAACCTCAAAATGTGTATCTTCGAAAAGCCGGGAAGCGACGCATACGGCCTTCCCGCTTTCGTCATCGCCATGTTTATTCCTTATGCGCATCACCATTTTATCGCGGGGCCCCGGGCTGTACTCTACCCAAAGCTTGTATCGGGCCGGTCGAAAGAGAAGTCATTACATGCAGGTCGTCGATCACACGGCCTGCGATCTGGTTCTCGCCGATGAGCAGTTCCGCATCCTGCACGAAGGCAAGGAATTGCTTCCCATAGAAGCCATTATTCCGCGCATCGGATCCTCGGTAACCCCCCATGGGGCGGCCGTCATCGAACAGTTCGAGCGCGCCGGTGTGCTTACCGTGGCTCGGGCCGATGCGCTGCTGCGGGCCCGCGACAAATTCCGCTGTTTTCAGCGACTTCAGCAGTACGGCCTTCCCGTTCCGCGAACCCTTTTGTTGGGCCAGCATCCGGACATGGACCGGGTCGTCGATCGCCTGGGCGGGCTGCCCGTGGTGATCAAGCAGCTCGAAAGCACCCACGGTGCCGGAGTGATCCTGGCCGAGACGCCGGGGCAGTTGCTTTCGACGGTTGAGGCTTTTCAGCTCCTGAGGGTCCGCATCTTGCTTCAGGAATTTGTCCGGGAAGCAGCCGGAGAAGACATCCGTGCGCTTGTGGTGGGCGGGAAAGTGGTGGCCTCTATACGTCGAATTGCGCAGGGCGGCGAGTTTAGATCCAACCTGCACCGGGGAGCCCGGGCCGAATCGATCGTGCTGCCTCCCGAAGAGCAGGACCTGGTCGTACGGGCGGTCTCGGTCATGGGACTGGACGTCGCCGGGGTCGACCTGTTGCGTTCCAAACGGGGCCCGCTGGTGCTGGAGGTCAACGCCTCCCCGGGGCTGGAGGGCATCGAAACCGCAACGGGGGTGGACGTCGCCGGCCATATCATACGGCTGGTCGAGCAGAAGGTTCGGGCGGGAAGAGGTTCGGCCGCCCTGAACCGCTAAGCACGCAACGCATGAAAATCCATAATACGACCATTGAGGCCGGGAGGCATGAACAGGTCCGGATTCCGGCAGGCCGGCTGCCTACCGGCAATCCCGTGCAGGTGCAGGTAGAGGTGTTTCGCGCGCTGGAATCCGGACCGGCCGTTCTGCTGTTGGCAGGGGTCCACGGCGACGAAGTCAATGGGGTGGAGATCATACGAAGAGCGCTGAGCGAAGATCTTTTCAGCCGTCTTCAGCGGGGTTCGGTGATCGCAGTCCCCATTCTCAATGTGTACGGCTTCATCAACTTCACCCGCGAGGTGCCCGACGGAAAGGACATCAATCGGAGCTTCCCCGGCAATTCGAGAGGTTCGCTGGCCTCGCGCCTGGCCCGGATCGTTTCCAAGAAGATCCTTCCGCAGGTGGATGTGGGCATCGATCTGCATACCGGAGGGGGCATGACCTACAATTATCCGCAGATCCGCTATTCCAGGGGCCATGCGCCCAGCAGGACCTATGCCGAGCAGTTTGGCGCTCCTTTTCTACTCGCCAAACCGGCGCTTCGCAAATCGCTGCGCAAAACCGCCCTTGAGGCCGGCAAGCCCATTCTGGTTTTTGAAGGGGGCGAAAACCTTCGCTACGACGCAATCTCTATTGCCAAGGGCCTGGCCGGCTTGAAGCGTTTTCTGGCAGCGCAGAACATGCTGAACGACGCCCCGCCCCCGGAACCCGTTCACCACTTTCCGAAAAGCAGTTGGATGCGCGCACCGAGGGCGGGCATGTTTCAATGGTATAAGCCCAGTGGCCATCAGGTGCAGGCAGAGGAGCCGCTCGGCATCATTCACGACCCGTTCGGTAATCACGAAGTGACCCTTTACGCAGCGCGAGACGGGTACATCGTGGGGCACAACAATGCTACCGTGGTCAGCCAGGGCGATGCACTTTTCCACATCGGTTACTCCTGATCCCCCCCCTGTGGAAGCTTGGCCGGCGATGCAGACCGGCATCGCGCGGCAATTACCAGTAGATCGGGTGAAAGGTCCACCGCCCCCGGCTGTCGTACGCCAGCGCCGGAGCCGGAATTTTGATCCAGTTCAACGCACCCAGCAAAAAGCGCAGGAAGCCGCTTCGGGTGGAGATGCGGCTCAGGTCAACGTCCAGCGACAGGTAAAATTGCCGGTAGCGGGGGTGAGTGCGCTGCAGATCGTACCGCTCGCCGGCGGCTCCCGTCCAGCTGTTGGTTCGAGCTCCATAGAGGTTGTGCGCCCCCAGGCCGAAGGCGATATTCAGCCAGGGCAGTAGCGGCCGGTTTCGGCGAAAGGAGCCGGGGTTGAGGGAAAACCAGATGGTCATGCCATTGTAGTCCTTCAGGAAGCGTTCGGGCAGGGAAGAGCCGTACAATTCTCCGGCTCGCTCGGCCAGGCTGGTGCTCCCTGCCCCCGATGTGGCGGGCAGGGGGCTGCTATCGTAGGCCGGAAAGCGGTTGGAAACCTTCATGCGGATGCGCTGTTCCCGCCACCACAGTTCCTGGCCCACAAAAAGAGCTGTACCGACCGCATTAAAGGCCATATCCGGCCAGGAAAATCCCCACCCGCCCGAGAACCCGTCCATGACTTCTACCGTACTTTGCAGGAGCATGCTGATGCCGGCGGCGGTCCAAAGGGCGGATGAACGCTTCATACCGGTCCAGCGGGCGGCTCCGAAGGCCAGATAGCTGTAGGTGTAATTTGTGAATGCATGGCCCCATTTGTCCATGTGCTCCCAATGCCCCCAATCGTTGAACGTATGGAAGCCCACCAGCTCGTAATTGCGGTACCAGGCATAATACAGCCCGGCAGATGCTGCGCCGTAAAGGGCCAGCCCGGTGCTTCCGGCCGCGACGAGGCGTTTGGTACTTAGGCTGTCCGCCGGATACCACAAGCTGCCGCTTTTTTGCGGCTGGGCCTGGACGGTAAAAACCCAAATCAGTACTTTGGCAATCGTGCACAAGGCCCTATTTTGACCGGGGAACAGCATACCCAAGGAGTCCATACTTTCGATTTTGGGAATACGAGCTTTTATCCAAAACGAATTTCTGACGCAACCGGGTATGAGCCTGCTAGGCGCAGCAAGCCTTTGACATATGCGACTGGAAAAACATCTTCGCTGGCTGACCGATGAATTGGATGAATGGGCATCCCGGGGATTTATCGACGAACAACAGGCCCGGGTCATTCGCGATTACTATCAGCAAGAACGGCTGGAATCCAGCCGGGCGAGCTATTTCGGCAACCTGGCAGTGGTCTTGCTGGCCACGCTGCTCATCGGGGGCGGCATTGTGCTGTTGGTCGCTTACAACTGGGATGCTCTGAGCCGGCCCTGGCGAACTTTTTTCAGCTTTTTGCCGCTGGTGGTTGCGCAGTTGATCTACGCCTATGTGTTTTTTCGAAAGCGAGGGGAAGCCGTCTGGGAAGAATCCGCTTCGGGTTTTCTTCAGCTGATGCTGGCCGTCTGCTTGTCGTTGATCAGCCAGACGTACCATATTTTGGGTAGTGCGGAAGATTTTCTCTTCCTGTGGCTCTTGCTCAGCATCCCATTGCTTTTTCTTTTTCCGGCAGCTGTATCCGGGATCCTTTACTGGATTGCCCTGGCCATTTGGGCTGTGTATGCCGAAGGAGTTGCCAACGCCTGGTATTGGGCCTTTGCCCTGGTGGGAATCCTCCAGATGCTGCTCCGCTGTCGGGATGCGCTGGCTTTCACGGTGGTGGCCTGGGTCTTTGTAGCCTGTTTGCCGGTGGGCTGGTATTTTAGCCTGGCCAACGAGCAAGCCTTGTATTGGATCTGGGGTACCAGCCTTTGGCTGGCCCTTTTGGCCCTATTTGGGCTCAAGCGCAAGCTCAACGAACAGGGTTTCCTGTGGCGCCCCCTGCTGGTGGGGGGGCAGCTGGGTGTGTTGCTGCTGGCCTTTCTGCTCATCTTCGACCTCGGCTTCCCGCCCGTATCCTTCGCGAAGGCCCTGTGGGAAGCCGCTCCTGTGCTTTGGTGGTCTCTGTTGCAGGCGGGCGTCCTCGCGATTTTGCTCGGGCTCTGGCTATGGCAGCTTTGGCTGGCAAAAGACCGCCTTCCGGTTTGGCATCGCCTGCTGGCCTTCTTCCCCTTGGTTGTGCTCGCCATCCTTCTCCTGGATCAGAGCTATACCCGGCTGTGGGCCTCTCTGCTGGCCAATGGATTTATCCTGCTGGTAGGGGTCCAGTGGCTCCTGGAAGGCGTTCGGCGCGAAAGCCTCCGGCTCGTCAATCTCGGCATGTTGCTGCTATTGGTCCTGATCCTCGTCCGGTTTTTCGACAGTGACCTGAGTCGACTGGTCAAGGGCATTGTGTTTATCGTTTCCGGACTCCTCTTTTTGCTGGCCAACCGATACCTCAGCCGTCGTTTCGGCCGTCCTGCCGCCTGAATGGCACCGCCATTTCCTATTCGTGAGCCGAGGCTTCCAAAGGGGATTCGCTCTGCGGGGCAAACGAGTGAATCGCATTCTTTCTCCATTGGCTAAAGGCACCTGTAATTGGGGGCATCGGGCATGGGCGCAAAGGAAATTCGGACGAAAAAAACGCAGGAAACTTTAAAACTATCTGTGGTTTCCTGTGTTTTCTTGCCGTAATTTTGCGAAGGCCAAGCAGGCGCTTTATGGTAAACATCAACCAGAAAGAACTCATACTGCAACAAGCCGGGCAGCTTTTCATGCGCTACGGGATCAAGAGCGTATCCATGGAGGATATTGCCCGGGACCTGGGCATTTCCAAGAAGACGCTGTATCAGTACGTAGAGAACAAGCAGGACCTGATCCATGAGATTTTCGAGCGAAAGATCCACGAGGAAAAGCAGGTGATGGCAGATATCCGGGCTGCGGCTTCGGATGCCATGGAAGAACTCCTTCAGATTGCCAAGTACGTATTGGGGGTGTTGCGGGAGTTGTCGCCTACCACGGTCTACGACCTTCAGAAATACTACCGGGAGACCTGGAAGAGCATGGAAGCCTTGCAGCAGCGGCACATTTATTCGATCATCTTGCAGAATCTGAAGTGGGGGCGGGAGCAGGGCTTGTACCGTCGGCCCATGAACCCCGAGATCGTCGCCAAGCTGTATGTGGCCAAGAGTTCTTTTGTAGCCGATGAAGATCTTTTTCCGCCGGAGGAATACAACCTGGAAGTGCTGTACCGGGAATTTATCAGCTACCACCTGCACGGTATTGTATCGGATAAGGGGCGGCGGATGCTGGACAAATACCTGGAGGAGGCTCTAAACCCCGACGACCCGAAAACCACGTAAACTCAACCTATCCATGAATGTCAGAAAAGGCCTATTGGCGATTAGTTTGATCCTTGGAGGATTCACCTTTCTCTTTGCCCAGGACGAGGCCAACCGGCTTACTCTTCAGGAGGCTATTGACTATGCGCTTGAAAAGAGCACCGCCATTCGCAATGCGCAGATCAAGATCGCCGATGCCGAACAGCAGATCATCGAACAGCGAGCTTTCGGCATTCCCCAACTGAATGGCGATGTGGGATACTCCTACTACGCCATCGTACCTCAACAGCCCCTGCCTCAGGCCTTTCGCGATGCTTTGGAGCAAATCGTGCCCCCCGGAGAAGAGGTGCCTGAAAATGCAGCTTTTTTCCTGCGCAACAATTTCAATGCCGGACTTCGCATGGATGCGATGGTCTTTGACCCCTCCTATTTCGTCGGGCTGAAAGCAGCCCGCCAGTTCAAATCGCTGGTCGGGCAGGAATATCAGGTGGCCCGTCGCGACGTACACAAGGCGGTGGTTGAAGCCTACTTGCCCGTCCTGCTCATCAACCAGAGCCTGGAAGTGCTGGACAGCAACCTGGCGGTTCTGGAAGATCTGTTGGCAGAGACCCGGGCCCTGTACGAGGCCGGTTTCGCCGAGCAACTCGACGTGGACCGGCAGATCCTGTCGCTAAACAGCACCCGAACCACCCGCGAAAACTTTGAAGGCCGGAAGGAAAGTGCCATCCGGCGGCTCAAATACGCGATGGGCTATCCGGTGGACCAGCCGCTGGTGGTCGATCAGACCCTGGATGATCTGCTGGACTATGCATCCCAGGAAGATCTGACCGGTCCGATCGACCCCTTGCGCCGGCCGGATTATCAGCTCGTGCAGCAGTCGCTGCAAATCAACGACCTGCGCATCAAGCTCAACCGGTCGGGCTACTGGCCGTCGATGAGCGCTTTCGGTACGTTGGAACAATCCTACCAGGGGAATACCTTGCAGGACGGGTTCTGGGCCCCTTCCTCCCAACTCGGCGTGCAGCTTCGCGTTCCGATCTTCGACGGTCTAGAGAAAAGTGCCAAGGTAGAACGAGCCCGCCTGCAAAAAGCACAGGTGGAGGTCCAGGAGCGCGACCTGTACCGCGCTATACATCTCGAAATAGGGGTGGCCCGAAACAATTACAATACAGCCTTTGAGACCTTTCAGCGGGAGCAGGAAAACCTGGATCTGGCCGAACGCATTTTCGAGACCACCAAGATCAAGTACCGGGAAGGGGTGGGCAGCAGCGTGGAAGTCACCCAGGCGGAGCAGGGGCTGTATTCCGCCCAGCAAAATTACGTGCAGGCGCTTTACGACCTGGTACTGGCCAAACAGAATCTCGACATCGCCCTGCGATGGTAAGCAAATAACCCGACCGGACCGGGCTTTCCGAAGCCGGCTGTTCACCAAACCACAACGAATCGACCATGACGACGAAATACCTCTTCACCACCCTGATGGCAATCCTCCTGCTGGTCGGCTGCCAGGCCCCGGCCGATGAGTGGCCCGAGGATCTGGCGGGTAAGCGCAGCCTGCTGGAGAGCAAGCGCCAGGAGCTGGCCGAACTCAATCGCACCATCCGGAAACTGGAATTGGAGATCGACAGCCTGGACCCCGGCAGCGCCCTGCGCAACGCGGCTCTGGTGACCACCGACACGGTGACCCGTTCCGATTTTGTGCGCTTTGTGGAAATCCAGGGCACGGTGCAGTCCGACAAAGTAGTCAACGTCACCTCCGAGGTTCCGGGCCGGATCCTCAGCTTGCGGGTGGAAGAAGGCGATGCGGTCCGCAAAGGGCAGCTCATAGCCGAGTTGGACCTGGAGCAGGTCAAAAAGCAGTTGGAAGAAGCCGAGACGGCCCTGGACCTGGCCCGAACGGTTTACCAGCGGCAAAAGAGCCTTTGGGATCAGAATATTGGCTCGGAGATCCAGTTTCTGGAAGCCAAGAACAACAAGGAGCGCCTGGAGAAAAACCTCGAGTCCCTGCGGTTGCAGCTGGCCAAATCCAAGGTCTATGCACCGATTAGTGGGGTGGTGGATCGCAAGCTGACCAAGGAGGGGGAATACGCCTCGCCTGGGGCCCCCATCGTCCAATTGTTGGATGTCAACAACCTTAAAGTGGAAGCGGCCGTGCCGGAGACCTACCTGCGGGCGGTGCGCAAAGGGGAGCCTGTAAAGGTGAAATTTCCGGCCCTCAATCAGGAACAACAGGCCCGGATCAGTCTGGTGGGCAGCACCATCAACAACGCCAACCGAACCTTCAAGGTCGAGGCCCGGGTGCGCAACACCAACGGCATGCTGAAGCCCAACTTGCTGGCGGTGATGTTCATCAAGGAATCCGAGCAAAAAGAGGTCGTGATCGTCCCTCTGGAGGTGGTTCAGCAGGAAGTGAGCGGGAAGGAGTACGTGTTTGTCCTGGAACGGGGAGAACGCAGTGCCCTGGCCCGGAAAATGTACGTGGAAACCGGGGACAGCTACGGCGGCAACATCATCATCACCGAAGGACTGTCCGGGGGCGAGACCCTCATTGTGGAGGGCGCTCGCGGGCTGGCCGATCAACAACCCATTCGGGTGAAAACGCAAGCGACCAATGGCTGAACAAAATAAAAAGACGGAGCTGCGCCAGTTCTGGCTGACCTCCTTTGCCGTAGACAACGGCACCAGCATTTTTCTGCTCACCTTCATGGTCCTGCTGTTCGGTCTGCGCGGATACAATGCGATGCCGAAGGAGCAGTTCCCGGAGGTCTCTCTTCCCACGGTCTATGTCAACACGCCTTACTTCGGCAACTCGGCTGAGGATATCGAGAACCTCATCACCCGTCCCATTGAAAAGGAATTGCAATCCGTAGACCGGGTCAAGGACATCCGCTCGACCTCCATCCAGGACTTTTCGGTGATCACGGCCGAGTTCGAAAGTGATATGGATATCGACGAGGCCGTCCGGAAAGTGAAAGACGCCGTTGACAAGGCCAAGAGCGAGCTGCCCACCGACCTGGACCGGGAACCTACGGTGCTGGACGTCAACCTGTCGGAGCTGCCCATTATGACCGTCAATATTTCCGGCGATTACACCAACGATCAGCTTCGCAATTTTGCCGAATACCTGGAAGACAAGATCGAGGCCGTGGATGAGATCTCCAAAGTGGAGCTCAAGGGAGCACTGGAGCGGGAGGTCAAGGTGGATGTGGACGTGCTCAAGATGGAGTCCATGCTCGTTTCCTTCAACGACATCCAGCAGGCCATTGCCCAGGAAAACGTGACCATGTCGGCCGGCGAACTGGTGAAGAACGACTTTCGCCGGGCTATCCGCGTGGTGGGGGAGTTTGAGAACGTGAAGGAGCTGGAAAACATGATCGTAAAGAGCGAGCGGCAAAATCCGATCTACCTGAAAGATTTTGCGACGGTGACCTACGGCTTTAAGGATCGGACCAGCATCGCACGGATGGACGGCTTCCCGGTCATTTCCCTGGATGTGATCAAGCGGCAGGGCGAGAACCTGCTCAATGCCTCGGACAAGATCAAGGTCATTCTGGAAGAGGCGCGTGGCGAATTGCCCTCCGACCTGAAGATCAGCACCTTCAACGATCAGTCGGTCAACACCCGCGATCAGGTGAACAATCTGGAGAACAGCATTATCTCCGGGGTGATCCTGGTGACGCTGGTACTGCTGTTCTTCCTGGGGCTGCGCAATGCCTCGTTTGTGGGGCTTGCCATTCCGCTGTCCATGCTGATGGGCATTCTCATCCTGCAGCTCACCGGTACGACCATGAACATCGTCGTGCTCTTCTCGCTCATCCTGGCCCTGGGCCTGTTGGTGGACAACGCCATCGTGGTGGTGGAAAATATTTACCGCTACATGCAAAATGGCTATTCCCCCTGGGATGCTGCCAAATACGGCGCCTCGGAAGTGGCGCTTCCCATCATCGCCTCTACGGCCACCACGCTGGCGGCCTTCGTGCCCCTGGCATTCTGGCCGGGGATCAGCGGCAGCTTTTTTCAGTATCTGCCGCTCACGCTCATCATGGTGCTCACGTCTTCGCTCTTTGTAGCCCTGGTGATCAATCCGGTCTTTACCAGCCGCTTTATGAAGGTAGACGAACGGGCCGACGACCCGGCTGTGCGCAAGCGTCGCCGCAAGAATGCTCTCATCCTGTCGGGGGCCCTGCTGGTTGTCGCTCTGCTCGGCTACGGGCTGAATGCGGCCCTGCCTATCGATCTCTTTTGGCTGGGCAACCTCTCGGCACTGGGCTTCGGCATTACCCTGCTCAACTTTTTCGTGCTCCGGCCATCGGCCTTCTATTTCCAGAATCAGGTTCTGCCCATTCTGGAGCAGGGCTACGATCGATTTATCCGGTGGGCGCTGTCCATTCCGGGCTGGATCTTTTCGGGTACCTTCTTGCTGCTCATCGTAGCGGCCCTGTTGCTGGTGGCCAACCAGCCCAAGGTGAAGTTCTTTCCCGAGACCGATCCGCTCTACGTCAATGCCTTTGTGGAGCTGCCCCTCGGCAGCGATATTGAAGCCACCAATAAGGTCATGCGGGAGCTGGAGAGCCGGGTGATGAAAACCCTGGAGCCCTACGAAGTGGCCGTGGAGGCCGTGCTTTCCCAGATCGGCGAAAACACCTCCGACCCGAACCGGCCGCCCGAGCCGGGCGCTTCGCCCCACAAGGCTCGCCTGACGGTGTCATTCGTTCCCTATCAGGAACGCAACGGCATCTCTACCTGGACGGTCATGAACGAGATCCGCGAAGCGGTGCGCGGCATTCCGGGCGTGAAGATCGCCGTTGACCGCAATGCCGATGGTCCTGCCCAGGGCAAACCCATCAACCTGGAAATCCAGGGGGAGGACATCAATACGCTGGCCCAACTCTCCGAGGAGGTCGTGAACTTCATCAACGGGTATCAGATCCCCGGCATCGAAGAATTGCAGGCCGACGTGAAGATCGGCAAGCCGGAATTGCGCATCAATATCGACCGGGAGGCGGCTCGTCGCTACGAAGTGTCTACCATGGATATTGCCAATGCCATCCGGACAGCCGTGTACGGCCGGGAGGTGAGTAAGTTCAAGGACGGGGAAGACGAATATCCCATTTTCGTGCGCCTGGATGAGTCCTACCGCTATGATGTGGACAACCTGCTCAACCAGCGCATTACCTTCCGCAGCCCTGCTACCGGCAACATCAATCAGGTGCCTATTTCGGCTGTAGCCGACGTGGAGTATAGCTCCACCTTCAGCGCCGTCAAGCGCAAGAACCTGGACCGGGTGATCACCATCTTTTCCAATGTGGTGGAAGGATACAACGCCAACGAGATCGTGTCCGAGATCGACAAGGCCATGCAACAATACCCTTTGCCCGCCGGCTACACCTACGAGTTTACCGGACAGCAGCAGCAGCAGGCCGAAGACCAGGAGTTCCTCAACACGGCTTTCCTGATTGCGGTCTTTTCCATTTTCATTATCATCGTGGCACAGTTCAATTCCGTGATCTCTCCCTTCATCATCATTCTTTCGGTGCTGTTCAGCACCATAGGCGTTTTCCTCGGCTACGTCATCAGCGGAATGGATATCAGCATTGTGCTCACCATGGTGGGGATCATTTCCCTGGCCGGGGTGGTGGTCAACAATGCCATCGTACTCATTGACTACATCAACCTCCTGGTCAAGCGAAGGCGCATTGCCGAGGGGAAGGACAACATGATGGAACTCAAGCCTTCTCATGTGCGAGAGGCCATTATCGGAGCCGGTTCGGTGCGCCTGCGCCCGGTACTGCTCACCGCCATTACGACCATTCTGGGGCTTATTCCCCTGGCCATCGGGTTCAACTTCAACTTTTTTACGCTCATTACCGATCTGGATCCCCAGGTTTTCGTGGGCGGCGACAACGCGGCCTTTTGGGGGCCATTGGCGCTCACGATCATTTACGGCCTGGTATTCGCTACCTTCCTCACTCTGGTGGTGGTCCCCGTGATGTACTGGCTGGCTTACCGCATCAAGGCCTGGGTATCCGGCTTATTCAAATCCGAAGATCCTCAACTCGTGCAGGCCGAATAGGCCGGAGCGCGTGCCGCAATTCTTGTGCGGTACGCGCTTTATTTGCTTTTTTCGCTCTTCGGAAAATAATCTTTCAGAATACGCCGGCTTTGCGTATGTTTGTTCTCGATTCCCCTCTTTTCGTCCCGCCCCCTCAATTCCAAAACCGATGCAACGCTCGCTCTGAGGTCAGGGCAAAGAATGTGTTTGTTCATAGTTTTTGTTAATGGTACAGCCTCCTGATTATTCCAGGAGGTTCTTTTTTTTGAACAAGTTGCTCGCAGGGGGCTTTCTCTTCTAGCATCCGATTTGTCGGGATACGACTAATTTAGCGTATTGGTTATCCCCCGACGAGAAAAACGCCGCTGCACATGAATGTCAACATAGAAGAGCTGCGAGAAGACTACTTATCCGAGCCCCTGCTGGAAGGCGAGGTGTTTGAAGATCCCTTTCGCCAGTTTGAGGTGTGGTTCAAGCTGGCCCTGGCCAAAGATCTGCCCGAGCCCAACGCGATGATCCTGGCTACAGCCGATGCCAAAGGCCGGCCCAGTGCCCGGGTGGTCCTGCTGAAAGGCATGGACGAATCCTCCTTTCACTTTTATTCCAACTACCAGAGCCGAAAGGGCAGAGAGCTGGCCGAGAATCCGAATGCAGCCCTGGTGTTCAACTGGCTGGATTTGCACCGGCAGGTGCGCATCGAAGGATGTGTGCAGCGCATGAGCGAAGCGGATAGCCGGGCCTATTTCCAGAAGCGGCCCAAGGGCAGCCAGATCGGCGCCTGGGCCTCCCCCCAGAGCCAGGTCATTCCCGACCGGCGATTTTTGGAAGTCCGCCGCGAAGAGTTGGAGGCCCAATATGCCGAAAATGAGGTGTTGCCGCTGCCCGAAAACTGGGGCGGTTACCGCCTGCAACCGGACCGGGTCGAGTTTTGGCAGGGGCGCAGCAACCGCCTCCACGACCGTCTGGTGTACGAGCGGCAAGCGGAAGGAGCATGGAAGATCCTTCGATTGGCTCCCTGAGGTTCCTACTGTTGTAACCCGGGAAATTCACCGAATTTCCCGGGGCAAGGTGAGGTTGGGCCGGTCGCTGAACGGCTGAAGGTCAACACCTCAGGTTGTTTTTTGGGTAGCAGCGGGCCAGGGAAGCCCGGGCGTAGAAAGAAAACAGCCCGGCAAGGGGTTCGCCTGCCGGGCTGTCGCCTGCCGAAAAAGGTGGCGGGTTAGCAATAGCGATCGAAAGCCAGCTTGAGGTTTTGCGCAATGACCTCGGCCGGTCGGCCTTCGATATGGTGGCGCTCCAGGAAGTGAACCAGCTCGCCGTCCTTGAACAGTGCAATGGATGGCGAAGAAGGCGGATAGGGGAGCATGTATTCGCGGGCTTTGGCCGTAGCTTCGCCGTCCACACCGGCAAACACCGTCACCATGCGATCGGGCTTCTTGTCGTGTTGCACGGCCATTTTGGCTCCCGGCCGGGCGTTGGCCGCCGCGCAGCCACATACGGAATTGACGACCACCATGACGGTACCTTCCTGGGTATCCAGAACCTCGCTTACGGCTTCCGGCGTCGTTAAACTTTCGAATCCGAATTCGGTCAGATCCTTAGCCATTGGGGCTGTGAGCTCTACAGGGTACATCGATCTTATTTTCTTGATTTTGTTGGCAAATAGCTGTGGGATCGACTTGTCGATCCTTTTCGTTAAGGCATACATTGCAATCGGGCAAATTGTTCAACCGGAAAGCAGAAGCCGGCGCACCCTTTGGCCGTTCGCGATGTTCCTTTGGCAGAAGTTCCAAAAACCCACATGAGTTTTTCGTGTTACCCAGATGTCCCGGAGCATTTCTTCATTCGAATCCCGGTATGGGAAAGTAGATCGGGCTAGCTTGCCGGCAGGTATTGCGAGGGATCTGGGTGAGCTTCGGTCAGTTGCCTTCGCGAAAAAAATACAACCTATGCGCCCAATTACAACCTTGACCGTGAGCTTGATCGGACTGGCGGCCCTGTTCCTTGGAGTCGGCTGCACGACCGATGAACTGCCCGAGCCGGAAGCCTGTCCGCCCGATGCAGCTCGCTATGAGACGAATATCAAGCCCATTATCGATGCCAGTTGCGCCTATTCGGGCTGCCACGACGGGGCCAGTGTGGGCGTACCGGGTGATTATACCACTTATGCCGGCCTGCTGCCCTTTCTGGATGCCGGCCTGGTACGGGTGCGCGTCATCGATCAAAAGGACGATCCCGTTTTCGGGATGCCGCCGGGGCCGGAGGTGTACCCCCAGTCGCAAAAAGCCGACCTCACCCCCCAGGAACTGGAGCTCATGCAATGCTGGCTCAACAACGGATACCCGGAATAAGGATTCCATTTTTCGATGTAAACACCTGAACCCATGCGTTTTTGGATATTCCTACTGGTTGCCGGTCTGTCGGCTCCTGCCCTCTACG
Source organism: uncultured Saprospiraceae bacterium (assembly GCA_964595955.1). Classification (GTDB taxonomy): domain Bacteria; phylum Bacteroidota; class Bacteroidia; order Chitinophagales; family Saprospiraceae; genus JAJDFU01. The sequence goes on from CAZQSF010000009.1 coordinate 50,058, forward strand.
CCCAGGACGGCCTGGTCTACCAAACCTTTAAAGACCGACGGGTGATCAACTCCCAATCCGTGGAGACCCTGCCCAAACGAAAGCTGGACGTGCGCATTACCCACCGCTTCGGCGACATCGGCGGGGCCAACGGAGGCTACGAGACCCTGTTTGGGCTCGATAATGCCGCTGACATCCTCATCGGAGCGGAGTACGGCATCACGGACGATCTGAACATCGGCCTCAACCGAACCAAGGCTGCCGGCATCATGCCCGACGGTACTTCGGGTTTGCGTCAGTTGCTCAACGGCAGCCTCAAATACCGGATCTTCCATCAGCGGGAAGACAACAGCGTACCGGTAAGCCTCACCACAGTGGGGCTGCTGTCTATGTCCATGGCCAAACGGCGCAGTGAGAACGAGCTGGCCCTCAACAGCTTTCCCAAGTTTGCGCACCGCTTTGCCTACAACCTGCAGCTGTTGGTTGCCCGCCGCTTTTCGCCCGGCTTTTCCCTTCAGCTCATGGCGGGCTACACCCACCGAAACCTGGTGCCCAACGGCGACCCGAACGGCCTGTTTAGCCTGGGCATGGCGACCCGCCTGCAGATCAGCAAGGTGTTCGGCATCATAGCGGACGCCAACTACCCGCTGTCGTCCAGCCGGCTCCGGACCGACGGTTTTTACGTCCCCTTCGGCATCGGACTGGAGATCGAAGCGGGCGGACACGTATTCCAGGTGAATTTCACCAACACCACTGGCATTGTGGAAACCGACTACCTGCCCTATACCACCTCCAGCTGGCTGGACGGAGAATTCCGCCTGGGCTTCACCATTTCGCGCATGTTCAACCTCTGACCTATGCATACTACGCTCTTCGTTTATTGGCTGAGTCTGTCTCTGGGGCTCTTCGTGCCGGCCCGGCACTCATCCGATGCCGACCGGCCTGTGGAGGCCGTCCGGCAGGCCCTGGGCGCAACGCCCGTTCCCCATACCTCAAAGGCGGGGCTGGCCGGCGTGTCGGTGGAAAAGGGCCGCCAGCTCGTGCTGGAAGGCCGTACCGCAGGTAGCCCGGGCCGGGTGAGCAAGCACTTTGTGTGCACCAGTTGCCACAATGTGGAGCGGGACGAGCCGGCACTCGATTTCGTCCGGCCCGAGGAGCGCCTGGCCTATGTGCGCCGTCAAGGGTTGCCCTACCTGCCGGGCTCGGCCCTGTACGGCATCGTCAACCGGACTTCCTTTTACAATGGCGATTACGAGAGCAAGTACGGCGAGCTGGTGAAGCCGGCCCGAAACGATCTTCGGCAAGCCATCCAGCTCTGCGCTACCGAATGTGCGCAGGGCCGCCTGTTGGAAGATTGGGAGCTGGAGTCGGTGCTGGCTTACCTCTGGACCCTGGAACTCACCTTGGGCGACCTGGCCCTGAGCCCGGCCGAACAGAGCCGATTGGATGGGGCTTTGGCTGGAAAGGAAGACGCCCGGGCTGCCCTCGAGATGCTGGACTCCAAATACGCCCGGGCTGCGCCGGCCACCTTTGCCAAGCCGCCGGCCGACCGGCAGGCGGGCTATGCCCATGCAGCACCCGATCTGCAACAGGGGCGATTCCTCTACGAATCGGCTTGCCTGCACTGTCACCAAAACGAGCGCTATGCCTTCTTCAACCTGGACAACAGCATCTTCTCCTTCCGGCAGTTGGAGAAGAATATTGGAAAATACACCAAGTGGTCGCTATACCAGGTGATCTGCTACGGCACCAGCCCCATTCCCGGAAAGCGGGCGTATATGCCTAACTTTACCGAGCAAAAGATGAGTCGTCAGCAGGTAGAAGACCTGAGGGCCTACATCGAATGGCGCGCCGAGGGCCACCAAGCGGATGAGCTGGCGACCGGCCGCCGATAAAACCTGCCATCCATGCGCCTGCTTTACGCCCTCTTGCTCTTGTTGGTGCCCTTTCATCTGGCCCAGGCCCAGGCCAGCCTGGTGGAGGGGGTCTGGCAGGGCGAACTCCGCCTGGATGGGCTGGAGGGGCAGCAAAAGGTGAAATTCGAGCTGCACTTAAAGGCCGACGGCCAATTCCTCAACGGCAAAACCTATCTCTACACTCCCGAAGGCCAGGTGTACACCCTGCCTGTAGAGGGCTGGATCTATTCCGATCGCTCCATCTACCTGCGGGAGGTGTGGCCGGACGAAGCCCCTGCCACGGCGGGAACGCTTCCCGATTTTACGCGCAAATTTCAGCTCCTGTTCTCGCGCAGCATCTGGGAGACCACTCTGGAGGGCTACTGGCAACAGATCCATCTCGACCCCTTCGATCGCGAACGCCGGCGCGGCCGCTTGCTCCTGCAGCGCAAGGAACAGCGCAAGGGAAAAGCCTGACAGAGGGGTCTGAGTATCGGGCATGGGCTCGCATCCACCCCTCGCCGGGCCCGGCAGGCCGATGCGTGGAGGAGGTATAGAATCCGGCCTAGAGACTACGCGGATGCGGAGTACGGCTGGAAGTTTCTGGGTTCCAGGCCGGTTCAGCCCCGCCGGGGCAGACACCTTGTGTTTTCGGTTCCGTTACCAAAATGCAGCTCCTACGGAGCAGCCGTTTTGGAACACTGGTCGGGAAGTGCCATTCCCGGATAGCGAACGGGGGAGGTTCACCCTGGTCCCGACCCCCTGGGAACTGCCGAGCCGAGCCTGGCCCGCTAGGGCCTGTACATCGGTCAACGATCCGACGGTCCCTGGTTTCCTGCCCCGTAGGGGCTATACCTTTAGACGCGGTCGACGGCCAACCGGTTCCGCTACCTCAGTCCTCCTTGGGGCGGATAGGATCAGAACCCTCAGGAGCTATACAGAGGCGAAGTGAAGCTGGAAGCTTCTGGGCTGCAGGCCGGTTCAGCCCCTCCGGGGCAGAGCTCGTGTTTTCGGTTCCGTTACCAAAATGCAGCTCCTACGGAGCAGCCGTTTTGGAACACTGGTCGGGAAGTGCCATTCCCGGATAGCGAACGGGGGAGGTTCACCCTGGTCCCGACCCCCTGGGAACTGCCGAGCCGAGCCTGGCCCGCTAGGGCCTGTACATCGGTAATCGATCCGACGGTCCCTGGTTTCCCGCCCCGTAGGGGCTATACCTATTAAGCATCCTCTTGCAGCAAATGACCATGTTGCTCCCAATCTTCCGCATAATCGATATCGGAGAGTGGGGGCAGCAGGTAGCAGCTTTGGTTGAAGGCCCGGATGCGGTCGAGGGTTTGCTGAGCCACCTGGCCGGTACTCCAGGGGATGCCTTCGAAGAGGGAGGGTTCCGGGCGGGTCATGCCCAGGAGGTAGTAGCCGCCGTCGGTGGCCGGGCCGATGACGAAGGGGTGGTGGTGAAGTTGTTCGAAGGCGGTGCGCAGATGGGCAGCCCGCAGGCCCGGGCAGTCGCTGCCGATGATCACGGCCCGTTGGCCCGGTTTCAGCGCTGCCTGGAAAGCATGCAACATGCGCTGCCCCAGGTCGGTCCCTTCCTGCCGGCGCTTTTCGAAAGCCCCGGCCGGCCAGTCGTCCTGTTCGTCCACAAAATCGCTGTAGTACAGCAGGCGGTGCACGTCCAGTTGCAGGGCCAGGCGGCGGGTGTGGGCCAGCAGGCGCCGGTAGATGGCGAGGGCGCTTGGCTCGCCCAGCTCGGCAGCCAGGCGGGTTTTTACCCGGCCGGCTATGGGGTTTTTGACAAAAAGAATGAGTTGATCCGCAGCGGACCGGGTCATTTTCTCCACCGCCCCCCTTTTCGATCTTCGTCCTCCTCCTTGATTTCCACCGCATCGCCTTCTTCCAGCTTGCGGGCAATGGTGTTGTAGGGGCCGGTCACTACGGTCTGGCCTTCCTCCAGGCCTTCCACGATCTGGATATACTGGTCGTCCTGAATGCCGGAGGTTACCTCCGCCCGGTCCACGGTATCTTCCTGCAGGACGAAGACCACCTCCAGGATTTCGTCTTCCAGGTCGACTTGTTTGGCATCCTTGCTGCCTCGTTCTTCCTTTTCCCGGGTAGTCACGGCCTGGATGGGTACGGCAAGGACCTCGTCCAGGATCTCTGTTTTGACCTCTACGGTGGCCGACATGCCCGGGCGAAGCGGGTAGGGGTTGGCCGGTGAGATGAGGTCTTTATACGACTCGGGGTCGATGCTGATGCGCACCTCGAAATTGGTCACCTGATCGCTGGTCAGCGAGGTTTGGGTAGCGGTGGCAATGGCCGAGCTGGCGATCTGGTACACCCGGCCGCGGAAGATGCGATCTACATAGGCATCCACTTCTACGGCCACTTCGTCGTTGATGGATACCCGGGGGATGTCGTTTTCGCTCACCTCCACGCGCACTTCCATGGCGTTGAGGTTGGCGATGCGCATCATTTCGGTACCGGTCATCTGGATGGTGCCCACCACGCGCTCGCCCTGCTCCACGCTGAGCTGGGAGATGATGCCGCTGGTAGGCGCGTAGATGGTGGTCCGCACCAGATTGGTGCGCAGCTCATCCAGGCTGGCCTGGGCGCTTTCCACCTGATATTCGGCGGAGCGGGCGCTTTCTTTGGATGCTTTGATATTGGCCTCCGCGGCTTTGAGGTTGGCTTCCAGAGCCTGGAGATTGGAGAGGGAGGTCTCGAAATCGGCCTGGGAGATCACCCCTTGCTCGCGCAGTTCGGTATTCCGGCGGTGCACTTCCCGGGCGTTGATGAGCTGGGCCTCGATCTGTTGTTTCTGGGCGATGAAGTTCTCGATCTGCGAGCGGGCATTGGCCAGCTGGGCCTTGGCACTGCGCACGTTGGCCTGGCCGCGGGCGACCTGGCTTTCAATGGCCTCGGGATCGATCTTGGCCAGGAGTTGGCCCATTACAACGGAGTCTCCTTCTTCTACGTGCAGCTCTACGATTTCGCCCGATACGTCGGAACTGATCTTGACCTCCGTTTGGGGGAAGATCTTGCCGCTGGCCTCCACCGTCTCTACGATCGTTCGGCGGGCTACTTTCTCCACCTCAACTTCTTCGCCTTTGGGCTTGCGGGCGTTGCGCCAGATGAGTAGTCCCAGCAGGACGACGATCAGGCCTACCAGGGCAATGATCAGGTTGCGGTTTCTTCGTTTTTTCGTCATGGAAGGTGCTTTTTTCAAGGCAGGGTTTAGTCCAGCCGCAGTTCTTTTCCGAGGTAAAAATCTACGGTTTTCAGGTCAAAGATATACTGATATCGGGCCTGGGTAAAGGATGCCTGGGCCTGATCCAGGGTATTGCGGGCCGTAGTCAGCTGCAGGGTGTTGATAGCGCCCAGGCGGAAGCGCTTTTCGGCATTGTCGTAGGCGATTCGCGCTGCTTCGAGGGAGCGCTCGGCTGCCTGCAGCGACTTCAGGGAAGCCTGCGCGTTCTGTACGGCGCGCTCCACATCGGTTTTCAGCTGTTGAATCTGCTGCTGGTTGGTCACCTCCCGGTTCAGGGCGTTGACCCGGGCCTGCTCGGCCGCGATGATATTCTGATGGCGGTTGTACAGCGGGACGCTGACAGAGGCGCCGAAACTCTGGCCGAAGTTGTCGCCCAATTGATTGAAATAGGGGCGGTCGGGGAAGGTGATATCGCCCTGGGGTACGAATTCCGTGATGACGGCGGGCTCGCCGTTGATCTCTACGTTATTATCCTCAGGTACGATCTCGATATCGGATAAGTCGGGATTGGTGAGATCGCGGCCAATGCTGGAGTAGTTGGTGTTGAGGTTGCCGAAGACCGAAATCGTAGGCCACATGGCGCTCTTGGCCAGCTTTTCGTCCAGCCGGCTGCTTTCCAGGCGCAGGTCGTTGGCCCGGATGATGGGCTGGGTCTGCATGGCTGTGGAAAAGACCTCGATCGCATCGTACTGGTAGGGATCAACGGCCGGCATGCTGATCTCGGGTTTTTCGATCTCCATGTCCGTTTCCGGATCCAGCATCATCAGCTGCATGAGTGTGAGGTAGTTGAGTTCCACGCTGTTTCGGGCAACTACCAGGGTCTGTTCGTCCCGTGCCAGTTGCGCTTCGAAGTCGTACCGGTCGTTATCGGGCAGCGATCCGGCGGCGATCTGCTTGAGGGCCTGATCGAGCTGGTTTTGCGAAAGCTCGACCTGGCGTTCGGCATTGACCACCTGTTCTTCGGCCAGGAGGATGCTGAGATAAGCCTGGGCAACGTCCAGCGCCAGGTCGTTGAGGTTGGCCTCGCCCTCCAACTGGGCGGCCTCCAGGTTTATCTTGCTCTGCTTGACGCTGTTGTTGATGCTGAATCCGGTAAAGACAGGTAGGTTGGCATTCACCTGAAAACCGTTGAACAGCACGTTCTGGTTGACGAACAGGTTGGTCGTCGGGTCGATGGTACGGCCGAATTGCTTGCCGATGTTGGAGGAGGCATTCAGGCCGGGCAGGCGCTGGAACTTGTCTCGCTTGAGCTGCAATTCCGAGGAGCGCACATTGTACTGAGCCTGCTTGGCCAGCAGGCTGTTTTGCTGCGCGTAGGTTATGCAATCTTCCAGCGACCACACTTTCTGAGCGGTCAGCGATCCGCAAGCCGTGAGGAGGAATACAGAAACAAAGAGGGTGATGCGAGACATAGGTGTGAAGGATTAGTCGATCGTTTTCCGTTGCAATGGTAAACGGCCACCCACCAGCAGCCGAACTTTTTATATCAAAAAGGGGATATCCTAGATTAATGAGCCGGACAGATCACTGACCGGAGATGAAGGTGATTTGACCGATCACCTGATCGTAGCGGCCGCCGAAGGGGCGGTAGTAAATGAGTATGGTGTATTGGTTCTCGGTTTCGAACCAGTCGCCTTCGATCTCGCTCATGCTGGGCCGGGGGGTCTCGGTATTGAAATCCACCACGGCATAGCCATAGTCATAGAAGCCCTGCTTCAGCGGGAATTTGCCCACATAACTGTTCACACTGGGGTTGTAGCGCATGCGGTATTCGTCCTTGACCTGCCATTCGGTAACGGCTCCGAAGAAGTACACATCCTTATCGGGGATCGGGCCGCCGGGCATTTGGAGTACGAAGAGCACGTCGGCGTAATCGGCCGCTGTGGTGGGGTTGAGGTTGCGGTCAAAGTTGTCGATCACAAAACCTCCGTTGGCATCGGCCCGGGTGAGGTATACCTTTTCCACCCGCGGCAACTGCGGATAGAGGCTCACTTCAAAGTGGGTAGCCGTGCGCTCAATTTCGGCCATCATCTGGGAGCGCGAAAGCAGGCTGCGCATATCCAGGCTCCGAAACTCCTTGCCCGCGGGAAACACCACCTTGTTCTGATAGTCGAAAAGCGAACTTTGGCCCTGGGTGGAAAAAGGCCGAAGACTCATGACGGCATTGTCCCAGCGGCCGTTTTGCAACACCACGGCATACAGCTCCTGCAGGGGATTTCGAATGCGAAAGTCCTGATGGTCGACGGTAAAGTCAAACTCGTGATGGGTGTTGTTTTTGCTGACGTCGTTGGGCACGCGCTGCACATAATCGATGCGAACCCGGTTGTCGATCACCACAAAGCGGCGGGTAATAACGGGTATGGGCGCTCCTTCGGAATCAAAAATGTGGAGCAGGTAATTGCCGGACAGCTTCCAGCCCTGCCGGTCGTTGGGGATCAGCAGTTCGTAATGGGTGTAGGGGGTGAGCGTCTGTATGGAAAACTGATAGTCGACGATGATCTCCTGCTGGAAGCCGCGCATGTATTCCATTTCAGAGATCTGGCCGGAGGGGTTCCAGTCTTTGTCGCAATGCTGAATGCTGTAGGTATAGTCTTTTACGTCGGCGTCCAGGTCGTCGAAAGCCAGCCGCAGTCGCGTTCCGCCGTCCAGGCGAATGAAAGGGAAGCCCAATTCGTTGCCTACCGGATGGAACTGCACGCTGCGGATGTAGGGATAATACGTGTGGTTGTAGTTGACCAGCCGGCCGGTGGGCTGAGCGCTCAGGCCCAACGAAATGCAAAGGCAAGCCAAAAGTGCGATTTGCTTCATACCTGCGAGATGAGTCTGCCCTGTCGCGAGGGCGGTTTTGCCACAAAGATAAGATTATGCCCGGCTCGTCCAGGGGCTGGATGCCACCCGGAACCGCCAGGGCCAGTGGCGACTCTCGCCGGCATAGGGGATGCCCACCCTCGGTCCGGCCAGGATGTCGTCGTCCGTTACCGAAATGCCGAGATCGTCCAACCAGATCGGGCTGTCCGCCCGGGTGAGCAGGGTCCCGCTGTGGGTTGTCCGTATGCCAAGCGCCTGGCTGAGTGTGCCGGGACCGGCGGTCAGCCGCCTTTCCACGCGCTCTAGTTGCCGGCGCTCCAGCATAAGGGGCAGGTTCTCCAGCGGCTCCAGGGCGCGCACGAGTACGGCATGGGGCATATCCCTCTCGCCGGTTACGATATTGAACAGGTGGTGGATGCCGTAACAAAGGTAGACGTAGGCGTGGCCGCCGCGGGTAAACATCACCTCCGTTCGGCGGGTGCGGCGATTCATCCAGGCGTGGCAGGCCTGATCGTCGGGCCCCCGGTAGGCTTCGGTTTCTACGATAATGCCCGAGCTGCGATGGCCATCCCATTCGGTGACCAGCACCTTGCCCAGCAGCTCCCGGCTGATGGCCACCACATCCGCTCGCGTGAAAAAAGTGCGCGGCAAGCGGACGGCAGGACGCCGGATCCGGTCGGCCAGGTGTGCGGACGGTGGGGGCATGATTTATCGCCGGCTGTAATTGGGAGATTCCTTGGTAATGGTGACGTGGTGCGGATGACTTTCGTTGATCCCGGAATTGGTGATTTTCACAAATTGGGCTTCCTGCAAATGCTCGATGGTCGCTGCGCCGCAGTATCCCATGCCGGCCCGCAACCCCCCCAGGTATTGCACCATGACTTCGGCCAGGGTGCCTTTGTAGGGCACGCGGCCTTCAATGCCTTCCGGGACCAGCTTCTTGATGTCGTCTTCCACATCCTGAAAATAGCGGTCCTTCGAGCCCTGTTGCATGGCGCCCAGAGAGCCCATACCGCGATATACCTTGAACTTCCGGCCTTCGTAGATGATGGTCTCGCCCGGCGCCTCCTCGGCCCCGGCAAACAAACTGCCGGCCATGATCGTATGAGCGCCGGCTGCCAGGGCCTTTACGATATCGCCGGTATAGCGGATGCCGCCGTCTCCGACTATGGGCACCCCACTGCCCTTGATGGCACGCGAAGCTTCGTAGATCGCGGTCAGTTGCGGAACGCCCACCCCGGCGATCACCCGGGTGGTGCAAATACTACCCGGGCCCACCCCTACTTTTACCCCGTCGGCACCGGCATCGACCAGTGCTTGGGCACCGGCTCCGCTGGCTACATTGCCGCCTATGACCTGCAGGTCGGGGTACTCGGCCTTTACTTGTTTCACCGCTTCGAGTACGCCCCGGGAATGGCCGTGAGCGGTGTCCACCACCACGACGTCTACTGCCACCTTGACCAGGGCTTCTACCCGCTCCATCATGTCGGCGGTAACGCCCACTGCAGCGCCCACCACCAGGCGACCGTAATCGTCCTTACAGGAGTTGGGGTAGTTCTGCACCTTCATGATATCCTTGTAGGTGATCAGGCCTACGAGCGTGTTGTGATCGTCCACCACGGGGAGCTTTTCGATCTTGTGGGCTTGCAGGATGTCGCGGGCCTGTTCCAGCGTGGTGCCCACCGGAGCGGTGACCAGGCGGTTGGAGGTCATGAGTTCCTTGACGGATTTGTCCATGCGCGTTTCGAAGCGCAGGTCCCGGTTGGTGAGAATGCCGATCAGGGTATTGCCGTTGTTGACAATGGGTATGCCGCCGATCTTGAACTTTTTCATCAGCTCGAGCGCATCGCCGACCGTAGCTTTTTCCTGCAGCGTAACCGGATCGATGATCATGCCGCTTTCCGAGCGTTTCACGCTGCGAACCTGCTCAGCCTGTTCCTCAATGGTCATGTTCTTGTGGATAACCCCGATGCCGCCCTGCCGCGCAATGGCTATGGCCAGCTTGTTGTCGGTGACCGTGTCCATGGCAGCCGAAACGATGGGCGCGTTAATGCGCAAATTCCGGGTCAGCTGGGTGGATATGTCTACCTCGCGGGGAAGAACTTCCGAATAAGCAGGAACGAGAAGGACGTCGTCAAAGGTGAGCGCTTCGCCGAGAAATTTCCCGGCTGTATTTTTTACCATTTCCATGCGCAAAGGTATTGAAATGCCTTCCAAAAAGAAAAGGCTGTGGAATACAATCTTAACGGGGCACTATTTCCTTCCTGGGACGTTTTTTTTCACTTGGAGTAACTCGTTTCTTTGCATCATGGATCTCAGCGTATTCACCGACCAATACTTCATGCGGCAGGCCATGCGGGAAGCCGAAAAAGCGGCTGCGGAAGGCGAAGTGCCGGTAGGCGCGGTCATTGCCAGTGGGCGGCACATCCTGGCTCGCGCTCACAACCAGACGGAGCGCCTGAAGGATGTGACGGCCCATGCCGAAATCCTCGCCATCACCGCGGCATCCAACTACCTCGACAGTAAGTACCTCAACGATTGCACCCTGTACGTCACCCTAGAGCCCTGTGCAATGTGTGCCGGAGCGCTGTTCTGGGCTCAGCTCGGGCGGGTGGTCTACGCCGCTCAGGACGACAAACGGGGCTTCATGCGTTTCGGGCGGGGCATGCTTCACCCCAAGACCAAACTGGAGTTCGGGGTGATGAAAGCCGAGAGTGAAGAACTGCTGCACGCATTCTTTGCCCGCATGCGTTAACCCGATCGCTTGTGCACATGCTGGCAAAGACCGGCGGAAGACACCACAAACCCGATGTCCAATGTTTTTTGGCAGGTAGAGTCCGGATTTGAGCACGGTGCAAGCGCGGAACAAGGAAGTCGGAGACCTGGGATCCCTTCATCCTTCCCCTCCGGTATGTTGCCATTCGCGAGGCCGAAGGGCAGAGAACGCCGAGAGTTTATCGGCTTAAGGAATGTTAAAGACGGCCGAAGGGTGTTAAAAAAGATTTAGAGCCTGTTTTAAATGCATATTCTGCGGCCGAATCGCCATTTTTTTGCTGACGTGGAATGGCAGAACTGTTTCCCGGCTTCGCCAAGGGGCCCCTTCCCCTTGCCGCGTGTTGCTACGAGAAAGAGTGGATGACGCTTGCGGTCACCATCCTGACAGCCTTCGGCTTGTCCGGGCCTGCCTCTTGTTTCGTCAAAAAATGGACTGATTTTGCCGTTATTTACGAATGTAATACCGTTTCA
>CAZQSF010000010.1:0-24058 GCA_964595955.1 uncultured Saprospiraceae bacterium
GAAGCGGTATTCACGGTTTTCAGGATTAAATAGGTCTTGGTAAAAAGGTCATTTTATCCTGAAAACCGTATAAGATTGCCCGGCATTTCCGACGCGAGTCCAAAGACCTGTTGGCAGCGCATCCATCCCGCCGGATCAGGCTCCGGTCGCTTCATCATTGCCTTGCATAGTCTACCCTTTCGAGGGCCTATTGTAAAAGGCTGGCGAATAAAATAAAGCGATCCATGGATGCGTGAAGAAAGGGCTGGAAACATCCGCCCGCAAGAGCCGCTCGGTACATCCCGCTAAAGCCGAAGCCGCCCGTACCCGTCAAAGCCTTGCCGAAGGCTGAACAGCAGGGCCAATACCAGGGCCAGGGCGATCACGACGAACACGGCCAGCATGATGGCGATCTGGTATTTAATGGCCGTATCGGGCAAGGACCCGCCGATGATCTGCCCCGTCATCATGCCGGGGAGAAATACGATGCCCATCGTAGCCATGGCGGCCACTGAGGGGCGCAGAGCGGCATTTACGGCATCGCGGTAGAAAGGGAAGAGCGCTTCCTGTTGGCCGGCTCCGGCGGCCAGGCGAAATTCGTACAGCTGGCGTTGTTTGCGCAACTGGCCGAAAAAGTGGGACAGGCCAATGATGATGCCCTTGAGCGCATTGCCCAGAAGCATGCCCCCGATCACCACCAGATACTGGGCCGAGAATACATTGGGCAGCTGAAGCAGAAAGGCGTTGAAAAAGGCCATGAGCCCGCCCGTGGACAGGAGCAGGGCCCCGAATACCGGTAAAGCAAACCGGCTGAGGGGTAAATCGCTGTTGCGAACCGCCGATCCGGCGGCAAAGACGATCATGACCCCTACCCAGGCCAGGTTTAACCAAAGGTTGTCCAGCTCGAACAGCCAGAGAAGCAGCAGGCCCACCCCGGCCAGCTGCAGGCTCATGCGCAACACCGCCACCAGCGCATCGCGCAGCATCGGCAGTCGCAGATACAGGATGACGGCCAACGGGATGAGCAACAGGCCATACATTACCGCCAGTCGCCAAAAGGGAATATCTACGGCTTCGTTCATGGAGTGAGGGTTGAAAGCGTGACCGTCCGCAGGTTGAGTTGATCCCATGGAGCGTCGTGGGACACGACCAGCATCGTTTTGGCCTGTTGCCCCAGGTGCTGAATGACTATTTGTTTGAGTTCGGCATCCAGAGCTGAAGTCACCTCATCCAGCAGAAGGATATCGCGCTTCAGGGCAAGGGCCAGGACCAGGGCGATGCGTTGCCGCTCGCCGCCGGAGAGCTGCTCCACCTCCTGATCCAGCAAGGAAGGGGCTAAGCGAAAGGCCTCGAACCGGGCGGCGATTTGCCCTTCTTCCCAGCTTACTTCGCTATTGGCTTTCCATGCGAATACATCTTGCAGGGCTTGGCGGACCCGCCCTTCGCCCAGAGGAGCCTCCTGGCTCACGTAGGCCAGGCGTTGCCGTAGCTTCCAGACCGATACGTCCGTAAGCAGCTCCCCACCGATGCGTATGCATCCGGCATCGGGCTTTTCCAGCCCCACAAGCAGGCGCAATACCGAAGATTTTCCGGAGCCCGAAGGCCCCGCCAGCCGAACGCGCTCCCCGGGTTGCAGCCTGAGTTGAAAATCCCGTATTACCACTTTGCCGCCAAATTGAAGGGCCACCCCTTCCATGGCAAGGGCCTCTTCCGAATGAGGGAATATCGTGTTTTCGCTAGGGGGCATCTTCCAGGACACCTTCTAGTTCTTTGTTGGCCTCTCCGGCCTGGCCTATGGGAATGCCGACGAGGAGCTGGATCAACCGGTTCTTTTGCCGGGGATAGGTTGCATCGGTAAACTTGAATACTTGGGTTAATCCCAAGGTATAGCGCAGATTGAGAGCGACGCCCTGTTTATTTTTTCCCATGCGATAATAACTTCCAAAGACCCAGCCGAATTCAAACCAATTCGTCCTGTCGCGCAGAGAACGGGTTAAATCCAATTCCTCTCCATCCGGCAATTTCCTCTGAAACTGATCCTCTGCATTAGTTCGGAGGCTGAACTGGGGCCCGGATTCCAATCCCAGGCCCAAAGGCCATTCGTACCGCATGAGCAAGGGAACGCTGATGTAGTTCAGCCGGCGTTCGACCTCCCCCCCGCTGAAGAGCGAGTCCAGGGTGGCATCGCCCAACGCATATGGGCTAAGCCTCCGGGCTCCCATGGGCGACTTCGGGATGGCCGCCGGATGAAAATACCAGCGCTCGCCGAGTTTGAAGTTGAAAAAGAGTCCCAGGTTCAGACCTCTGTCAAACGAGGCATCCACATCGCCGGAAAGGGTGGAAAAGTTTCCGCCTACGGTCAGGCCGAATTGGATCTTATCCGTGTTGAGCTGGTCGCCGAACACCAGCGCGATCAACACCTGCCCGCACACCGGATTGGCCTGCACCTGCAGGAGGAACAGCAGGGGAAAAACCCATCGAAAGAGCCGGCTAAATCCCTTCGGAAGCGCAGAAAAGCTCATGGTCCGTCATTTTGTTGAGGAAGGTCGGTGGAGGACAACAGAGCGGTCCAGACGCTCAGGCGCAGGCCGTCGGCCCGGGTCCAGATCGGGCGCACCTGCCCACCGTAGGCACTGATGTGGTTGTAATCCCCAAAAAAGATACCCCGAACCGGGTGGAAAGGAGATTGGCTGATTTTGCGGTTGGTGAAGCTTCGACCGCCGTCCGTACTCCAGGCCAGGAAGACGTCCGTTTGGGCATCTTCATAGGCTCTTCGATCGTAAAAAACGATGTAGATCGCCCCGTCGGTGGGATCGACCGTCATCCAGGTGAAAAACTGGTGTTTGCCGGGCGGGTCGTCATTGACCCGCAGCGGCTGGCTCCAGCTTGTGCCGCCATCCTCAGAGCGGATCAGCCAAACGTCGGTATCGCTTTCGCCGTGGCGCTGGTCGGCCCAATTGACGTAGACCGTACCTCGATGGGGACCCTCGCTAAGGTCCACGGCCGTTATGGGCATGCCGTTGGCCCGGCCCAGGCCGGGAATGTCGAAGGCCCACCCGCCCGGCTGGTCGGCAATGCGAGAGTCCTCCTCCAGCCAGGTACGCCCTCCGTCCGTAGAACGGTCGAAGTAGATGGCTTCATCGAAGCTCCAGGCAACGTAAACCTGCCCTTCCGGCCCGACGGCAGGTACGGCGCCTTCGGTCGTTTGATCGCCATCCAGGCAGTTGCCCTCCTTTTCGCTCAGCACGATCGGCTCGCTCCAACGCTGGCCGTGATCCGTGCTTTTGGAAAATAAAATCCGGCTTCGGTCCTCGGGGGCCGACGAACCGTACTCATCAAACTCGGTCCAGCTGCAATACAGGTGTTGATTCCGCGGATCGACGGCCAGCCAATGCTTGTCCTGGTCCTTGGGAGGGCGATGGCCCGTAAAGCTGCCCTCACTCCAGCTTTTGCCGCCGTCCGTACTCCGCTGAACGACGATCCGATCCAGCAGGCTGGGGTCGGCCCAGCCTCGGCCCGATGGGTCCGACAAGTGGGCGTAAAAAAAGCGCCCTTCAAAATCGGCCAGCAGCACCGGGTCGCCGAAGACCCCGAAAGGCGACTCGAGGGTCTGCTGAGTCCAACTCCGACCGCCATCCGACGAAACGTAGGCGTTGTCCAGAATGGCCCCTGCCACGACCTGTTGGGGATCGGCCGGACTAATGGCGATGCTGGGTTCGCATGGGCCGACCCGGCGAAGGGTACTGTCGATACAGATATTTTCCGGCAACCCGAATACCAGCCCCTCGCGGGCGGGGGTGTTCTTTCGGCTGCAATGCAACCCGACGAAGAGCAAGCTGAAGAGTAAGATCCCGTTTCGCATGACTTAAAGATAGCAGGTTCGCCAAATCCTTTTTCGAGGCTTAGAAGGTGGAGGCCCCGTAGGCGCCCCAAAGCATGAGCACGCTGTTGGCCAAAAAGAACATCCACTGGGGCAGTCCCCAGAAAAACCGATGGGCGCCCCGGGTAATGCCAAAGTTGATCAACCAAAGGAGTGTCCAGAGGCCATAGAAAGCCGAAATCAAAATCGCCGCTTCTTCAAAAAAGGGCCACTCGGGATGGAAGGCCAGGACAAATTGCAAAACGCTCATGAGCAGCAGGTCGGCGGTGACCAGGTGCCAGGCGGCTACGGCCTGATGCCAGTTGCGATGCAACGCCCGGCCTGCCTGGGCCGGCGGATGAGTGCTCCAGGTCTGGCGCGTGCCGAAAAAAGTGTGAGCGATAAACTTCAGAGCGGAAAGAAAGGCAGCGATCAGTACGGGCCAGCTCATGAGAATGCGTATTGAGTTAAGTCGGCCTCGGCGAGGCCGGCGTGGAAGTGGTTCTTGAAACCGTTTCAGCCGAGGCATAAAATAATAGCTAGGACTGAATAATTTACATGCAGTTCATATTTTCGGAATACTTTCCGACCTCACAAATGCGAAAACCATGGAAAAGCTATTCGTACCCTCTGATATTTTGCGCGTTTTCAAACAACTCTTCCCCGAAGTAAGCCTTTCTGACGTGGAATGGGATTGGGAATATTACAACAAGATCTACGAAGCGGAATTCGAACACGATGGCAAGGATTACGAAGTGGAAATCACCGTGACGGGCCACCATTTACTTACCGAAATGGAGGTCGAAAAAGAAGATCTCCCAAAGGTGATCACCGAATCAATAGAGGAATATTTTCCAGGGTTCCAGATCGAAGAGGCCGAACACATCACTTTCAGCAATGGCGACGTTTACTACGAGCTGGCACTGGAGAACGAGGAAGAAATCGGACTGGAGGTACACATCCGCGAAGACGGTTACGTGGTAGCTACCGGCGACGACCTGTAGTCGACCCCCATTCCACAAACCACCCCGCCGGCCGCTTGGAATTATTCCAATGCAATTCGGGCGATTCCGACCTGTCCGCCCTTGACCAGTCGCACGAAATAGGTCCCGGCCGGGAGATGGCCCAAATCCAGTCGGAGCTCACCGCCCAGGAGCGCATGATCGGCGGCATAGCAGCTCCGGCCGTCTGCCTGTATGACCTGTACGTGAACCCGTTCCGACCCCAATCCCGGAAGCCGAACGCTCACCGGGCCCGAGCTGGGGTTGGGGAAGACCCGTACGGGCAGTGCATTCACCTTGGTCAGCCCCACGGTCTGCTTCACTTCGATCGTTCGGGCATCCGAATGGCGAACGGCGCCCAGGTTATCGACGGCCCGGGCTACCACCTCGTAAGTGCCGGGGCCCGAAAAGGCATAGTCAACGGTGTAGGTTCCGGTCGTGGACGCTCCCAATGAATCGCCATTCACCCACAGGCTCAATTCGTAAAGAATGCCGTCCGGATCGCTGCCCTCGGCGCGCAAGATGAAGGTCGGATCGTTTTCGATCGACACAAGGCTGTCACCCGCGGGTTGAGTCAGGCCTACAACCGGTTGAGCATTGGACTTGTCGGGACTGCTGAAATCAATATTATCCAGGAACAGCCGGTTGCCGAAGCCGCCCACATTCACAAACTCCAGCTCGATGACTTGACCGCTGAAATCCGACAAGTCGACGACTTCGTGACGCCACTCGTCGCAAGAGGTCGGCGTAAAGGCGAAGTCAACGGCCGGAACCGTAGCCAGGTCATTCGCGTATTTGGCAAATACCGTTTCGACCTCCCCCTGGCAATTCCGCACCTGAATGCGGAGGCCGTCGGAAAAGAACTGACTGCCCGATTGGTAGGGGGCGTAGGCGAGGTCGAAGTGAAGGTCGACATCACTGAGCCCGCGCAGGTCCAGCCGGCTGCGGAAAATGTCGCGGGTTTCGTTGGTGTTGGTATTGTAGTTGTTCATCAGGAGCGCCGCGTCCCAGCAGCCTACATCGGGCAGCACCTCCCACTGCTGGCCATCGGGAATGATCTCTTCCGTTGTCCAGCCGCTGCCCAGGCCGCCGGCAAAGCCGTTGAAGGCGGGTAGGTTTCCGGCTTCGACCACGATGGCGTCTTCCAGCTGCAGGGTGTCTGCACCCTGTGCGTTGAAAGCGATGAGCCGGACCGGATAGATACCGGGGGTATCGTATTGCACGGTCGGCTCCGCCAGGGTGGAGGTGGCCGGTGTACCCCCGGTAAATTGCCACTGGTAGCTGTTGGGCCCACCGCGGGAAGTATTGGTAAACAGGACAGCCCCGCCCGGGCAGGCCTTCGGCTGAAAGGCAAAAAATCCGGCTTCCGGAAATTCTTCCTTTCGCACCCAAAACCGGAAGTAGCCTTCCGGTGCCACTATGGGCCGGACCTGCCGCTTGCCGCTGTTGGCGATGCCTTCGATGTAGTACTGCACCTGGGTGCCGGCCGGCTGAGCCGGGATGGATGCCGTCCAGAGACTGTCGTTCTGGGCGGCCATGGGCAAGGTCACATACGGTTGGGTCGAATCGGTGCGGTAGTAAAGGGTGGCTTCCGCAATGCCCGAGCGATGCTCGAGGATGGCCTGTATGGGATAGTCACTTTGGCTGTCGTAGGTGTCGCGCAGGCGGGGATGAGCGATCCAGAGCGGATCCGGGCTACCCACCAGTTTGGTGATGCAGTGCAAGGCACCCAGTGCCGGAATGATGGCGTTGCAGTTGATGCCCACCACCCGGTAGCCGGGCAGGTGATCCCGGTAAATGCGCAGGGCGGTGGTGTCGTAGCGCTCTTCGTAAGTGGGCACCAGAATGGTCTTATTAATAAAAATGGAATTGGTATAGGTGCGATATCGCCCGCCCTGATCCGGATACAGCCCGTTTTGATCCGGTGGCATCTGGATGCGCTCCACCCGGTACGGATTGCCGAAAGGACTTTGCTGCCGGCTTAGCAGGTACCGAATATTTTCCTCGATCTGCGGGCCGTCGGCTACGCCCTCGGGATATTCGCCTATGATGACCGTTTCCTCATCAATAAAGCGCATGTGCATGTCGATATGGTGAATGCCGTCATAGGGCAGTATCGGCAGCTTCACATAATTCTGTACGCCCAGATAGGCCCGGGCTATGGCGTCGATCTCTCTTTCCAGCTTGGCGGGATTTTCATCCAGCACCAGGTCGGAAGAAAAGGCGGTGGTCATGCCGTCGATGAGGTGATTGCCGCCGGTGTGCACCCAGTCGTTGGGCGGGCTGATGGCCTGATAGTGGGGCAGGTCCAGCAAGCCGGCCACGGCAGCCGGAACGGCATCGTCTTGCGGCCGCGGGCGATTGTACAGCCAGTCCACGATGAGCAGGCTGTCCACGTCGTTCTGATACACCGTCCAGGGCCCGTAATCGCGTATCCAGATGGAGTTGAAGGGATGATCGATAAATTGCACGCTATCCAGTGAGATACCTTCGCTTTGCAGGCGGTTGCCGACGCCCGTCGGATTTTGGGTCACGATCAGCACCTGGCATTCGTCCACGGCATAGCGGGTGATTTCTACCAGAATGTCCTGCCAGGACGCCGGGCTGTTAATCCAGGTAATGACCAGGGCCTGCACTTCCTCCCATTCGGCCATGGTTCGCACCGGGCCGGCAGGCGGCGCGGTGCCATCCCGGCCGAGGGCCTGCTTATAATATGAATCCCACTGCCGTTCCTCCGCGCTTGTCGGAAATGCCGGAAGAGGAGCTTTCTGGGCAGTGGCAACGGAAAGGAGGAAAACGGAAAGGATCGGGAACAGGAAAAAACGAAGAGCCATACTGAAGTGATTACCGGACAAATATAGTTGGATTCGGGAGGCTCTCCGCAAAGGAAGTTGCACACTTTGTCGGGCGGGCCAAAATCCATTTGGTCCCGAAAACTGTTGAAGTCGTATATCGAAAGTAGCCCAAGCTGCTACGTCTCGTATTTTCCGCCTGAAATCAGCGCAGCCATGTTTTACCAAGTACTCGTCACCATAGGTGCAGCCCAGGCGCTCAATCTGGCCATTCTGGCCTGGCTCAAACCGCGTCGCACCCAATCGGACCTCTTGCTCGGGCTGGACCTTTTCCTGATGTTCCTCATTATCCTGTTGTTTATCTATCGGGAGGCGCTGATGGACGTGAGCAAGTATTTCGTGCTGCATTCCATCTCGCTGGGTTATCTGGCGGTGCCGGTCTTTTACTGGTACATCAAGTCTATGATCCGGGGCCCGGTTTCGTTTACCGAGCCCAGGGAATGGGTTCATATCCTTCCTTTTCTGGGGGCTGTTCTCCTCTGGGCCACGCAGTTCATCCCAATGGCTCCGGAAGCCCAGGCTGAGATGCTTCGGCATTTGGAAACCGAGCATGAATGTCCGCCCTGGTTCTACCTGTTCAACTATGGCCTTTTTCTGGGCGTTTTTCCGATCTACCTCATCAAGTCCTTCCATTTGCTCAAGGAGCACGAAAGCTATATCCTGACCAAGTTTTCCTATACCGAGGATGTAAGTCTGAGCTGGATGACCCGCTTTCTTTGGGGCATGGTAGCCGTTTGGCTGGGCTTTTTCTTCTTTGAGATCATCGCCAACGACCTCCTGGGCGTGATCAGCGAGCTGTGGGGGTTCCGGCTGGCCTTTCTCTGCATGATCGCCAACATCTTTCTCCTGGGGCTATACGGCATCCGGCAGGCGACTGTATTCACCGGCAGCGAGGAGGAAGAGCCGGAAGTCGAGCCGGTCAAGGACGGAAAATATGCTTATTCCAGCCTGACGGCCGAACAGGTAGCCGACTACCGGCGCAGGCTGCTCGGCCACATGCAGGCTGAAAAGCCCTACCTCGAGCCCCGCATTACTATCGGAGAGCTGGCTCAGCGCCTGGACATACCCGCCAACGAGCTCAGCCGGGTGATCAACGAACAACTGGAACAGAACTTTTTCGATTTCATCAACAGCTATCGGGTAGAGGAATTTAAGAACCTGCTGGCCGATCCCGCCAACCGGCATCTGACCTTGCTAAGCCTGGCCCACGAGGCCGGCTTCAACTCGAAAAGCAGCTTCAATGCCATTTTCAAAAAAAGCACGGGCCTGACCCCCAGCGAATACGCCCGCCAGCTCAGCGTACAACCTGCCGGATGACTTTTGAGGAAAGTGGCCGAAGGTTTGTCTTCCGGGCGCCCTGGCTTGCCCGGGCATATGACCGGCACACCTATTTCCAGGGCCTGAGCAGTGCCGGATTGAAAGGGGTGGATTTTATCGCGCTCCATCCCCGAAGAGGCTACCTGCTCATGGAGGTGAAAAACTTCCGCGACCAGCCGCCGCCGCCACCGGCTGATTTAGCCCGGGAACTCCTGCGAAAAACTTCGGATACCCTGGATGGGGTCCATGCGATCGGCAACTACCTGCAGCGCGCCTGGCACCGGCGAATGCTCGGGCCCCTATGGATGCGCTGGCCGGCCGGCCGCTCCGACCGGGCCTTTTGGACCCAGCTCCACCGGCTCGTTCAGGATCAACCGCCCGAGGCACTGTTGTTCTGGCTGGAAGGGCAGCAAGTCGATCCCCACTGGCGCCGGGCAGTGCTTCATCAGCTGTATGCCCAATACCCGGAAGGGCCCTTTCAACTGGCCTTCCCCGGCCACCAGCCGCTGGCTGAGGTGGTTTCGGGAAGTTAGCCCGTACCTCGCATGCCCCCCGCCAAAAACAATGGTGAAAAAGCCGGATCTTGCCTCAAAAGATCCCCTGTGAAACTGTTCCCCATTCTCGTCCTGCTGGCATGGGTCGCCCCGGTCCGGGCCCAATATTTTCAGCAACACGTGGATTACCGCCTGGCGGTGAGGCTGGACGACCGGCAGCACCAACTGCGCGGCGAGTTGGAGCTGGACTATTACAATCGTTCACCCCAAACCCTGGACACCCTCTGGATGCACCTTTGGGCCAATGCCTACAGCGACCGCGGCACGGCTTTCGACCGGCAAAAGCTGGCGCTCGAAGGCAGTACCCGCTTTCACTTTGCCCGCCCGTCGGAGCGGGGCGGCTACTCGGAGCTGGCTTTTTCAGTGGACGGAAAGCCGGCGGAATGGGGATACCATCCCGAACATCCGGACATCGCCTGGGTGAGGCTGCCGCAGCCCCTGCTGCCTGGGGCGAGTTGCACCCTCCACACCCCCTTTACCCTGCAGATCCCGAATTCTTTTTCCCGCCTGGGTCGGGTAGGCGAGTCCTACCAGCTCACGCAATGGTACCCCAAGCCGGCGGTGTATGATGCCGACGGCTGGCACGTCATGCCCTACCTGGATGCCGGGGAATTCTATTCCGAGTTCGGCTCCTTTGAGGTGCGCATCACCCTGCCCGCCAATTACCTGGTGGCCGCTACCGGCGAACTGCAAGAAGAGGCCGAACGCGCTTTTCTGCAGGAAAAAGCGCTCGAAACCTGGCATTACTTTGTGGAGCAGGACGGCGACCTGACGGATGGCTTCGCCTACGAACCTCACCCGCCTTCCCCGGATTCCATCAAAACCCTAACCTTTCAGGCCGAGCGCGTGCACGACTTCGCCTGGTTTGCCGACAAGCGCTTCAAGCTCGTACAAGACTCGGTGCGCCTGCCTTCCGGCCGGATGGTACAGACGCGCGTCTTCTTTACCCGTACGGAGGAGTCGCTCTGGGAAAAGGCAATCGAGTACGTCAACCGCTCAGTAGACTATCTGAGCCGGACCGTGGGCGAATACCCCTGGCCGCATGCCACGGCAGTGCAGAGCGCCCTCAGCGCTGGAGCCGGTATGGAATACCCCATGATCACCGTAATCGGTCTGTCGGGCGATGCCCGCAGCCTGGATGAGGTGATCGAGCACGAGGTAGGGCACAATTGGTTTTACGGCATCCTGGCCACCAATGAGCGCGATCACCCCTGGATGGACGAGGGCATCAACACCTACTACGAGCAACGGTATATGGACAGCCTCTACGGCACCTCCGCGCTCGACTTGCCCGAGGTGCTGGGCGGCGCGCCCGGACTGGACCTGGGCGAGCTGGGTTACCTGTACCAAGCCCGGCAGGGGCTGGACCAGTCGACCGGTCTGCCTTCCCAGGACCTCAACCTGGTCAATTACTACCTCAATGCTTACGATCGTCCGGGCAAGGCCTTCGCTTACCTGGAGGCAGTGCTGGGACGGGAGGCCTTCGATGCCGCCGTGCAGGCCTACTACCGGCAGTGGTCGTTCCGCCACCCCGGACCGGCCGATCTGCAAGCCGTACTGGAAAAGGAGACAGGCATGGATCTGGACTGGCTGTTCGATCAGATCCTGAACTCGGACCGGAAGATGGATTACGCCCTGCAAAAGGCTAAGCCCCAAGGCAAAGGCACCCGGCTGTACCTGCGCAACCGCGGCCGAATCGCCGGCCCTGTCCTGCTCAGCGGCTGGCAGGAAGATCGCATAATCTACTCGGCGGTGCTGCCGGGCTTCAGCGGCCGTGCGACCCACGATCTTCCCCTGCCGCCCCAGTCCTTCGACCGCTTTCAGCTGGACCCCCATCGCCTCAGCCCGGAGGTGAACCGCAAGAACGATCAGGTCCGGACCCGGGGTCTGTTCCCGCGCCTGGAACCGCTTCAACTATCCATCTTGCCCAGGCTGGAAAACGACCGGCACACCCGGCTTTTTCTCACCCCCGCCCTGGGCTGGAACAACTACGACAAGACCATGCTGGGCGCGGCTGTGTACAGCTCCTTCTTTCCGCCCTCCCGTTTCCAGTTTGCCCTGGTGCCGCTCTACGCCTTCGGCAGTCGCAGCCTGGCGGGCATGGGAGAAGTGGCCTGGCGCATGCTTCCACGGGCGAATGCCATCCGGCAGATCGAGATCAGTGCCCAGGGGCGCCTCTTTCACTACGACGACAACGGGGCCCTGGGCTATCGGCTCAAATACGGCCGGCTGGTACCGAAGCTGCGTCTGGACCTCGGCCGGGCCAACAACCGGCCCTTTTCGCACGCCCTGGAAGCCCGGGCCATCCTGTTGTGGAAACAGGAGCCTCTGTTTTCCGATGAAGAAGCGTATAGCGGGCTGACCTGGAATGCCGATCAGATCTTCGAACTGGCCTACGAAGGGCAAAACGGGCACGTCCTGCGGCCCTTTGAATTCCGGGCAGCGCTGGAGCATCAGACCTACGAACTGGAAGGGCAAAAACGCTATACCAAGCTGAGCCTGGAGTGGCGGCAAGGCTGGATGTATCTGCGCGACCGCTATCTGCGGGTGCGCTGGTTTGGCGGCTTTTTCCTGGACAATACGCAGCGCAAGGTGGATGCCATCTCCCTCGGAGCCTTCAACCTGGCCCAGCGCGGTCCCACCGACTATCGCTTCGACCACCTCTGGCTGGGCCGCACCGATGAGCGCGGCCTGTGGAGCCAGCAAGTCGCCCGCATCGACGGCGGCCTTAGGCTGCCCCTGCCGGCCGGCCGGCGCGAGGGACGAAGCAATAGCTTTATCCTCGCTTTCAACCTGCAGGCCGATCTGCCCTGGCCCCGGGGGTGGGGCTTCTTCAATGCCGTTAAGCCCTATTTTGATATCGGCTATTACGACGATACCAGCGTGCTGCTGGCCCAGAACAATGACTTCGCCGATCAGCTCATCTGGAGCGGCGGCCTCATGCTGGAGGTGGCAAATGGTCTTTTCTCTGTTCATTTCCCATTGGTCAATTCCGCCAACGTGCGCCCCATCCTGGACGAGCGCGGCAACTACTGGGACCGCGTCACCTTCACCCTGGATCTGGCACGGCTTCAGCCAAGGGAGGTGATTAAGGAGTTGATTCCCTGAATGCAAAACCGAAGGTTTGGCAGTGTGCGTTTGAGTGTGGGGGTGGTTGATCGCACAAGGGAACACTCCTTCAATACTTTTGAGATGGCATCTTGTCAAGGGGACTCATTTACCGAAGGACCAGCCGCCGGGCCAGGCACATAACTGCCGCCCTTATCCCCGGTTTTTTATCAGGGCAACCATGCCTGGCTGGAAACTCTTTTTTCGTATTTTGTTTTCAGACGAAGCACAACTTGGCGTGTAGAAACGGTAAAACTATGACGGTACTGGAAAAGACCCGGGAACTTTTGGCGCAATTATCGGAACAGGAGCAGACCCAATTGCTGCTGGATCTATTGACGGCATTGAACTTTCCATCCATCGGCGTTTCCCACAAGCAAGGTGTATGCGGTGGCCGGGCTTGCATTCGGAATACTCGCATTCCCGTTTGGACAATTATCGAAGCTAAGCAGCAAGGTGCGACCGACATCGCCCTCCTGCAATCATCTCCTGAGCTGACAGCCGAAGACCTCACCAACGCCATGCGCTATTACCAGGGACATAAAGAAGAAATTGATGCGGATCTGGAAGCCCAGCTCGTAGAAGAGTAGTATTCATACCGAGGGTATGCACCTTTTGCTTGCAGACGAAAATTTTAGTGCAGTAACCGTTGAAGAACTGCGATCGTTTGGGTATGATATCCTGACACTTAAAGAACTAGGTCTGGCTAACCGTTCCTTTCCTGACGAAGAGGTTTTAGCAAAAGCATCGATGCTTCGTAGAGTCCTATTGACTTTCAATCGCAACGACTTTATCCAGCTTCATAAAAAGTCGGCAGATCACGCCGGCATCATAGGCTGCAGATTTTTTTCAGCCCCTAAAGAACTGGCAATATACCGTTTCAAGGATGAAGTGACCTAGAAGTTATTTCATCCTTGAAGCGGTATTCACGGTTTTCAGGATAAAATAGGTCTTGGTAAAAAGGTCATTTTATCCTGAAAACCGTATAAAAAATCGATCAAATATTGCGAATGGAATCCGATCTGGAAGGAAAGCTCATACGCATCAATCGAGATCGGGATTAGCCAGTCCATTTCTTTTGGCAAGGTTCATTGCTGCCTTCCTGCATCTCCCCCCCCCAAGCCAGCTATCCGCTCCCCCTACCGAAGTTGGGCCCTTCCAGCCGGGCCAGCTGCCAGGCGAGGTCCATAGCCCAACTGCACCACACTCATCCACTCTATTCATTCACCAACTACCCAAAACCTTTTTTGTGTCGAAAATTTGATTATTAAAACATTTTGTTGTTTATTTGTAGGTGTAAAAACAAATTGCCATGGATCTTCAGGTTCTCGTAAGCAAGAAAGGCACTCGGGTGGTCACGGCTTCCAATCTCCACAAAGCGCTGGAGTTGCCCGATCAGCACTACGGCACCAACGTGCGCAAATGGTTGGATGATGTATACCAGTTCAAGGACGGCATCCGCAAGCCGGAGGCGATGCGCGACTATGCTCGCCGCAAGGTGCGCGATCACATTGCGGAGGATTACTACCTCGGGATTGAGCTGGCCAAGCTCATCGCCCTGCATGCCAGGAGCAAGGTGAAGCAAAAATGCGCTCGCTGGCTGTATTCCATGGAGGATCCGGAGGGAGAGGCTCCGCCTCTGAGCCCGGGGCAAATGAAGGCCATGATCGAACTCACCAGGGCTATGGGCTTGGTGAGCTGCCAGGAAAGCGCCGAGCGCGACCACCTCAAGACCTACAAAGCCCGAAACGGGGGGCAACCGACCAACTGGTGGAAGTATCGCCAGCAGGTGTTGGGCTACTCCCTGCCAGACGTGAAGCAGAAGCTGAGCCGGAAAGGGGTAAAGATCACCGGGAAGAACGGTCGGGAATTACTGATGCAATCCGACAAATACGAAATGATCCGCACTGGCGTGATCGATCTCTTTATGGCCATGGGCAAAAGCCATGCCTTCGCCAGACGCATGGGCGACCTGGCCAAGGTGCTGGCCCGCGAGCTAAAGGTGGAGATCTACGACGATCGCCAGGGCGGTGCTCTGTTTAGCCCCAACGTGCCCGCCGAGCTGGTGGAAAAAGTGCAAAACGACGATAAGGAAGGCCTGCTGCAGCTGTGGCGGGCATGACCAAAGGAGATGAAATGGGGGGATGATCTAGGTGTTAAGCGAGCAGATAGCGCCTGCCCTTGCTTCCCGGCAGCCGTTCGGCTAACTTTGGATAATCAATCGTTTCTACGGTATGCGACTGCTCGTGATCTGCCCGCACTACCGGCCGCAGGAGAACCCCCGGGCCCTGCGCTGGGCAGCGCTTTGTGAAGCCTGGGCGAGGTGTGGGTGGGATGTTCACCTGCTAAGTGCCCGAAACGGCTGTCCACCTGGAGAGGTAGAACTGGAAGGTGTACATGTGTATCGCACGGGCTCTCTTTCCCTCGCTGCCTGGCTGACAGGAGAGGGTGGTCATTCGGCTTTCGTCCCAAAGTCCGGTTCAAGTGCCTGGCCGCAGCGGTTCAATAAATTCACCTGGCATCGGCTTTATTGGCCTGACGGGGCTTGTTTGTGGTACCCTTATGCCCGGCGAGCAGCCCTGCAACTGCTGGAAAAAAAGGCTTTCGACCTGCTGATCTCCGTATCCTTGCCCTTTACCGCCCATTGGGTAGCGTATGCGGTCAAGAAACGACATCCCCGCTTACCCTGGTTGGTAGACATCGGCGATCCGTTCTCCTTTCTGCACCAGGCTCCCAAAAACAACCGCCGCCTTTACCATCGTAAAAACATCCGGGCCGAAGGCGCCGTACTCCGGGCAGCCGATGAGGTAACCCTCACTCACGCAGGTGCACGGGATGCCTACGCCCGATACTTCCCGGAAGTCGCGCCGAAATTACGGGTCATTCCGCCCGTGTTCGTTCCGGTAAAGCCCTTCGTCGACCTTCCGCCTCCGAATACCCCGCCCCACCTGCTCGCCTACTTCGGTTCTTTTTATTCAGGGGTTCGCGAGCCCGATCTGCTGCTCAATTTTCTGGATAGCTTTTTCCGGCAATGCCCCGATTGGCGAGATCTGCTTCGGGTGGAATTATACGGCCCTTTGGAAGTGGAATTTCGGCGTCAGCTGCAAAGCGCCGCCTGCTGGAATAAACAACTCTTTTATCGAGGGTGGCTATCCAGGCCCAAAGCCTGGAGCCGGCTGAGAACAAGTCCGTTTCTTCTTAGCCTGGGGAACCGTACTTCCAGTCAATTGCCCAGTAAAGCAGCTGACTATTGGATGAGCCGACGGCCCGTTGTGCACCTCTCGCAAAACAAACGAGATGCTTTTGCGGAGCTGTTCCGGTCTTATCCCGCCTTTCTAAGCCTGAACCCCCATGCTTTCGATGCGAAAAAGTTGGTGGATTTTTTTGAAAAAGGGAACCAGCTTTTCCGGATGACGGCCGATTGGGTAGCCCAGGCCCGGGCTTTCTCCCTACCATCGGTGGCAGAGGCTTATTCGGAAAGGATCCGTTCCATCAGCCAGGGCAAGACACCCGACTGATCGAGTACTTCTTCCCACCGAAGACCGTGAAGCTGGGGGGATTGGAAAGGAAATTGCCCGAGGGCCTCCCAGGAGAGGTTACGCATCTGAGGCGAAAGGTAGAAGAAGCGCCCCCCGCGTTCGGCTTCAAATTGCCGGGCCCAGTAATAGTCGGTGCTAAGGATAGGCAAGCCCACGGCCGCGTATTCAGCCAGTTTGAGGGAGGCCTGCCGGTGGAAGGGAAAACGGTTGGGCACGAGGTTGAGGCCATAGCGGGCTCGCCGAAGGGCCTGCGGCACCTCTTCGTAGCGGAGATGCCCGGTGTAGTGGATATGATCGGCAGGAGGCAGAAATGGGTCCAGGGCGTTGATAATGAGCAGCCGCGCTTTCGGCAGCCGGTCCATCACACGCCTGAGCATGGGCACAGCACGCCGGCTGCGATGCAGGGTGCCCAGGTACACCAGATCAAACTCGGGCTTCAGACTGGGGGTGCAGTCAAAAAACACGGATGCCAAGGCCGGAGCAGAGCGAAAAAGAAAGGGGACGTCATCCCGAAACCCCAGGGCATCTTGAATGAAACGACTGCTGAATACCCGAAGGTCGGGCCGGAGATTATACTGCCGCTTGAGGCGGTTTTTCCAGCGGGCGTAGGGTGGAATAGAACTGGAGGTATACTCGTGCACCTTGATCCGGCCGGCCCGACGCGGCAGCCGGTCCGTACCCATGAAATGCCATTCCAGGTCAAAGGGATCCAACTGGTCCAGGCTCGGACGTTTGAGTACTTGCACCGAAACTCCTCTTTGCTCAAAATATGCCCGATAACCACTGATCTCCGGTTTAAAGGCATTCCCCTTGTGAATGAGTGCGAGTCGTAATGGCATGAGGGATATTGGGTTCACCAGCCGGATAAAGTATGCGCTTCACCAGCTTCGAAAACTGTAGCGCGATTTTTCGATCGTCGAAGCGCCGACATGCCAGCCGGCGGCTGTGCTGCCCCATGCGACGGATTTGCTCGGGCTCGGTTTGCAAGGCAACTTCCATAGCTTTGGCCAGGTCACAAGTACGGCGGGCCGGCACCAGCCATCCGTTTTGTCCGGCATCCACAATCTCCCGGCAACCCGCCACATCCGTGGTGATAACCGGGCGCCCCATGGCAAGAGCTTCCTGCAGGGAGCGGGGTAAGCCTTCCCGGTAGGAAGGCAGAACGACCACGCTGGAGCTACGCAGCCAGGGCCGTACATCGCGCACCTGTCCCAAATATCGAATCCCTTTCTCGGTCGACCAAGCTATCAATTCCTCGGCCATTACCGAGGCGGGGTATTCCGGGTTGTATTCCCCCAATATTTGCCATTCGACTTCCGGGTAACGGCACCCGAGCTGCCGGGCGGCCTCCACATATTCGCGCAGGCCCTTATCGTAAAGTAGCCGGCCAACGAACAGAAACCGGAAAGGCAGTCCCGTCGGTACCCGTTGAGGACGAAAGCGCCGCAGGTCCACCCCCGAGCCGGGAATGACGGCGACCCGGCCCGGGCACGCCATACCGGCACGGATCAAAAAGGCCCGGTCCTCCGCATTGAAACAAACCACCTGCTGGGTTAGCCGCAGGGCCAGCCGGTACCCCCTTCTCACCAGGCCTTGCTGCCAGCCCCCGTGCAAAAAAGGATACCCCAAGCCCGTGACTACGGCCACAGCCGGAATATCCAGCAAGCGGGCTGCCAGGCTGCCGTAGATATTGGGTTTGATCGTGAAATGCAGGATTAGATCGGGCCGAAGGCGGTAGTACTGCCGGAGCAATTCGGCAAGCAACCCGAGATCACCCGGAACGGAGCGGCTCCGGGCGCGAAGGTTTTGCAGGGGAGTTAGGTGAGGCAAGTTCAGCAAGCCGGCAAAACTGTCCGGTGGCGCAAGCACCCTTACCCGGTACCCTTCCCCTTGCAGTTGCCGAATGATGGGCAGCCGGAAGTTGTACACGTTCCAGGTGGAGTTGTCAACCAACATGACCGTTTTCAAATCCGTTGGGCTTTTTCAGCTTCCGGCTCCTCCTTCAGGCATACCGCTCGCCAAACCGCTGGTGCAGCTGTTGGGTCATGGGCTTGATAGCCTGTTCTTGATCCTTCGGCCAAATGAGTAACACATCGCCCTCATCCACCACGATGAAGTCCTCCAGGCCCTTCGCTACCAGCAACTTGTCCTTGGGCAGGCGAATGAGGCAGTTGGCCACATCTTCGGTGAGGGCATTTTCGGCCTGGATGTGGTTGCCGTAGCTGTCCTTCGGTGTATTGGCATGCAGGCTGGCCCAGGTGCCCAGGTCGCTCCAGCCGAAATTAGAGGGAATGGTGTACACGTTGTTGGCCTTTTCCATAATGGCATAATCCACTGAAATGCTGGGGGTAGTGGGGTAGTGCTCTTCGATGAATGCCTGCTCCCCTTCCGTATTGTACACCTCTGCTCCGGCCTGTAGGATCCGATGGATTTCCTGGGCATGCCGCTCGAAAGCATCCAGTACCCGGCCGGCTTTCCACACAAAGATGCCGGCATTCCATAGGTAATCCCCACTGGCCAGATAAGCCTGAGCCTGCTCCAGCGGCGGCTTTTCAGTGAACTGAAGTACTTTTTTCACCTTCCCGTCACCGGGAGCAAATCGAATGTAGCCATAGCCTGTATCGGGGCGGGTGGGTTCTATGCCCAGGGTGATGAGCGCGTCGTTTGCATCGGCATAATCCAGGGCCACCTCCAGGTTGTGGATGAAGCTGGCCTCGTCCAGAATGAGGTGGTCGCTGGGCGCTACCACCAAATTGGCCTCCGGATCGAGGGCCTGCAGCTTGAAGGCCGTGTAGGCAATGCAAGGGGCGGTATTGTTGCGCGAGGGC
Source organism: uncultured Saprospiraceae bacterium (assembly GCA_964595955.1). GTDB lineage: Bacteria > Bacteroidota > Bacteroidia > Chitinophagales > Saprospiraceae > JAJDFU01. The sequence continues at coordinate 19,038 of CAZQSF010000010.1, forward strand.
TCGCCCAGGATCTGGTTGGTACGGATCTCGGGCAGATGCTCTTGCACCAGATCCCTGTAGCGAGCATTAGTGACAATGAAGATGTTGTCTGCCGGTACGAGCCGCAGGAAACGCTCGAACGTGAGGCGAAGCAGTGACTTTCCGGTGCCGAGGATGTCGAGGAATTGCTTGGGATGCGCCTCCCGGCTGGCCGGCCAAAAGCGGCTGCCCACTCCCCCGGCCATGATGGCTACGTATTGGTGCTTTTTCATTATCGTGCGAATATAGTGCCAAAAGTAGCTGTTTAACCGCTAAGAACGCCAAGGGCGCCAAGCTTTCCGCAAGAAGGGTTCTTTCGTCATTCGTATTGGTTCACCACCCTGCGAATGCCCTTTTTCAAACGGGGTACATTGAAGTTTATTAAATAACCTAGCCGAAGGTCTGTCAGTTTTAGGTAGGTGATTACCTGGGCAAGATGTACGGGGTTCAATATTTCAACAGCTTTAATCTCTACTATTACTTGTTTTGCAACAAGCAAATCAATACGGTACCCACAGTCGAGTCTGACATCTTCGTACACTAGTGGAAGTGCCTTTTCCACCTCCACTGAAATGTTCATTTTATTGAGTTCGTAAGCTAGGCAAAACTGGTAGGCGGACTCCAATAGACCGGGACCCAGGTTTGAATGCACTTTAAAAGATGCATCCAAAATGTTTTTCCCGATCGCTTCAAGATATCTGCTCATAACGTTCCTTCGCGATCCTTTGTGGCCTTCGCGGTTAAAAAATCCGGCCTTTGGGGTAATGACGAAAACACCCGGAAAACCGCCTCCGAGCGAGGGTGAAAGACCACCCAAATCGTGATCATAAATAGCAAGAGGTCTAGGCGGAAACTGCGCCGATCCAGGTACCACATTTCCAGCTCGCCTTTGTAGGGTGCAATGTGTTTGTCGTAAAAGGCACTCGGCGCCATGTCCGACCGGGAGATCCACTTTTCCTCGTCCCGGAACACGATGGCTCCCACCCCCGTGATGCCCGGTCGCACAAGCCCGATGCGCGCCTGCACCTCCGGCAGGTAGGCCCGGAAGGCCCGCTCCACCAGTGGCCGTGGTCCGACGAAGCTCATATCCCCGCGCAACACATTCACCAACTGGGGCAGCTCATTGATCTTGGTCTTGCGCAGGAAGCGCCCCACCGGCGTCACCCGCGGATCGTTCCGCAGCGTGATGGTGCCCGCGCCCATGTTCGGGCTGTCCTTTAGCATGGTGGCGAACTTCCAGATGTAGAAAGGCTCTCCGTTTCTGCCGATGCGCCGCTGGAAGTAAAACACCTCCCCCTCGGCGGTCAGCCGCAGCAGCAGCATGAGCGGCAGCAGAAGAGGGAGCAGGAGCAACAACAAGGCCCCGGCAGCTAACAGGTCAAACAGGCGCTTGACGCATGGATAAACCATAATTGGCCAGCTATTTGATCAAGGGCGAAGCCCCTAAACAACCCCCGACGCCTTACCGCTTTCCGCGGAAAACCGATCAGCACGGATTCACAAAAGCCGCCTCATAGCTGTCGCGCAAAATGGTGCGCAGGGTGGACAGGCGGCAATTCGTCATCAGTACCGCCTCGATGCCGTTGGGGAAGAACATGAGGTTGGAGTACAGCGCACGCCGCCCCGGTTCGTTCTCCGGGCCGCGCGTGCCGCCTTTCGACTGGAAGCGCTGCGTACCTGCCGTATTGGAAATGGACTCGGTCAGCCCCAGCTCCAGCTCCAGAATGCGGTTGCGCTGGGTCTCGGAGATGATGGTCTCGTTGGGGTCGTGCCGGAAAAAGGCCGCCACCTTGGCAATGTCCATACTCGACAGGATAAGGCCGCCCGAGCCGCCGTTGCGGTAGGGGTTGCTGTAGTGGGCCCAGCCCAGGCTGCCGTCGACGGGATGTATCCAGTTCTCGTCAAAGGGAAAGCGATAGCCCAGGGTATAAACGGTCACGTCGTAGTAGAGGTCCACGCTCTGCGCGCTCATGGGCGGGTAGATGCCCAGGGGGTCAAAGATGTTCTCCTTGATGTATTCGAAGTATTTGTCCGTGCAGGCCGTGCTATAGTCGGCGGTCGTATCCACCAGGTCGTACACCAGCTCGCCGATCAGTACGCGGATGAGGGTGAAGTTGCCGTTCTGATAGGTGCCCTCCCGGTTCACATCCGGCCGGTTCGACAAGGCCTGCAGCATCTGGGCTTCCGTTTGCATGTCGCCTGAGGGCGGCGTGGAGCCCGGAAAAGCAATGGCCGTCTCCATGGTCAGCAGTTTCTCGAAAGTGAGGTAGGCCTGCTTGCCAATGTCGCTGAAATCGGGATGGGCGGCTGCCTGAAAGCTGGGCGGCAGGTGGTCGATGACGTTGTCCTGCAGGCTGATACCTTCCTCTTCCAGGACCTGCATAAGGGCGATCGTGCCGATGAACTTGCTCACCGAGGCTACATTCATACGCGTATCCACCGTCATGGCGATGGGGCCGTTGGGATCGTTGGCGTGTACGGATACGCCCCCGGCCTCATCGTGGTACAGGTTGCCGTTGCGGTTGACGATAAACTGGTAGCCCGATACCGGGTTGGCCGGGTCGTTCATGCGTTTGCTCACTTCCTCCACGAAGACGTCAATATCGAACTCCACACCCGGGCAGAGCTGGGTGGATTCATCTTCGCAGGAAAGCAGACCAAAGGGAAGTACGGCCACCAGGAACAGGACCGGCAAATAGCGGAACAGGGTTTTCATCGCAATCTGTTTTTGAGACGCTTTAAAAGGTGGGGGTACCCTAAGATAAACGATTTTTCACATCCGCTACGCTTGCTTTCTTTTCCGTTCTTGAAACCAGATGACTAGCCATTTATTTCGGGTCGATGGTTGTTCCAATAAAGTGCTGGTGTAACAATTTTTGCGTGTGCAAATTCCCTGATGTCAAAGTCCTTTACGTTGCCCGTTATCAAATAATCAGCTTGACTTTCCGCAGCTAGTCCAAGGAATTTATTATCTCCACGGTCTTTTAAGATTTCAATTTTCTTAGTCGGGTTTTTTGTGGATGGAAATATCTCCGAGTATGGCTATTAATAAGTTTGCATTTGCTTTAAAATCAGGGTACTTAGCAAATTTTTTCCGGTTCAAAACGTCAATATATTCCTTCAGAACCTCATCTGAGATGCAAAGCTTCACCTTTTGCTCAAGTACTAAGTCAAATACGATATAAAATGGAATTCCCCTTGATATAAGTGCAGCAACAAGAACATTCGTATCAAAAATGATCCTCTGCACGGCGAACGGCATTTATCTCCGCATCAATCTCTTCCTGGCTGAGTTCAGATAAACCAACCTGCTCAGCGATTTCCTGCGCCTTGTGTAGAGCTTCTTTAGCGAGTCCGATTTTTATTTTTTCCACAAACTCCTCGAAACCCAGGCTTTCGGACTCAAAGCCAAATTTCAGAAACTCTTGTTCCGGGATGTGGATCGTGATGGTTTTCATCAAAAACGCGTTATTAAAAAAATCACCAAGGGCGGGTAATCACTGCCCTTCCCTTAAAAAAGATCGGAAGGAAAGCCAATCTCTTATAGACGCTTAAAAAACAAGGCGCAAACGAAAATCGTTGCAAAACCGATCTTTAAAGGCTCCCTTCACATCCGCTCGTCCAACTGCCTGCCCCGCACGCGATGAGTGAAAGCAGGAACGCGCTCCTGCAGGGCCTCCAGCAATTCTTCCTTGCGAGGGTTTGGCCGGTCCAGCAAGGCCTCCAACCGCTGAATACAGCTCTGCATGCCCACATAATCGGGCTCACCTGGAGGGGGCAGCACCCCAATGTGGACAAAGCGCTCCCATTCCACTTTCTCCGCCGGCCCCCGGAACACCTCCTCCGCCTTTTCGCCCTCGGTATCCGAATCGAAGAAATACACGGGGTAGGTGGTTTGGCCGGGCTGCCAGCGGGCGGCGAGCTGCCGGGCCTCCTCCTCGGTAGCACAGGGGCGGGCCTCCAGGCCCAGATGCGCCAGCAGGCGCTCGGCCAGGGTGGCAAAAGAAAGAAGGCTCTTCCGCTCCAGCTTCGGGAAAAAGCGCTCGCCCGGCGCAGCCAGCAGGCAGCTCAGCAGGCAGAGCTGCCCGGCCTCGCGGGGCGAGAGGAAATACCGCCGCACGTCCCGTGGGGCCGACAGGGGTTGCCGAAGGGCCAGGCGCTGCAGGAAGGCATCGGGCAGGGAGCCCTGGCTGAAAGCTACATTGGCAAAGCGGGCACTGCACACGTTCAGCTTACCGGCATAGGCCAGCAAGAGGTCCTCCATGAGCCTCTTGCTGGCCCCCATCGCATTTGCAGGCTGGGCCGCCTTGTCGGTGCTTACGGCAAAAAAATGCTGGGGTGGCCGGTCCAGCAGCCCCTCCAGCAGGCGGTGCGTAGCCAGGACGTTGTTGCGCAGCAGAGCCTCCGTGGAAAATGCGTCCTTCGCACTGCGCACGTGCTTATGAGCCGCAAAGTGGGCCACGATGCCAAACGGGGCCGACCGGGTCAGCAGCTTGGGAAAGACCGGCCCGCCGACATCCAGCGGGAGCAGGCAGAACAATGGTGGTATGTATTGCCCGGCCGTAGAGCGCAGATCCCGGACCAGTTCCGCCAGTCCGTTCTCGCTGCGATCCACTACCACAAGAGCTGCCGGCCGAAAGCGCAGCAACGCCCGGATAAAGGCCCGGCCTATGGTGCCGGCCCCGCCGGTGACCAACACCCGACGCCCCCGGATGCGCTCCGCCAACAGAAGCGCATGGTCATCCATTTCCCCCTGGAAGAGGGACGTTGGCCGGCAGGTGACCTGCTGGCCGATAAACCGGTCGAGTTCAAAGGGGATCCACATGGTCAGCCCAGATCTTCCATAGCCCGCAACAGACGCCAGGCCAGTCGGTCTCGATTGAAGCGCGTTCTACCCAGGCGGGCAGCCTGGGCGGCCAGATGATCCCGGGTGGCCGGCTCCTCCGCCAGGCGGGTCATGGCCCGGGCAAGCGCCCGGCTATCCCGCCGTGGAACGGTAATGC
>CAZQSF010000010.1:24068-57282 GCA_964595955.1 uncultured Saprospiraceae bacterium
GCGCGATCAGCTCCCGGATCCAGCCCTGGCTGTTCTGAATGACGGGCACCCCCGCCGCGAACGCATCGAACAGCTTATTCGGCGAGCAGTGATCCATAAAGGGGATGGGCAGCACTGTGAGCAGGGCCGCCGTGGCTTCGCGCAGGTATCCCGCTACCTCCGATTTGGGCAGCTGGCCGGCAAAGGTGACGTTGCCCAGGCCCCGGCTCCGGGCGTAGGCCTGCAGCTGCGCCCGTTCCCGGCCGTCGCCGATCAGCAGGATGTGAATGCGCGGATCGCAAAGGTGCGCCGCCGCTGCCAGGATGTGCATACAGTGGTCGATCAGCCCCAGGGTGCCGGCGTACACAAACAGCGCCTTTCCACGGTAGGCCGGCACACCGTTCGAAGCCGGCTGCCGGTAGCGGAACACGTCCAGGTCGGCAGCATTGGGAATGGTCAGAACCCGAAGGCCGGGATAGCGCTCGGCAATGGATCGTCGCGTCCCCTCCGAACAGCTCACCACCAGGCTGGAGGCCCGGTAGCACCAACCCTCGAACGCGTAAGCGAGCCGCTGCCATACCGCTCCCCGAAGTATGCCCAGAGCTATGGCTCCCTCTGGCCACAGATCGCGCACCTCAAAGACCAGCGGGCAACCCTTCAGGCCACGCAGGATCAGGGCCGGCATGCCCACCGTGATGGGTCCGGAGGAGGCCAGGATGAGGTCGGCCCGCAGGAATAAACCCAGCCCGGTGGCCACCACCGCATAGGCCACGAAGCTGTACAACCGCCGAACTATTCCGTGCTTGTTCGAGAGCTTCAGGTTGAGCGCATACACCCGTATGCCTTCGATCCGGTGCTGCGTCCACAGCCCCCGGGCGGTGAGGTCGCTTTTGTCGTACAGGCTGCTGATGATGCACACCTCATGCCCGGCCCGCACCCAGCGCCGGGCATGCTCGTAGGCGCGCGTGCTCCATCCGCCGCGAGGCGTACCGAAATACTGGTAGAGATACAAAATGCGCATAGCCCTATTTGTTCCGGTGTATGTGGTCGTGAATGCGCCCAAGCACCCTCACGATCCGCGCCCCGGCCCGGCCGTCCCACCTCTCGGGCACGGTAGCCGCCTTCCGGGGATGCCGGAAAAGCCGGTCCAGAGCGGAGGGTATAGCCGCAGGCGAAGTGCCCAGCAACACGTTTGTGCCCTGGGTGACGGTCTCCGGCCGCTCGGTGCTCGCCCGAAGGCTAAGGCAGGGCACATTCAGTACGGTGGCCTCTTCGGAAACCCCGCCCGAATCGGTGAGTACCCCGCGGGCGTGCCGAAGCAGGTACAGGAATTCCAGGTAGGGCTGCGGTGGCAAAAGGCGCAAGCGCTCCGGCAAGGCAGGCAGCTCGCGCAGGACCGCCCCCGTGCGGGGATGCACCGGAAAGAGCACCGGCACCGGGCTGCAACGAGCCAAAGTGTCCAGCAAGGCGAAAAGCCGCCGGGGAGCATCCACATTGTGTGGCCGGTGCAGGGTGAGCAGTAGATAGGCCCCCGGCAGGGCCACAGCCGAAGGTCGCCTGGCCCGCGGCAGGAAATGGAGCAGGGAATCGATCATGGGATTGCCCGTGAAAAAGACCTGGTCGGCCCGCTTGCCCATGTGCATCAGATGCCGCCCGGCGCTGGGCAGAGTAGTAAACAGCCAGTCCGACAAGCGATCCACGCAGATGCGATTGCGCTCCTCGGGCATGCGAAGATCGCCGCAGCGCAGTCCGGCCTCCACGTGCGCCAGGGGCACGCCGAGGCGACAAGCCGCCCGCGCACAGGCCACCGTCGAGGTGACGTCACCTGTCACGACTACCAGACTGCAGGGATGCGTCCTCAACTCCCGCTCAAAGGCCCGCTGTATGCCTTTGGCCGAACGGGCGCCGAGGAAAGTATCGGGCATCGGCAGGCCCAACTGCTCGAAAAAGACTCCGCTCATATCCGGACTGGAATGCTGACCGGTATGCACCAGGCGATAGGGCATCTCCGGTGGCCACACCCGAAGCAGAGCGGCCACTTTCACGAAGTTGGGCCGGGCACCCACTACCAGGCAAACCGGAAGTGTTCGGCGATTCGTCAAAGGCAAGAAGATTGGCCGTTGATTCGCCCGCTCAGATCTTCGAAATGAAATAGCGGCGTTTCGCCCGGCCATCGTGGTGCTCTTCCAGCCGGCAGAACTCAATGGATACATCCTGGCGAAAATACTTTGCACATTCGGCGCGGAGGCGGCGGTGCTGGTCTGCCGTCAGCTCTTGCTCGGTGGCTATGGTCAGCCGTCCGGGCTCGGTCTGTATGCCCTGGTAGGAAAGCACCTCGCCGGCGCGGAAGTAGAGGTTCTTGAAGATGTTGTACAACACCAGGGCCGGGTAGCGCCGGGTTTTGCCCACGATCATCTCTCCCGCTCGCCCTGCCACCTCCTCCAGCATGGTATGCGCCATACCACAGGAGCAGGTCGCCCCGTTCCGGTCGAGGGTGATATGATCACCAAGCCGGTAGCGGATGATGGGAAAGGAGTGCGAGAGGAGATTGGTAAGTACGATTTCGCCTTCCTCATCCTCTACCACCACCCCTTCCAGCTGCAGGTGCAGGTTCCCGGCCGGGCATTCAAAGGCAATGAGTCCGGCCTCGGCTGCCCCGTATTCGGAGCGCATAGGCCGGCCAAAAGCCTTCTCGACTTCTTTTCGATAAACCGGAAGGATCTGTTCGGAGGTGCCTTTTACCAGCTTAAGGCGGGAAAAGTCCGCCGGTGCGCCTACTCGCTTTGCGGTTTCGTAGATCATGCTGGAATAGCCGTGCAAAAAGACAGCCCGGGGCAATCGGGCCCTTACCTTCTGCCAGTCCTTTTCGGAATAGGAAAAGATGCGGTAGCGGTTCTGCAAGCTATCCAGCAGGCGGGTGCGCAGGCGCCGTCGGGGAGCCAGGTCATAGCCCCAAAAGAAAATATTGTAATCCCAGGGTCTCACCCCATGCCAGGAGTAGCCCCGCATCAGCGCAGCCCGGTTGGCCGAGTCCCAGGCTTCGTTCTTGCGAAAGGACAGCACCTCCCCCGTCGTGCCGGAGGTTTCGCTCCGGAAAGTGCGCCGGAAAGGGTATTGGGTATGCACGTCGCTATTATACCTCAACAGATCCTGCTTACCGGTGAGTGGGATTCCCTTCAGATCCTCCAGGCTGTTCATCCGCCCTGGATCAAACCCGGCCTCCCGAAAGCGCCCCCGGTAAAAGGGCGAGTAGCACTGGGCAAACACCAGAAGGGCCCTGCATGCCTGAAACTGATAGTCCAATAGACGCTCCAGCGGCCAGCTCTCGCTTTGCTTGAGCAATCGATAGCGGTCGTACAGACTGGGATTGCGCAAACGCGCTCCTGTCCAAAACAAGATCCTAGCCAGGGAATTGGGCAGCATGAAGCAGGTCCAACCATTGAATCCGTACACCGGGCCAGTCAAAAGTTTCTGCTTTTTTCCGAGCCCGCCGGGCAGCCATCCCGGCTGCATCCGGATCTTCCAGCCACCGGCACAGGGCCTCGGCCATAGCGTGGGCATCCCCTGCCGGAACCAGTTGCCCGAGCCGGCCGTCCTCCAGCAGATGGGGGATGCCTCCTACCCGGCTGGAGACCACGGGAAGCCCCAATGCCATGGCCTCGATCACGCTGACGGGCATATTGTCGGCAGCGGCCGTATTGAGAAAGAAGTCGCACCGATCCGATAATGCGGTCCAGTCCGCTTTGGACAGAAGCCCGGTAAAGCTTACCCGCTCTCCTACCCCATACCGGGCGGCAAGCGCCCGGCACCGGCTCAGGCTGCTGTCCTTGTCGGGTCCCACCATCCAAAGCCGGGCATCGGGGTATTGCCGCGTGAGCAGCGCCAGGGTTTGGATCGCCGTATCCGGCCGGTACAGGCGATGCAGGGACCGCACCCAGAGCAATTCCGGGCGGAAGGCCCGGCGGGGCCGGTAGGGATAGTACCCCAAGTCGATAAAGTTGGGAATGCGATGCACCCGGTAGCCCTGCATTACCAAGGCATCCGCCAGATAGGCCGATGGAGCCACCAGGGCCCGTGCCCCGCCGAACAACTGCCGGCAGGCGGCCGGACTTCGGAGCAGTCGCCGGGGCAACCGGCCTCCCCGCAGGATGGGAATGTAGGGAATGCCGAAGGCCCGGGCCTGCCGCCCCAAAAGCCAGGCATACCAGAACGCCCGGCTGCTGTAGGTGTCGATCAGCAAGAGCCGGACCTCCTTTCGCTTACGGCTCAGGGTTTGCAACATATCCCAAAGCCGCAAGCCGGGATGCCGCTGGTCTGATACCCGGACCACCTCCAGCTCCTTTTCAAGCCGTTCGCCCAGATACTCAACCCCCGTGGGGGTGAAGCCGTGAGCAGAAAGCCTATTTCCAGCGTACAGGATCATTGCGCTCCGGTGTGATCAGGGCGAAAGCCAGGCCGAAAGCCGCCCCGGTAAGGGCCAGCCGCATGGCACTGTGCGCCATGGTCAGTTCGGCCAGCAGGAAAAAGAGCAAAAACCAATGCTTGTTCAGCCCCGTCTTCAGTCGGAAGAACCGCACGAGGGGCAGCAGCAGGTGAAAAGCAAAGACAATGAACAGGCCCGCCAGGCCGTGTTCGGCCAGCAGCCGGCTGAGCTCGCTGTGGGAGGCGTGGGGAAAGTGGAAGACGGCCGTGCGGTACATATTCCCCCGCCCGGCCCCAACACCCATCCAGGGTTGAGCAGCGAAGGCTGCCAGTTCGTGTTGCAGCACCAGCTCCCGGGAGGAGAAGAAGGTGCGATTGGGATTGTTGCCGTAGAGGATCTCGCTGTTTGATTTTCCGGCATAGCGGTAGTAGAGGTAGTGGTTCGTCAGATGATCCACCCCGACGAAGATGCCTCCCAGCACCAGGCTGACGAGGGTGAGCTGCCAGGCCAGGCGGAAAAAGCGCCGGCGGAAAGCAGGCGAAAAAAACGGCACCAGCAAGAGGGGGACCAAAATAGCCGCTGCCGCCACCACCATGCCCCCACGCGAAAAGGTGAGCAGCCCGCGAAAGGCGCAAAGCCCGAACAGGAGCAGATCCGTGGTTCGGTTGTAAGTCAGGGGCAGCCGATGCAGCAGGGCAAATGCCAGTACGACCATAAACCAGCCCAGCACGGTAGCTACCTGGTTGGGGCCATACCCGCCCGAGGCCTCGTGGCTGGAGGTGACATCCCACTGGATGTCGCTCAGGGAATACCCCATGAAAAGCAGCGCCACCAAGGTTACGGCAGGCCAGACCGCCGCCTGCAGCAACGCCTGCAAATCCGGAAAGCTGTAGCGGCGATCCCAAAAAAACCATCCGGCCGAAACCAGCACCAGCGGACCGGTCATGCTGAACAGCAATTGCCTGCGCAGAAAACCGGAATCGGGATGTCCGATCCAAAGTGCCCACGCTATGCCCGGCAGCAGCAGGAGGCCGTACCACAGAAAGGGATTGCGTCCGCCGGTGCGGCTACCCGAAAATGCACCGGCCAGGAACAACCCGATGCACAAGTATTTTCCCAATTCCCACAGCAGGGGCGCTCCTGCCATGCGATAAACCACCTCCAGCCCCGCCAGATACAGCGCATACATCCCAAACCGGTGTCCGCCATGGCGAAAGCCATCCACTAGCCCAGTCCCAAAGGCAAGCAGCACAAACAGCGCAAAAGCCGCAGGGACGTATTTGGCCAGTAGGGCCAGCCCCAGATGTAGCAGCAGGCTTTGCACCGGCCGCTCAATCCACCAGCTCAAGGACCAGGCGTTCGATCTGCTCATTGTAGTGCGAAAACGTAAAAGCCGCAGCCAGGCGATGGGCCCGCGCCGCCATCGCCGGCCAATCGGATCGCTGCCGGAGGGCGGCCGCCAGGGCATTCCTCAGCCCTTTCCCGCCCGGCAAAGGCGGTGGGATCAGCCAGCCGTTCTGTCCGTGCCGGATGTATTGACCTACGCAGGACACATCACTGACGATGGGGAGGCAGCCGTAATTGGCCGCTTCGGCCACTACTTTTGGAAAACCCTCCGAGCGCGAGGGCAGCAGCAGCAATTGGCAACGGGCGTAAAGGGCTGCCAGCGCCGCTCGAGGCAGAAGGCCGTGTAAAACCGCACGGGACCCATGCCGGCGAGCCGCTTGTCGGACAACTGCCCTCAGCGGGCCGTCTCCGGCAAAATGCCATTCCCGGACCGGCCCTGAGCCCCCCAACTCCCACATAGCTGCCAGGATATGCCCCACCCCTTTGGCCTCTTCCAGGCGACCTACGAAGCAAACCTTGCAGGGGCCTCCAAAGTCTTTGGTCTGTACCGCCAGCCAGCCGGCCTTTCGCTCGGCTTCGTCCAGGCAGGGGTTTGCAAAGCTCCGGCAGTGCGGCGGCTGGCCGGGCCAGCGCCCGTTGATGGTCACCGGCCGCCGCTGCCGGCAGGCCAGCCAGTGGCGCTGCCAGGCGTGGGTAACCGGCACCCTGCCGCCCTGCCAGTTTCCGGCGTACTTGTACCAGCCCGGCCCCCGATGCCGGTAGGTCAGCCAGGGAATGAGATGCACGCCCATGCCGGTGGGCGCCCGGAACTGAAAGAGGTCGGCCTGCCGGAGTACAGCCCGGACGGCCTTCCCCAGGCTGGGCGACTGGCGCAATACTTGCAATTTGTGCCGCCAGCCGGCACCGCCGGTGGGGCGCAGAGGCTCCAGCCGGATCTGACCGTTGACGTAAGGCAGAAACCCGGGCGGCGGAGGTCCGCTATGCAAAGGCGCCAGATGAATGATGCGATCAAAGCATACGAGCAGGTGGTTGAGCTCGCGCACCGTCGGTCCCCAGCCCACCACCTGCCCGTTCTCCAGGTGGTGTGCGGTATGCGAAATTACAGCCAGGGTCATAGTAACTCCAAATAGCGCCGGGCGATCATCTCCCAGTGAAAGCCCCGGGCCCAGATCCTGGCCTGCAGGCTGAATCGGGGGTGATCCGCAAGGATTTCCCGGACGGCTGCAGCGATCTCCTCTTCATTCCGTGGATCGACTACGCGCCCGGAATAACCGTCCCGGATAGCTTCTTCCAGCCCGGTGCCCCGGCTCCCCAGGGCAGGTAGTCCGCAGGTGTTGGCTTCCAGAACAGCAATGCCGAAGCCCTCAACCTCGCCTTTGGGTCCCTCCTCGCTGAGCAGCACAAAAAGGTCGGCCCCCAGGTAAAGATCGCCCAGCTTCCCTTCCGGCACCCGCCCGTGAAAGGTTACGGCATCCGATAAGTTCAGGCTTGCGGCCAGCATGTGCAGGGCAACGGCATCCACAGGCAAACCTGCCAGGTGGTAGTGCACCTGCGGAAAGTGCTCCCTGAGTTTCGGCAGGGCCCGGATGAGGTTGTGCTGTCCCTTGCGCCGGTGCATACTCCCCAGCGTGAGTAAGGCCGGGCTGCCGGCCAGGCGCTGGCCTTTATCGTACGTTCTCAGGCGCTCGGCATCAAATCCGTTGGGGATCATGCGCACGCTGCGGGCACCGCAGGCTCGCGCCCGGCACCCGGTAAAAGCCGATACGGCAACGTGCTCCGGAATGCGCCGCAGGGCCAATCGCGTGAGCCGGCCACGCCAACCGCTACGGCCGAGCTCGGAGCCGTGCAGGATGCCCAGGCAGCGATGGAAGGGAAAAAGGGACCGCAGAAAGGCTGCAGTCCACAACCAAAAGGCACCCGATACCCAAACTGCACTTGCCGTTCGCTCCCGGCGGAGCAACCGCCAGGCCCTGAGCAGGCGGTGCAGATAGGTGTAGCCTGCCCAGGCATGGCGATGCACGCGGATCACCTCAAAAGGCAGCTGCCGATCGAAGTACTCCTCGGCTGCCCGGGCCCCACGGCTATTGGTCAGCACGGTCACGCGCTGTCCCTGCCCGCTCCAGGCTTTGGCCAGCCCGTGCGCCTGCCAGCCGATGCCGCCCGGCTGGGGTGGAAATTCACTGCTCAGTAGAAGCATATGCCTCAAGGCGATCGATCTTTGGGCCTTCGGCCAGCTTGCGCCCACCGGCCTGCCAGGAACGCCACAGCTGGACGAGTAGAAACGGGCTGAGGATCAGGGCAAGCACCACGGCCGGCCCTCTCAGGCCGCGGCTTCGCTTGTACCGGTACGGGAGCAGGGCCGGCAGCACCCCTTTGAGCAAGGCCCAGCGGGCCGGACCGTCGCCCAGGTACCTGCGGTAGAAATAGGTAACGCTGGGCAGGGGGCGTGGCTTCACCCAGCTCCTTTGCCGGAAGGCATCCCAGGACCCCGTCTGCCGAAGGCCCCCGCTGCTCGCCTTGAGGTGGTACCTGCAGGCCAGCGGGTTGGACACATTCCGGAAACTGGCCAGATAGGCGCGGAAACCGAACTCGCCATCGCCCATACGCTGCCCCTCAAATTGCCGGTCGAACAGGCCGATCCGCTCGAATACCTGGCGACGGATGAGCGCATTGCCTGTATCCAGCTGATCGGCCAGGCGAAACAGGCGGTAAGGCCCGGGCACCTCCTGGTCCAGGCCGGAGATCGAAACACCGGAAGAGAGGTCGGCATCGAAAGCAACCAAACCCTGAACATGGCGATGCATCCAATCGGAGCCCACGCGGGAATCGTCGTCAAAAAAGAGCAGCAGCTCGTACTTCGCAGCGCGTATCGCTGCATTCCGGGCCCGCCACAGCGCTTTTTCCTCCTGCCGGATCAGTTTTAGCGGCAAATCGAAAGGCCGGTAAAATCCGGGCCGGAAGGGCTCGGACTGATCCACGACGATGACCTCAAAGGCCGGATAGTCCTGCTGCTCCAGGTCTTTCAACGCATCCTTCAGGGCATCGTAGCGGTTGAGCGTAGGCAGGATGACCGAAACGCCGGGCGTTTCCCGAAGAGCCGGCAGGGTCGGCGTTTCGGGCAGATGGCGGTAGAGGGTTGATCGCTTTTCGCGGAAACTGCGAAAAAATGCCCGCAAACCCGCCGGCTGCCAGTGACCGCTGATTACCCGCAGCATCCATACGTATCCGCTCCAGGCCGGATGAAAATAACGGCGCAGGAAGCGGTAGTTGGCATCCGGGTCCCTCGCCGTTCGGTGGGGCGGCACGTCCCAACGCCGACCGAGCAGCAGGTCGCGGTACACCGCTTCGTTTTGTTCAACCGGGATGGGCCGGCCCGTTCGGTCCTCCGGAAGCCGGTTGAAGTACCAGGTGGGCTGCAGGTATTTCTGAAAAAGGAACAACATGTTTATCGGATCGACGATCCCGAACCCGGGGCCACACACCGGATCAGTTCATTGCGGCAAAGAAGCTCCCTGGGGTATGTCCTCCAGTGCCTGAGGGTACGCCCAACTGTTGGGTTGAAGGAGCAGATGGCATTTTCCTCGGTGAGCAATACGGCCGGACGAGCGGAGCGGCTCGGCCTCTGCACAGTACCAGGCCCGGTAGCCGGTGTGCCGGCACCAGTCCAGCACCTTTTGGGCGTTGAGAGCCATGGGCAATTCGGGCGGGCTGTGCATTTCCACCAGAAAGCGGGTTTGGCGGGAAGAGGCCAATTGAACTGCCCCCGTCAGAACCCGGGCTTCAGCGCCTTCTACGTCTATCTTTACCAGGTCCGGCAGCCATTTACCGGTGTGCACCAGCGCATCCAAGGTGGTGGCCGGCACCCAGGACCAGGCATCGTGGGCAGCTGCGGAGCGGGCATGGCCGGCGAATGTACTGCCTGCCGCCCCCGCGCCCAGGGTGTAGAAGCGCACCTGCTCCTCAGATCGGGCGTCCGCAAAGGCACAGCGAAAGCTGCAGGGCGCGATCAGCCCGTTGAGTGCCAGGTTGTAGGCCGCCCGGGCCAGCGCCTCTGCATTCGGATCTACCAGTAGAAGGCGGTCCGGCGGCCCGGCCAGGAGGGCCAGCAGAGCGGTATAGCCTACGTTGGCTCCGATATCGAAAACCTGCCGGGCATGTCGGCAGAGGGCTACCCACCAGGCATCGTCGTAGTCGGGCCGGCGGCGCACTGTACCCGGCAGAATGCGCAGCCTGTGTCCCAGCAGACTGACCGTTTCGGCAGGCAATCCGCCCCGCAGGCCAGCCAAACAGGCACGCAATCGTCGGTTAGTTCTCATCCGTGAAAAAAGTGTTCCACTGCCGACGGTGGCCCTCGAGGCTGAAGCCTTGCTTTACCCGTTGCATGGCCTGCCGCCGCACTGCTTCCCGTTCTTCCCTCGGCATCTCGATCACCGCCCGTATCTGACGGGCCAGGCTGCGGGGGCAGCGCCCGGGCACTACCCAGCCGGTCTGGCCGTGAACCACATTTTCCGGCAAGCCGCCCGCATCGCTCACGATGCAGAGCAGGCCGAGGGCTTGCGCCTCCAGTACGGCATTGCCGAAGCCCTCCTGCAAGCTGTACTGCAAGTAGAGGTCCGAAGCTTCCATTTCCCGAGGCACAGCCGCATGCGGCATTTTATCCTGAAATGTGACGTCTTCTTGCAGTCCGAGCTGATGGACGGCGTAAACCAATCGCTCATAATCGCCGCCCGATCCGATGAGCTTGTATCGAACGTTCCTACCTTCTTTCTTGAGTAAAGCCAGTGCTTCGAGGCAGTACTCCATTCCCTTGATCCAGTGCAGTCGGGCCATGGTCAAGACCCGCAAGGGATCGCCCAGATCGTCCAATGGCGATTGGCGCATGAAAAGGTCCATATCCAAGGCCGGCGGTATCCGCATTACCGGCATCTCCGCCGGCAGGCCGAGTTGGCTGGCCCGTGGGAGCAAGGCATCAGAAAGTGTGTGAACCCGGTCTACATGCTTCCACAGCAAATGGTAGATTCTCGGCTTGCCAAGAGGGGATTGGTTGAGATCGTAGCCCCGAAGGCTGACTCCCGTGCGCGCACGGATGGCACGCCCCACCTGCTCCCGCCCCAGGCCCATAGTGGCGAAGCCGAAGTGCAGCCAGTCGAGGCAGTGAGGTAGGAGGTGGCTGTTCAGGTAAAGGCTTTGAAGGGCCTTCCGGCGAGAGCGACCGGCGCAGCGCTCCAGCCTCCAAAAGCGAAAAGCCGGCCCCGGCGCCCGCAGGAAAAGAATCGTCAGGCCAACCAGCACCTGAACCATGCGCAACCCCCTATGCCGGGAAAGCCGCGGCGCCCGGAAGATCGGTGTGGGACTTTTCAGGCTTTTGGCCACCTGTGGAAACAGCACCACCTCGTGGCCAGCTTCTTGCAATACCCGGATCTTGTTGTTAAAGAACGTTTCCGACCAGCCTGGCGGCCGGGGCAGCACCAAACCTATGCGCATAGTGTCTCTTTGTACAGATCAACCATCTGACGACCCATTTGCCCGGGCCGGTGTCGCTCGTGCAGGGTTTGGCGAGCTCGTTCGATTAGCCTGCAGCGATCTGGAGCAGGCATTCGCCACACCCGGCTCACCTTGCCGGCAAGTTGATCCATGTCCCGGGCCGGAAAGAGCAGGCCGTTCCAGCCGTCCCGGATCAGCTCGGGCATGCCGCCCACATCGGCACTCAGGACCAGACAGCCGTGCGCCATTGCTTCCAGGGCCACATTGGCCAGACCCTCTCCCAGGCTGGGCAGCAGCAGCAGGTCGGCGCTGTGCATTTGCTTAAACACTTCTGCGCGGGACAAGCCCGAAAGCAGGCTCACTTGCCGCTCCAGACCCAGTTCGCGGATGTGAAAGCGGGTTTCTTCGGGATCGCCTCGAGCGACAATCGTATAGTGTACCGGAAAGCCCCGTTCGCGCAGGCGAGCCAGCGCCTCCAGGGCAATGCGATAGCCCTTGATCCAATGGTGACGCCCTACACTCAGCAAACGGAAACCCCCACCAGCCGGCCGAGCGGGAGGGAGCCGGTCCGGAATGTCTACCCCTGAATAAATGACCGAAATTCTTTCCAATGATGCACCGTAGTGGGTCGCCGCCCGGGCCATTGCCCCGGAAACGGCATGAAAGGCATCCACTCGCGGAAAATAAGCGCGATAAAAAGCAGCAAGGCTGGGATCGGCCAGCGGTGCCGAATGGATAAGTCGCCCCCTCAGGCTGAGCACGATCTTCGGGCGTGTTTTTTCATCGAAAAGCCAGGTGAAGTAGCTCAAATGAGCGGCCCACTGCACATGGATGATGTCGGGACGATGCTTCAGAATAGCTCCATACAGGGCAATTCGCTTCAGCTGCGCCAATCGGGATTGCTCCCTTGGGCCCGACAATGCGCGGATCTGTTGCAGATGCAACCGGCCGGTAAGCGCCATTTTTGCAAGAGTGGCGGCCGCAAAAGCGATCCGGTTTGAGACTCGACCCAGCTCGAGCGTTTGTCCGGTCCAAGGCCCTTTTCCCTCCCCGAAACCCACCATGGGAGCAGCTACCCCCTGGACGTGCAGGGCCCGCTGTAGCCCATGGATAAAGGGCGGCGCACCCAGGCTTCCGTTGTACAACCAGATCTTCATAACGGCTTTTGAAAAATGGCGTATAGTCCTGCGGAGTACCAGCGCGAGGGGTGGCGCTCCTGCAGGCCGGCCGTGAGTTTACTCACTTGCCGAACAGCGTGATAGATGAGTTTCTGGGCAGCATTGAGCCGCTGGTGCACTTTGTAGGGGAAGGGACCCCAGTAGGCCAATGCCCTGACCTGCAACCCGTGCCGGGTGGCAAAACGGCGAAAAACATCTTTTCGCATGCAGCCCAAATTGTGCAGCTCCAGGTTGTCGCGATCCAGCAGAAGGCCGTACCATCTTCGAAGGTAGCGCTTATTGGGCACCATGATCAGCATCGCCCCGCCGGGCCGAAGCCAGGCCAGGTGCCGGTCCAGCACACCCTGCACATCTTCAAAGTGCTCAACCAGGCCCAGGGAATAGACGATGTCGTACTGTTGGTCTGGCTCGTAAACCAGTAAATCGGCTTGAATTATTCGCCCTTCTTCGAGCCCGAATGCTTCAAAGGCTTCTTTCACCTTCTCTCGATCGGAGTTAAAATCCAGGCAAGCCGGTTCCAGCCCATACTGCCGGCTGAAGTAGGCCAGGTAGCGGCCGGGGTAGCCGCCGATCTCCAGCGCGCTGCGCGGGCGTCGGGCGGCGGCCTGGTACAGCTGCTCCCAGAGGGCGTCGTAGCGGCCGGCCATGCGCTCCACCAGCCCGCGCTCTGTGGCGGCCTGGCGGTAGTAGGCTTCCCAGTAGGCCCGGGTGGTGTATCGTCCGCCGGTTCGGCCGGGCATGTGTTCAGGGTTGGGCCGCGCGTTGAAGGGCGGCCTTTTCGGCGAGCAGCTGCTCGTAATCGCCCACAAATGCGATGCGTCCGGCTTCCATCAGCAGGATGCGGTCGGCATGGCGGATGCTACTCAGCCGGTGGGCGATGAGGATGAGGGTACAGGTCCCTTTCAGTTCCTCCAGGTTCTGGCGGATCAGCTCTTCGGTTTCCGCATCCAGGGCGGAGGTGGCCTCGTCCAGGATGAGGATGTCGGCGCCGCGGTACAGCTCGCGCGCGAGGGCCACGCGCTGGCGCTGCCCGCCCGACAGGCGGATGCCGCGGTCGCCCAGCAGGCTGTCTTCTCCATGGGGCAGCTGTTGAACCACCTCCTCCAGCCGGGCCCGCCGCACGGCCTCCCAAAACCGGGCGAGGCTGGCCTCCGTCTTTTTATCCCAGAGGGTGATGTTGTGGAAGGCCGTATCGCTGAAGATGACGGTCTCCTGGGTGATGTAGCCCACGCGCTCGCGGTAGCAGGGGTAAGCTTCCGGCTGGAGGGGACGGCCGTCCAGAAGCAGCCGGCCGCACTCCGGCACCAGCAGGCCGGCCAGCACATTGGCCAGGGTGGTCTTGCCGGCCCCGCTGGGGCCGGTGATCGCCAGAGTCTCATTCTTGCAGATCTGGAGGTCGATGTCCTGCAAGGTGGGGGTTTCCTCACCTGGATAGGAAAAGCTGAGACTGAGGAGTTCGAGCCGATGGTGAAACGAAATAGGCTGCGGAAGGGCCGGGCTTGGTTCTTGCCCGTGTCCAAGCCGACGGCAGAAACTTCGGAAGTTGTCCAGCGAACCGGCATGCTTCAAAAATCCATTCCAGGAGGTCTGTACGTTAATGTAGCTGTTGAGGCCCCGGTACAGAAAAAGAAGCGGTAAAACGACGACGGAGATCTGCCCATCGAACAGCTTTACCTGAAACAGGATCGCTGTTGCGATTACAGCGATCACCATGATCTCGCGCGAGCCCATCATCAAGGCGTGGTAGAATCCCATTTCGCGTTGCACCTCCTCCAGGCGTTCTGCCGATTGGTGTAACCTCTCGGCAAAAGGCCGCATGGCTTGAGTCGCCTTCAGATACTTGAAAAAATCGACGCACTGAATGAGCAAGCTCTCGAATCCATGGCTTTGTTCCGTGTGGTGGCCGGACAGTTGTCTGGTTCTTCGAAAAATCCAGGCGTACAGGCCGGTGACAAGCAATCCTCCTGTCAGGACGACCAAGGCGATATGCAAATTGGCGAACAAAGCCAGCCCCAAATAAACCGATAACATCAGGCCGTACCTGAGCAGGCTGAAATAATGGACAAAGGCCGTTGCCATCTTCAGGGTCTCTCCGGACAGGGTGTTTTGAATGCGGCCCGCCTGCATGCGCGTGAATGCGGGATAAGAAAGTTGAGCCAGCCCGTCGATGAGCCGAAGGCGTACCCGGCGCATGAAAAGGGCGCGAAATGCAATGCTGGAGTAAGACTGCAGAAAAACGAACAGCCCCTTGAACACAAAGAGCATAAGGGCGAACATCAGGATCCGGGGAAGCGTAAGTTCCAACCCAAAGGAGCCCGTCCAACTCAACAGGAACTCAAGCTTACCCAGTGCTTCCCGAGGACTTGTAGGCGCTACGCCGGCTGCGGCCCCCAGCAGGGGAATGAACAGGGCGATGCCAAATCCGTCGAGCAGGCCGACGAGCAAAGACAAGCCGATCAGCCAAAAAATGCGATGACCCAGGTAGCTGTAGAATAACCCAAAATAGAAGGCAGGAGGTCTTTCTCTGAATAAAAAGAACATGCGCAATGAGGGCTGTATCGACTGGCTTATCTCGTTTTTCCCCGGCTATTCGGAGGTGTGCCCGCGGATGCCGAGGAAAAGGGAACAAAAGGAATGGGGCTGTGCCGGGCAAGGGGTGTTTCGACGCCTGTTGACCTTATCGACCTTTTAGTCTTGCTCATCGTTGCCAAATTAGAGCCCGAGAGGCCAGGGAAATAAAGACTCCTTGGTAAAGTTGGCGCGGTTTTAATGCCTAGCCCCGAGCCCAGATATCCTCTTTCCTGAGGATAGGGTTCGCCTCCTTCCCTAGGCCCACGACCACAGCTTGGGTTTCGGTCCTTCCCGTTTCCCATACCGTTTGCGATAGGCATTTAAATACCCGTAGCCAGGGCCAACCTGTTGACCATTGGTGACGAGACCCGGCCGGGGGAAGGTTTTCGTTTGCAGGAGCTCCTCGAGCACGAGCAGCGCCTGTCTTCTGGTATGGCCAAAGCGAACGATGAACAGGCTGGCATCTATCTGCGTGCTGAGTAGCAACCCGTCGGTTACCAGGCCGAGGGGCGGGGTATCGAGAAGGACAAAATCAAATCGCTTTCGCAAATCCGAGATCAATTCCTTCATGGGGGGACGATTGATAAGTTCGGCCGGATTCGGGGGCGTGGGGCCACTGGGAATATAAAACAGGTGTTCTCGGGCATGGCACCGCAGGATGTCCTCCGGAGAAGCCTGGCCGGAAAGAAAATGGCTCAGCCCGGGACCTTCGCCGGCAGGCTGCTCCTCTTGCAGATATTGCTCCAATTGAGGTTTGCGGAGGTCCAGTTCTACGGCAACGGTCTTTTTGCCGTCTAAAGCCAGAGTGGCAGCCAGGTTGGCAGCTACGAAGGTTTTTCCCTCTCCGCTCATGACCGAACAGATGAGCACCACTGCCGCATCCGCTCCGGGTAGCTGAAAATACAAGTTGGTCCGCAATAGGCGGAACATCTCCGCTACGGGCATATCGCTGTCGGACTGTGCTATCAGCTTCTGCCGGCCGGAGGGCCGGCCGATCTTGCCCAGTATCGGAGCGGCCGTGATCTGCCGAATGTCGTACTCCGACTGCAGGCGGTCGTTCAGGAGTTCAATCAGCAGAATGACTGCTGCCGGCAGGACTATGCCCAAAAAGCCCGCCAGGGCGTAGAGCAGATCGGGATTTGGCAAAACGGGTTTTTTCGGGATGCGAGCCGGGTCGATAAGGCGGGAGTTGGGCGTGGCCGCGGCAAGAGAAAGAGCGGTCTCCTCCCGTTTTTCCAACAGGTACAAAAACAGGTTGGCTTTGATCTGCTGCTGCCGCTGAATCTCCAGCAACTCGCGTTCCTGACGGGGGATCGACCGGATCTGGGCCACGTTTTCGCGCTGTTCTCCAGCCAGGAGAGCGAGTTTTTCGGCATACTGCAGGCGCCTGGCCTCCAAGCTTTTCAGAATGTTTTGGCGCTCTTTGGCGAGTCTGGCGTTCCATACAGCGAGGGCGGGGTTATCGCCTCTGGCCGAGCGGTTCCTTCGCTCCCGTTCCAACAGGCTCAGGTTGTAGGTAAGGATGAGCTCGCCGAGGGGGTCCTTACCGGAAATCTCCTGAAGGGGAATGAGGGCATACTCGTTTTCGGGCTCTTGCAAATAAGCGATCAGCGATTCCACCAGCTGATTCCGGGTCTGCAGTTGCTTGCGTTCTTCCTCGTAGGCGGCCCGTTCGGCCAGCCTGAGATTGACCTCCGCGGTGGCATCCAGGGGCATGTCGTGCCAGCGCTTGTAGGCTTCCACCTTTTTTTCCACGCCGGCCAATTCCGCGCTGATCAGCTCGAGGCGTTCGTCAATAAAGGCCAGGGTGTTTCGGCCCACGCGATTTTTATCCGCTACAGACACCCGGTTGTAGGCTTCCACCAACCCATTGAGCACCGCTTTGCCCTTTTCGGGAACGGGATCTCTCAGGCGGAGCTTCAACACGCTGGAAAACCCGCCCAGGATCTCGATCTGCAGCCGGTCTGCATAGGCCTGAGCTACATCTTGCGGATCCTGGATGCGCAGGAGAAGGTTTTCGAACGCCAGCGGCTCTTTCTGCAGTTTGCGGAGCCGAAAGGCTCCGGAAGGGGTGGTGAGCCACCGGCCGTACGTACCGGTCCAGCTCCTGCTGCCTTCTCGCCAGCGAAACCCGTTCTTTCGGGGCAGGTCGTTGATCACTACCGTCTTGCCGTAGGCCTGACCGGTCAGCTGAAAAGAATCCAATTGAATGGGAGCGTGCAGGTAGAGTTCTCTTCGCCGCACCCGGCCTTCCGAGAAGTAAGACAGGTGCAGGTCCAGATCCCGGATCACGGCCTCCATAAGGGTGTGGGAGCGGAGGACCTGCATTTCATTTTCCAGGTTTTTGGTTCGCTGGCCCATGCCCAGGTCCTGCAGGATGACCTCCTCGGATAATCCGTTGCTGCTTCCCTGCGGGGTCTTGATCAGCAAGGTAGCCCGCACCTCGTATACCGGGTTGGCATAGCGCCGATAAAGGGCGGCGGCAGCGAAGGCGAGGGTCAGGCTGAGGACAAACCCGTAGCGGTATCGCCAGAGGTAGCGATGCAGAAAGGCCCGCAATTCAAAGGGCGGGACCGCCGCAGGCAGGAACGGAGGATTCATGGCAGGGAAGCGCCCTCCGAAATCAGAGGGTTCAGGTTTGCCGGATAGCGGTATTCAGCAGGGGCAGTTTTTGGATGCGCTTGCAAACGGAGCTGTTTCCGGCCAGCTCCTGCAACAGCCTGAGCTGGCGGTCGTGGTGCAGGTCGGTGCCCAGAAACTCCACCCATTCTCGCTTGAGCAGGGCTTCGGCCCTCCGGCGGGCACCGGAACCGTAGTAGCCGATGAGCGAAAGCAGGTTGACCTGGAAGGCGACGCCCATGTCCCGAAGCGACTGCAACTGCTTTTCCTCTTTCTCAAAAAAGGGATAGCGCTCCGGGTGGGCGAGTATGGGGGTATAGCCCTTGATCTTCATCCGAAAGATCAGCTCTTTGAGGCCGAAAGGGGGCGCGAACCGCCCCAGCTCCACCAGCACGTAGTTGTCGAAGACGGGCAGTAGGGCCTCCGCCTCCAGCAGCTCGCTGAACTGACCGTCGATCATGTATTCGGCGGCGGCGTCCAGCTCGATGTCCCAGCCTTGCCCGGCCACAGCTTCGCGCACCTCCTCCAGCTTGGCGCGGATGATCCCGGCATCGTTCCGGTAGTGGTCCTCCATAATGTGGGGGGTGGCCACCATCTTGCGGTAGCCGAGCCGGCGAAGCCCGTCCAGCAGGGCCAGGCTGTCGTCCATATCGCGGGCGCCGTCGTCTATGCCCGGCAGGAAGTGGGCATGCACGTCGGTATCGATAAAGGAAATGCCGGGGGATTTTCTCGTTTTGAAAAACATGGTTCTTCGGGGCTTTGATGCCGGGTCCGGCCGCAGAACGTTTTCGTTCGTTTTACAGGAGCAAAAGTACCCCCTTTTTCCCGAAGAAACGAGTTTGCTGCCCCGCTTTCCACCAGGCTTCGCTCACCCCTCGCAGCCGGGCAACCCGGAGGCCCCCATCAGGTCATCCGCTCTCTTTCAGGCAGGGCTTCGCCATCCATGTGTCGCCTTTTTTGAGCGTACGACATAGCCTTAGTACCCCCTACTCCAGGTGCCGGAGAAGGAGCCAGCCCGGCCAGTTGTGCGACCACCGGGGCCGGGGGTGGTAAATCCAGGATTGCATTGCGGAACGGAACGGAGCGAAACCCCAAAAGGAGGGGCGAAGTCCGATGCGGAGAAAAGAGCAGGACAGGTTCAATCTGCTCTCCTTTGTTTTCCAAGATACGAAAAATGAAAACGCCAAGCAAGACAGCCCGGGACTCAGGGAGGTGCAGAAGGAGGCAAAAGCTCGCTGCCGGGGGGTGCATCCAACCAGTAGACCCGGTGCTCCAGCCAGCGGTAGCGTTCGCCGCTTTCCGGGCAAACAGCCAGCTCGTTTTCATCGAAGTGAAGCCGGTGTCCGTAGGTGCTCATCCAGCCGGTGATGCGGCCGGGCACACCAGTGATGAGAGCAAAAGGAGGCACGTCCTTGGTCACCACGGCTCCAGCGCCGATAAAAGCATAGGCGCCGATCTGGTTGCCACAGATGATGGTCGCATTGGCGCCAACAGTGGCACCCTGCCCGAGACGGGTCTCCAGGAACTGGTTCCGCCGGTCGATGGCCGAGCGGGGGTTGATGACGTTGGTGAAAACGACCGAGGGCCCCAGAAATACATCATCGGCACAGTGTACGCCTTCGTAGAGGGAAACGTTGTTCTGCACTTTGACATTCCGGCCCAGCTCCACGCGATCCCCGATGAAGACGTTCTGCCCGAGCACGCAGCCCTCGCCTACGACGGCCTTCGGCATTACGTGGGTAAAATGCCAGATGCGCGTGCCCGCGCCAATTTGAGCCCCTTCGTCAATGACAGCGGTCTGGTGGGCAAAATAGGAGGTTTCGGAGCTCATGATCGGATCATTCGTAGAAAGATCGCACGCCTTCGGCTATGTAGGCCAGCGATTCCTCGTCCAGTTCGGTGTGCATGGGCAAAGAGATAACCCGCTCGCAGAGATATTCCGTATTCGGCAGGGGTGTGCCGGGATTGGCCATGGCATCTTTGAAAGCTTCCTGATGGTGCAATGCCACCGGATAGTAGATCATGCTGGGAATCTGCCGCTCCGAAAGATGGGCCTGCAAAGCGTCCCGTTCTCCCTCCTTCAGGATGAGCGTGTACTGGTGGAACACGTGAGTGGATCGCGGATGGCGAACGGGCGTCTGAACCGTTTCCAGGTCGGCAAAGGCGCGGTCGTAATAATTGGCTGCGCGGCGGCGGGCAGCGGCGTACTCGTCCAGGTGGGCCAGCTTGATGTCCAGGATGGCGGCCTGGATGGAGTCGAGGCGGGAGTTGACCCCTACCCGGGCGTGGTAGTAGCGTTTGTTTTGCCCGTGGTTGCAGATCAGGCGGCATTTTTGGGCCAGCTTCTCATCCCGGGTGTAGAGGGCTCCTCCGTCGCCGTAGGCGCCCAGGTTCTTGGAAGGGTAGAAAGAGGTGCAGCCGATATGGCCCACGGTCCCGGTTTTCCGGCACCGGCCGTCGCGGAAGGCATAGTCGGCCCCGATGGCCTGGGCATTGTCTTCAATTACGAACAGGCCGTGCTTTTCAGCCAACTCGACGATGGGTTCCAGGTCGCAGCTTTGGCCGAAGAGGTTGACCGGAATGATGGCCCGTGTGCGCTCCGTCAGGGCGGCTTCGGCAATGTCGGCGGTGAGGTTGAAGGTGTCCCGGTCTACATCCACCATGATGGGCTTGAGACCGAGCAAAGCGATAACCTCTGCGGAAGATACGTAGGTGAAGGCAGGCACGATGACTTCATCGCCCGGCTGAAGCTCACAGGCCATAAGAGCGATCTGCAGGGCATCGGTGCCGTTGGCACAGGGAATGACGTGGGGCACGTCCAGGTAGCGCTCCATGTGGGCCTGGAATTGCTTCACGGCCGGGCCGTTAATGAAGGCCGCCGAGCGCACCACCTCCATGACGGCCGCATCCACTTCTTCCTGGATCTTGCAATATTGTCCTTTCAGGTCCACCATTTGAATGTTCAAAGCCGTCTGGTTCATATCGCTGTTTTTATGAGGTCAAACATACGGATTTTCAATCTCCGATTTGTGTCAAAGCCCGCCGGGCTATGGTCTGGCCGATAGCCAGGGATGCGGTGGCGGCCGGCGAGGGCGCGTTGTACACATGGACGAAGCCCGGCCCTTCGCCAATGACGAAGTCGTCGCTCAACTCGCCCCTGCGGTTGCAGGCCATGGCCCGAACGCCGGCTCCGCCGGGCAGCAGGTCTTCCGGGCGCACAGCCGGAACGAGGGTTTGCAGCTGCCGCACAAAAGCCGCTTTGGAGAGCGAGCGGTACTGTTCGCTCAACCCTTCGCGCCAGTGGCGAGCGGCCAGGCGGCGAAAACCGGGAAAGGCCAGGGTTTCACTCAGCTCGCCCCAGTGGATGCGGCTGCGACGGTAGCCCTCGCGGGCAAAGGCCAGCACTGCATTGGGGCCGGCCTCGATCCCGCCCTGAACCAGACGGGTGAAATGCACGCCCAGGAACGGAAAGTTCGGGTTGGGCACCGGGTAAATGAGGTGATTGACCAGGTGTTCGGCATCGGGGCGGAGCCGGTAGTATTCGCCCCGGAAAGGCAGGATCTGCCACTCGTGGTCGGGCATAGTCAGGCGCGCAATCTTGTCGGAATACAAGCCGGCACAGTTGATGAGCAAGCGCGTCTCGTAGACTCCTGCTCCGGTGACGACTTCCACCCGGCCGTTCAGGCGAATATCCCGCACAGCCTCCCCCAGTATCACCTGCGCATCGCGGGTCTCGATCAGGCGCCGGTAGGCTTCCGCCAGGGCTACGTAGTCGATGATGCCGGTCTGGGGTACCCGGATAGCAGCTACGGCCTGCACCTGGGGTTCGATCTCGCGGGCCTCTGCCGGCCCGATGAGGCGGATGCCCTCCAGGCCGTTGGCCCGGCCGTTCTTCAATATGGGCTCCAGCCGTGGGCGTTCGGCCTCGGAAGTCGCCACAATGAGTTTGCCGCAGATCTCGTAGGGCACGCCTTGTTCTTCGCAAAAGGGCAACAACGCCCGATAGCCGGCCACGCAGTTGCGCGCACGCAGGGAAGCCGGCCGGTAGTAAATCCCGGAGTGGATGACTCCGCTGTTGTGCCCGGTCTGGTGGGCGGCAACGCGATGCTCCTTGTCCAGTACGAGCAGGCGCAGGCCCGGCTGTGCTTCCAGCAGGCGGTAGGCCGTGGCCAGGCCCACGATCCCAGCTCCTACCACAATTGCATCATAGGTCTTCGGCATAGGTAAAAGGTACGCAATCCACTGCAGATAAGCAGGCATCCTTTCCGGGCTTTTGCCGATTACCGTTTGCGAAACCACAGTCCGCTCTCCGGGCCCTGCAGCCGGTAGAGGCCGGCCGGCCGCTGGCTCAGATCCAGGTCGACCTGCTGTTGCCCGGCTTGAAGGGGGCGGGTCTGCAGCAGGGTACCGTCCGAAGCGAGGAGTCGAAGGTGCTCTCCCGCCCGAGCCGGACGAGCCAGCAGGAAACGGACCGGCCCCGGGCTGGGGTTGGGATACAGCCAGGCCTGGGAGTCTTCAGCTGGCCGCCATAAGCTGCGCACGGGCAAATGCGTCCAGGATCCGTCGAAATCGACCTGCCGAAGGCGGTAGTAGCTCGTACCCGGCAGGGGGCGTTCATCCCGGAAGCGATAGCTGCGAGGCACAGCGGTAGTACCGTGCCCCGCCACCCGGCCGATCTCTACGAAGCGAAGATCCCGGCCGGCCCGTTCTACGGCAAAGTAATGATTGTCCTGTTCGGAAGCGGTCTGCCAGTCCAACAGGGCGCGCCCATCCTGAAGAGCTACCTCAAAGCGAACGAGGGTAACGGGCAGGGCCTGCCCCGACCCGACGGCCAGTACCAGAAAGACGGGGATGCCCGAGCGGGTCAGTGCATTGGCACTTCCATCGGCAGGAGCGCCCTGTTGCCAGCCCCCGTCGAAGTAGGAAATAAAGCAGTTGGACTCGTCGAAAAAGGGCAGTTCCTGGCCGTCGTTCCAGGATAGGGTGGCTGTGGCTGTGTTGGCCGGAGAGCCGCCGGTGATCAGCCAGCTGACGGCTACGGCGCTTTCCGAGAGGGGCGCACCGCTGGTACCGTTCTCAAAAACTGCATCCTGAATGCCGACCCCCAGATCGGCCGGAGGGCCTGTAAGCGCGAGGCTGACGGGATTGTAGGCGGCATTGCCTACGGGAAAGACTACGGGGCTGCTCCCTACCGGGCGGATAAGCTGGCCGCCGCCCGTGGTGCGCACAAAGGCCCCACCGGAAGCACCTACCAGGCTGCCGTTGGCCGTGAGCTCGCTGCCGTTTAGCAGCAGGCTGCCACCCCCCAGGGTAAGCGCTCCGTTGACGGTGGCGCTGCCACTCAGCCCCTTGCTGCCGCCGCTGAAGGTGAGGTGGTGATAGGGCAGGCCGCCCTCCACGCTCTGACCGCCAGGGCCGCTGTACAACACGGTGGAGCCCGCAGCAAAAGCGAAGTTATTTCTTCCGCCCGGGTCGAGATCGGCAAAGGGGCCGGCAGCCGTAAGCTCCAGCAGGGCATTGGCGGCCAGCGAGAGGTTGGCCGCATCCGTGCCGGAAGCACCGGCGGCACCCTGTACGAGACCGCGCACGCGCAGGGTGCCGCCGCCCTGCACCGCGTAGTCACAGCTGCTGCCGATGCTGGTGCCGGTGCGCAAGAACAGCGTGCCGAACACATCCAGCGTACCGGCCACGGTCAGGCTGCCGGTGGGATTCGCGATGCCACCGGTGGTGCCGCTCAGACCGTTGAGGCTTACATCGCCGCCCACCGCGACCGTGGCAGCACTGCCGATGTTGATCGCAAAAGTGCCGCTGAAGGCGTCGTGGTACAGGCCCGCGCTGCCCGACCACAAAATGCTGGTGCTGCTGTTGATGTTCAGGATGGCTCCCCCGGCCGAGATCTTGCGGATGCGGCTGAATTGCAGATTGCCGCCACCTCCCAAATTGCAGAGCCCCCCCTCGATGTTGAGGCTGATGCCGCCGCCGGCCGTTGCCTCCGTGCTGCCGTCGACGATCACATCGCCATGTACGTCGAGGTAGCGGGGCGAGGCCAGGGTGGAGGCGGTCAGTACGGCTCCGGCCTCCACGGTGAGGCCGGCAACATCCTTGCCGCTGCCGTTCAGCACAACGGTATGGCCGGCCTGGATGACTACGCTGATCCCCGCATTGTCGGGATCGCTCTCGGTGGCCGGTCCACCCGGGCTGGTGCTCCAGATGGTGTTTGACCAATCCCCGGAGCCGGTGGAGAAATAGGTTTGCCCCCGGACCAGGCCGGGGAAGAAAAGATGCAGGAATACCCAAAAGCCGAGCAGGGTCACCCGGCCGCAGGAGGGTGCGTTCGTTTTCATAGCTGGATCGGTTTTCAGAATTCGCTAGTTAAGATACGGGAATTCTTCCTGCCGATCCAGCCGTGCTCACAGGCTACTCAACACCGCCAGGGCCTGCGGATGGCCGGGCTCCAGCACCAGAACGCGCTCCAACAGAAACCGTGTGGCTGCCGCATCGCCCTGCAAGCGGCGCATAGCGGCTTTGTTGAGCAAGGCCTGCACATAGTCGGGATTCAGCGCGATGGCTTGGTCGTACAGGGCTTCGGCCCGTTCGTACCGGCCATCCAGGGCATTCAGGTAGCCCAGGTTGGTAAGCGCTACCTCGCGCCTGGGATCTTCACCGAGCACGAAAGCCAGCGTTTTTCGAGCCTCGGCATACTGTTTGTTCTGGATGAGTACGGCCGAGAGCTTCTCCTGAAAATCGAGATAACGCGGCAGCTCGCTCACGGCCCGGTGCAGCCAGGGCAGTGCCTCGGCAGGCTGCCCCAGGCGGAAGTAGCCTTCGCCCAGTCGGTAGGCGGTCCAGGCATCTACCGCGCTGGTATCGGATACCTGGCCGGCCAGCTCAGCGAGCGCGGCGTAGTCTTGCCAGGCAAAGTGGAAATGCACGAGCACAGGCAGTTTTTCGGAAAACCCTTTCCGGCTCCGGTCCAGGTAATAGCCGGCCGAATCCAGTACCTGGGGCGCTTCCAGGTATTTGTCGTACAGGGCCAGGTAGCCCCGGGCCATTTCCAGGGGGCTGCCTTCCTCCTTGGTCAGGATCTGCAGGCCCAGGAAGTCCGCCGGTTCGTCGCTCGGGGGGGTTGGCCGGGAGCTGACGTTGTTTCGGCTGATCCAGTGATCGGTGATGCGCACGTGGGGGATGTCTACGCTGCCCGATTTGGGCATGTGGCAGCCCGAGCAGTCGTTGCCGCCGGCCAGGCGCTCGGCTTGCGGAGCACTGCAGCCGCCGGAGGCCTCCCGGTGGCAGCCCTGGCAGGCGCGGTTGTACTGCTCCACCCCCGTCTGCTCGATGCTGATGTGGGGGTTGTGGCAAGTAATGCAGGTCATGTCAGAAGCCTGATAGCAGGCGCTTTGGCGCAAGCGGTCTGCCTGGGAGGCCATGATGAACTGCTCGTGGGAGTTGGTGAAGCGCGGCAGGAAAACGTTCATCACCGAGGCCAGCGACATGCCGGGCCTGAAGTCAAACCAGTCTTTGCCCTCTCGCAACACAGCTACACCCTGCAGGTGGCAGCGCTGGCAGAGGTCCATTTGCAGGTCGCGGGGCAGATCCCGCGGGTTGACGATGGAGTAGTCGATCTGCCGGGCAGTATCTACCCATTTGCCGGCCAGTTTCTCGCGGGCGTGCAGCTCGCCGGGACCATGACAGCGCTCACATTCGATGCCGCGGGGCATGTCGGCGAATTTGTTGAGCGAACCGGGCTCGAGTTTCGGATAGTGGTTATGGCAGGTGATACACTCGGCATTGAGCAAACGCTCAAACCGCAGATTGTCGCCGGCAAAGCCAGGGGCGAGATCCCAGCGGCCATCCTGGGTGTAGTAAGTGACAGGCGCCTGGTACACATAGCCATTTCGGCTGATAATGTGGGAGTTGGTGTGCTGGCCGGAGCCCACGATCCATTGTATTCGCTCGCGCCGTTGGTGTACGGTGTCGCCCCCTTCCAGCCGGAACTCCCGCACGTATAGGCTGCTGTCCTGCCAGTAAGGCTGGTAATAGAAGTTGGCCACCGAATCGTACACCAGGGCGTGCTCCCCGTAGGTGGCAGCACTCTTGGCGCGGCTGGCCGTATCCCAGCTCTTGCCCATGCCGGTGTGGATGAAGGTACGGTGTACATCGGCATGGCAACCCTGGCAGGTAGCCATACCCACGTAGCCCACCTCGGGTTCCAGGTTGCGGTAGGTGGGCAGGTCGCGCTGGCAGAACACCAGGGCGAGAGCAGCAGCGATCAGGGCAGTGAAAACGAGAAAACGCATGGCTTAAAAATAGGAAAGCGAATAGGCTCAAAAAAGCGTACAGCTTACTGAAGTGAACGTTTTTCGCCCGTCTCGCGCACCTCCAGCGAAAGGGCATCCAGGCCGGGCAGGCTGTCGCGGCGCATGTACTGCTCCAGGCGCAGGGTGTAAGTACCCGTTTCGTTGAAATAGGCCGACTCCTGTATGGGTATGCGAAGGCTGCAGCGCTCGCCACGGCAGTCGCCCTGCCAGTAGCCTACCTTGTCCATCAGTTCCAGCGAAAGCACCTGGCTGAGCCGCCGGCCGGAAGGAAAAAGGGTATGTACCCGGGTGTAGAGGTTTCGATAGGGATAGCCGGTTCGGTGCTTTACGCCCAACACGAGATCGTACAAGGCCAGGGTATCTGCAATTGCAAAGGAGAACGAAACGGAGTCGGCATAGGTCCAGCCCGAGGTTTCGGGTATCGGCTTTTCATCCCGATAGTGCAGGCCGGTATCGCAGGACGCAAAGAAGAGCAGGATGAAGCAGAGGGATGGAAGCCAACTGGGCATGTTACTATTTTGGACAAAAGTAATGGAATTGGGGAGTAGCTCTCTACTCGCAACGGTACAACACCCACACATCCGGAATCAGAGGCAGATCCCAGGTGTGCAATCGGCGATTGACGGCCAGCAAAAAGGAAGAAGACGAAGTGACCTGCCGGCAATTCGTGAGGGTCCCGGGTGGAAGCTCTACCAGCTCGTCGTACGTGAGCATGAGATAATCGGGGCAGGCACTCCATTCGGCCCGGGTATCGGCCTTGACCACCCGCAGTTGTTCCGGCCGGTGATAATCGTAGAAGGACAGCGGCAGCCCGCTGGGCGATTCGTAGGGCGACCGCTGCCAGCCGGTGATGCATACCGGCTTCGGGCTATCGCGGAACTCGTCGTGCAATACCTTGGTAAAATAGATGATCTGTGAGTAGGGAACGAACATGAGAAAGACCAGCACGGGAAGGGCCAGCAAAGCGGAAAAGGCAGCCAGGAGTTTTCCGCTCCAATGGCGCAGGATCCGCCCAAAGGCCCAGCGGCCGCCCCGGGCGGCTTCCAGGCCATAGCCGGCCAGTACCGGCAACACAAAAAAGACCGGAAAAAGGAACCGCTCTTCCTTGTGCCCCACCATCATGTGCCCGATGAGGAAGGCGAGGAAGGTCAGCACGTAAAGGTCGCTTCGGCGGGCCCAACAGCCGCGCAACAGGTAGTAAAAGAACAAAAGGCTGATTAGCGGCGCCCCGAGGAGCAGAGCCAGTTCGCCCAGGTAGTAAGCCGGCGAGGAGGTGCCAAACTCGGCCGCTTTGCCCTGTATGATGTTCACGTCGAAATAGCGGTAAGGGGTGAACGTAAAAGTGTCATAGTACAGGCTGTCCAGGGCTACATTCAGCCCGGTGCCCAGGCCGAAGCCCAGGGCCAGCCAGAGCACAACTCGCCAGGGAATAGGCCGCTGCAGTAGCAGCCAGGCAGCCAGGCCCAGCAGGGCAAAGGCCATCTGAAAACGCACGAAAAAGACGGCGGCCAATAATACGCCCAGCCCTAGCCCAAGGGGTGCAGCCAGCCCTCGTCCCGCATCCAGTCTTTTCTTCAGCGGCCGCATCCCGGCAAAGAACAGCAGACCTGAAAAGACCTCCGCGCTGTACAGGGTGCGCACGAAGGGGAAGGTCCACGAAAAGCAGGCGACCAGCAGGAGGGTGTGAAGCAAAAGGCGGTCGGTGCGGCGGAATTCGTCGCGCAGGAGAGCGATGAACAGGTAGAAACCGGCCAGCCCCAGGGCCACCCGCAGCAGCATGAGGATGGTGTAGGGATTGTGCAGGCCCAGGGTCTCTCCGATGCGGTACCAGGCCACCAGGCCGTACACCTGCACGCTGGGGCGGATGCGGGCCTCGTACTCCCAGGTGAGTTTC
The DNA here is from genome assembly GCA_964595955.1 of uncultured Saprospiraceae bacterium. GTDB lineage: Bacteria > Bacteroidota > Bacteroidia > Chitinophagales > Saprospiraceae > JAJDFU01. Next base: position 51,882 of record CAZQSF010000010.1, read on the forward strand.
TCCGCAGGAGTAGTGCCCAGCTCGCGCCCGGCGAACTCGACGATCTGAAAATGCTGATCGGAATTGAACGTCCCTACAGACGAATAGGCCGTTAGCAGCTGTACCGACAGGCCCAGCCCGAGGATGATGCAAGCGGTGCGATCGAGTTCCGGCCACCAGGGGATGCGCATGGTCTCAAGGATGATCCGCACGCGAAAGTAGGAGTTTTAAAGCTACAGTTGGCTTTTGGCCGTGGGACGCTCAAATTCCTCTGGCATCCGCCTTCCCGCCGGTCTGGAAACTAAAGCGTTGCGGCCGGTGTTGCTTACTTTTGCAGGCCAAATAAGGAGAAGACCACATGTTTCCCACATACGATGTCATCGTAGTTGGTGCCGGCCATTCCGGATGCGAGGCGGCTGTTGCAGCAGCCAACCTGGGCTCCCGCGTATTGCTGGCTACCATGAATATGAACACCATTGCACAAATGAGCTGCAACCCGGCCATGGGCGGCGTGGCCAAAGGGCAGATCGTGCGCGAGATCGACGCGCTGGGCGGCTATTCCGGCATCGTGACGGATCATACGATGCTGCAGTTTCGCATGCTCAACCGCTCCAAGGGACCGGCCATGTGGAGCCCCCGCGCGCAGAGCGACCGCCTACTCTTTGCCCACAAGTGGCGATTGATGCTGGAAGCCCACCCCAACATCGACTTCTGGCAGGAGATGATCACCGGCCTGGTCGTGAAAAACGGCCTCGTGCGGGGCGTGCGCACCGGCATGGGCCTGGAGATCGAAAGCCGGGCCGTGGTGCTCACCAACGGCACCTTTCTCAACGGGCTCATCCACATCGGCGAAAAGCAATTCGGCGGCGGCCGGGCCGGCGAACGGGCCTCGACAGGCATTACGGAGCAGTTGGTAGAACTCGGCTTCGAGGCCGGCCGCATGAAGACCGGCACACCGCCCCGGGTAGACGGTCGCACGCTCGACTACGAGCGCATGGAGCTGCAGCCCGGCGATGAGGAACCCGGCAAATTCAGCTATACCGGTACGCCCCGGCTGGAGCGGCAGCTGCCCTGCCACATCACCTACACCAGCCCCCAGGTGCACGACGAACTCAAGGAGGGCTTCGACCGCTCGCCCATGTTCAACGGGCGCATCCGGGGCCTGGGGCCCCGCTACTGCCCCAGCATCGAGGACAAGATCGACCGCTTTGCCGAGCGCGAGCGCCATCAGCTCTTTGTGGAGCCCGAAGGCTGGGATACCATCGAGGTGTACGTCAACGGATTCAGCAGCTCCCTGCCCGAGGACGTGCAGTACAAGGCTCTGCGCAAGGTGCCCGGCTTCGAGCACATGAAGATGTTCCGCCCGGGCTACGCCATCGAATACGATTTCTTCCAGCCTACCCAGTTGCGACCCAGCCTGGAGACGCGCCTGGTGAAAAACCTCTTCTTCGCCGGGCAGATCAACGGCACTACCGGCTACGAGGAAGCGGGCTGCCAGGGCCTGGTGGCCGGCATCAACGCCCACCTGGCCATACGCGATCGCGAGCCCTTCATCCTCAAGCGCTCGGAGGCCTACATCGGCGTACTCATCGACGACCTGGTGAACAAAGGCACCAAGGAACCTTACCGCATGTTCACCTCCCGGGCCGAGTACCGCATCCTGCTGCGGCAAGACAATGCCGACCTGCGCCTGACGCCCATCGCCCACGAGCTGGGCATACGGGGCACTGAGGCCCGCATGGAGCGGGTGCGCGCCAAAGAGGAGGCCGCCCGGGCGATCGAAGATTTTGTGCGCGACCACAGCGTAGGACCGGATCAGCTCAACGGCTACCTGGAAAAAGCCGGCTCCACCCCGCTCAGGCAGAAGGTGAAACTGCACAGCGTGTTGCTGCGCCCGCAGGTGGACATGGCTTCCCTGCGCCGGGTACTGCCCGAGCTGAATGCCTTTGCGGAGAAATACGAGCAAGAGTTCGTGGACCTGGCCGAGATCAATATGAAGTACGAGGGCTATATCCGCCGGGAGCGGGAGATGGTCGACAAAATGAACCGCCTGGAGTCCGTGCTGCTGCGCGACGACCTGGACTACGAGTCGCTCAAGTCACTCAGCAAGGAAGCCCGCGACAAACTGACCCGGCTGCGCCCCCGCACCATCGGTCAGGCCAGCCGCATCAGCGGAGTCAGCCCCAGCGACATCTCTGTGCTGCTGGTGCATATGGGCCGGTAGGCGGCACCGCAAACGTCCTGGCCACAATACCCGCTGAGAAGGCATAAAAAACTCGAAGGGCCGGCTGCCTGATCACGCGACTCTTGCCATTTCTAAATGCACTTTCATTGAAATTTGTGCATGGCTTGAGTTTGAAGCCGCTACGCTTCGAATAGGTCAAACCCCGGGAGAAGTGAACCTTGTTTAGCCCGCCAACAGCCTTGGCTGCCTGCGGCAACGTTTGGATCGAAGCCCATCCGGTTTGGACGCGTATTTTTTCCTACGCGCACACTTTTTTACGTCGGGTGTTTGGCGTCCAAGAGAGAGGCCAATCTTCGGTATAGTTCGCAATCTTACAGGCACGACAGGCTTCGGAACAGCTCTCTGTGCAAGCGCGTTCTCACCCATCCATTTTTGCCCTTGCGATAGCCAGGACCTCCCGTTCTGCGACATCGGCCTGCTCGGCTATCCGGCGGCCTTGTTCAAGTACTTCCCGTACGAATTGACGGTCTTCCAGGTCAGACACATTGGTCTGCACATTCAGCCAGGCACCCTGGACGGCTGCCCGGGCACATAAGGCCCCCACTCCGGCGTCGGAAGCGGAATTGGGGTTGCCGGTTTCGGCCATGGCCTTCAGCAATTCAAAAGAGGCCAGGGCCGTTTCCATCACTTGCAGAGGCACCTCGATGGCATATTTCGTAGCCTTCTGCATCGCCTGATGGCGGGCTGCCTTTTCGGCCGCACTGCTTTTGGGCAGGCGCACTGCGGCTATGATAGCATTAAAGGCCCGGGTATCTTCATCCACCAGGCTCAGCAGCTCGTCCTTCAGGGCCTGCCCCCGGGCGGCCCACTCGCCAAACTCCTGCCAGCGCTCGTCCCACACACGGCGGTGGGAGGATAGGTTGGCCACCATCGTACCCAGGGAAGCCCCCAGGGCTCCCACATAAGCCGAAATGGACCCCCCTCCCGGTGCCACGCTCTCGCTGGCCGTTTCATTGGAAAACCGCCGCAGATTCATGGCCAGCAAGGGATCCGGCCGTTGGGCGCGCAGTTGATACTCGATGATCTTTTTTGCGGGATCGAACGGCCCCAACTCGTCCAGACCCATGGATTTTACGGCAATGTGGATCAGCTCTTCTTCCGACACCCCGGTCGACCGGCGTTGTTTTTCCAGAAAATACCTTCCGGCATCGAGCATGACCCGGAGGGGAACCAGTCCCACCAATTCCGAGCCGGTGACGCGAAGCCCGCGTGCATCGGCCCGCTCACAAGTCGTATCGAAGGCCAGGTGCAGGGGCGTATCCCGGATGTTGGTGATATTCATGCTGATCTGGGCGATGCCGTACTCCTCGATGTACCAGCCGATGGCCTTTACGCCTTTCAATAGGCCGGGCTCGCGCTGGGGATTCCCTTCGGCATCCTTCACCAAAGGCCCGTTGAGGGTGTCGCCTTCGCGCTTGAGTCGTCCTTTTTCGCGTATGTCGAAAGCTACGGAGTTGGCCCGTCGCACGCTGGTGGTGTTCAGGTTCACATTGTAGGCAATGAGAAAATCGCGCGCGCCAATGGCGGTCGCTCCCGCTTTGGCGTTGAAGGCCGAGGGGCCGAAGTCGGGAGTCCAGTGCGCATCGTTCAGCTTGTCGGCCAGGCCTTCGTATTCACCGGCGCGTACGGTGGCCAGGTTGCGCCGCTCTGGCCGGCTGGCCGCGTTTTCGTAGAGGTATACCGGAATATCAAGGGCGTCGCCCACGCGCTTACCCAGTTTGCGGGCCCATTCGGCGGCTTCTTCCATACTGAGGCCGGAAACAGGGATCAGCGGGCATACGTCCGTGGCTCCCATGCGCGGATGTTCGCCCTGATGGTGGCGCATATCGATCAGGTCGGCCGCTTTGCGAATGGCCTGAAAAGCCGCTTCCAAAACGGGCTCCGGCGGCCCTACAAAGGTCACCACCGTGCGATTGGTCGCTTTTCCGGGATCGACGTCCAGCAGCAGGACGCCTTCCACCGCTTCGATGGTATCGGTGATCCGGCGGATCACTTCCGGGTCGCGCCCCTCGCTGAAGTTGGGTACGCATTCGAGTAGGGGTTGCATAGGGTTCAGGTTTTTGCGAAGGTGCAAAAAGTGGAGGACTTGGGGGAAGCCGGAACAAGTATCGCCAGGCTTCCGCAGGGGATTTCCGGCGAGGCCTCTTTTTTTCGTCCCCGAACCCCGGAGCTCCTCTCCTTTGCAGTTGCTATGACAGACGTCATTGGCAGAGGATGAGGCCTCCTTTATCTTCTCTGCCATCTGCACAGCCGGACCCATCTGTAGGGGGCCGGGCAGCCCGAAAAACAAACCCCGGATACCTCATGCGATCCTTTTTGCTCATCGCCTTGCTTTCGCCCCTCCTTTTCACCGCCTGCCAGACCGTCGCGAAATACGGCCGCTGTTATCAACAGACGAAAGATCCCGACTGCCTGAAGCAGGTGCTGACCCGCATGGAAGCCGGGGTAGATACCGCCTACGTCAAAGAGATCCTGGGCGAGCCCATCGACATGGGATTCGATTACCGGTACCTGGTCGACGAGCAAAGCGAAGAGGGCTGCCCGATGGGAGCCGTCTTCCACATCGGCGACGGAGGAAAGGTCAGCGATATGTGGTTCGGCGCGATCTGCGAATGAATGCATGCCGAAAACCTTACTAAAACTTTTTTCCCGGAATTGGGCCTATGACTGGTCGGTTTATTCCGGATGCCGGACTTCCTTACCGATTGAGATGTTTGCCCGAACGTTTACCTTCATCCTCAATGAACGCTCCATCCGACCTCCGAACTTCCGGTCCGCCCTCCGGCTTTCGCCTCCGGCAAATATTCCCGCCTGCCGTCGGGCTGCTGGGCATAGCGGTCATGTTGGCTACCTTTTATGGATTGCGCGAAGGGCGTATTCCCACGATCTCCTTTACGGGCTACGGTCAGCTCGATCTGATGTTGACCATGCAATGCGTGGTATTCCCCTTTTCTTTTCTGGTATTGGGCGCGATGTATCTCTACGACGCCCGGCGTTTCCGCCGCTTTTTTCGGGCCGGGGAAATCGATGCCGAGGCGCAGCCGCTCCGCTGGTTGGGCATACGTGAAGGCACCCGATGGAAGCGGGTGGGCTGGATTTTTGCCGCGATTCTCAGTGTGGGCACAGCCATCTTTATGACTATAGGCGTCATCCAGATGGACGGCGTGTTCAATGCCG
>CAZQSF010000010.1:57292-60555 GCA_964595955.1 uncultured Saprospiraceae bacterium
GAAACTACTCCCGCTCGCCCTGCTTTTCTCTACGACCAACGCCTGGAGCGAAGAGGTCTTTACCCGCTTCACGGTAGTAGCCGGCCTGGACGGCGAAGTGCGCCCCACCACCAAATACTGGATCTCGGCGGCCATTTTCGGCATTCCGCACTATTTGGGCACGCCGGGCGGCCCCATCGGGCTGCTCATGGCGGGCTTCATGGGTTGGCTGCTGGCCAAGTCGGTACACGAAACCCGGGGCCTGTTCTGGGCCTGGTTCCTCCATTTCATTCAAGATGTCATCATCTTTACGGCCAGCCTCATGATCCTGATGGGGGCGCAGTAATTTGACGGCTCCCGCCTTTCCCGCTTTCATCGCTTTGGCACGCCTTTGTGATCCTTTTCGGAACGAGATCGGGGCCCAAAGATCCGTTTACCGCCCAAAGGAAATTTTTGAGATGGCTTCTAAGTACAATCTCAAACGCATTGAAGGGATGTTCCAGATGTGCAATCAACCACTCCCACGTTCAAAAGCATACTGCAAAACCTTTGGTTTTGAACTTAGTCTTTATATTGCCGGCCTCACGCAAAAGTCTGGTTCCCCATGCGCCTCCTATTTTCCCTGCTGTTCCTGGCCGGCTTCGCCACGGCCTGCCACCTGGGCCGTTCCGTGACCCGCTTTAAGGCCAACATCACCGACCACAAGATCTTTCCCGCCACGCCGATCGCTCCCGGCGAGGAATCCTTTTATTTCACATCTACCTCAAACCGGGACATCCCTTTGCGCATCAACGGCAAGCGCTACGCGTTGGACTCTTTTCTTCGGAATGAAACCACCACCACAGCTTTTCTGCTCATCCATCAGGACAGCCTCCTCTTCGAACGCTACTATCGAGGCTATGCGCCGTCGGATGTGTCCAACATTTTCTCCGTTTCCAAATCCGTGACCGCCCTGCTGGTGGGCCTGGCCCTGGAAGACGGCTACCTGGGCAGCGTGCAGGATCCCATCACCCGATACCTGCCCGAGCTGAAGGAGGGCCACCCTTACTTTCAGGAACTCACCCTGGAGCATTTACTGAATATGCGTTCCGGACTGGCCTTCAGCGAGGGCTATTCCAGCCCCTTCTCCAGTGTGGCCAAGCTGTACTACGGGCGCCATCAGCTCAGGCAGATCAAGAAGATGGATTTCGAGGCCCGCCCCGGTACGCGCAGAAATTACCAAAGCGTATCCACCACCCTGCTGGGCATGGCCGTGGAGAAGGCTACCGGCAAAGCGCTGGGGCAATACCTGGAGGAAAAGATCTGGCAGCCCCTGGGTATGGAAAATGCCGCCAGCTGGAGCGTGGACGACAAGAAGCACCGGGCCACCAAGGCCTTCTGCTGCCTCAACCTCACGGCCCGCGACCTGGCCAAGATCGGCAAGCTGTACCTGCAAGAAGGCCAGTGGGACGGCCGGCAGATCGTTTCCCGCGACTGGATCCGGCGCTGTACCCAACCGAATATGGACAACGACTGCTACCAATACCAGTGGTACAGCGTGGAGGGTATCGGCCGGGCCGAGGGCGAGGAGCTGCTGTATCCCGATTCGCTGGCCGCCGTACAGGGCGCTCGCGAGCAAGGCTACAGGCACTTTTATGTGGATCAAAAGAGCAGTGACAAGCCGGACTGGCACATCCACAACTGCGGACCGGACTACTATGCAGAGGGCATACTCGGCCAGTTTTTGTACGTGCACCCGGAGCGCAACATCATCGCCGTGCGCCTTGGCGAAAAAGGCGATTTCGACTACGAGCAGCTTTTCCAGGTCCTGGCCGAGCGATTTGGAACGAAGAAGGAATAAAGCAAAGGGGCGAGAATGCGCTTTCAATTCGGAGTGAAATGCACCGCAGCGCTTCCGCCTATCCCATTACCTTTAAGCCGGATCGCCGGTCGCTGCCGCCTCAGGGCTTTCCGGTTGAGAAAGCGCTTTTCGGCCCACTTCCCGGACGGGTGGCTGTCCGGAAAAGCTTTTTTTGTGTAGCTTTTGGTAATAATTCAGCCCGAACCAACCCCAGCCGTTTGCTGACCGGGCGGTTCACAGTTGCTGGGTATATGAAGACAGCACAACACATCACCACTTTCGTATTCAGCGATATCGAGCATTCCACCCGCCTGGCGCAACGGCTTCGCGATGCTTATCCGGAACTGCTGGAGCGGCACCGGTCCGTAATCCGCGATGCCATCCGCAGATACGAGGGCCGGGAGATCGACACGGCCGGCGACGGCTTTTTCATGACGTTCGACCGGGCGAGCCAGGCCGTCGCGGCGGCCGAATCGATTCAGCGGGCTTTTCACACTCAGCCCTGGGCTTCGGAAATGGGCCTGAAGGTGCGCATGGGCATCCACACCGGGCTGGCCCTGGCTACTGCCGGCGGGTTTACCGGCGTTGAGGTGCACCGGGCTTCGCGCATCTGCAATGCCGCTCATGGCGGGCAGGTCCTGCTTTCGAGTGCCACGCGGGAATGCCTCGAAGAAGAAAAGCTCCCGGATACGGCGGTGTCGCCCCTGGGGGCTTTCGTGCTGAAGGACTTTGCCGATCCCGTCGAGTTGTTCCAGCTGAATATATCCGGCGTCCCGCAGGCGTTTCCCAATCCCCGGATCGAGCCCGACGAGAAACGGCTTGCCGTTATTCCCTTTACCAACCTGAGCAATCGAAAGGAGCACGAGTACATCGGCGACGGAATGGCCGAAGAGCTCATCATCGCCCTCGGCAAAGTGCGAGGCTTGCGCGTAGTATCCCGCTCTACGGCCTTTGCCGTAAAAAAAGGCGGCCTGCCCGCCCAGGAGATCGGCCGGAAACTCCATGTCAACTCCGTGCTGGAGGGGCGGGTCCGGGCCCTCAACGGGCACATGCGCATCTCGGTAGAGCTGGTGGATGCCGAATCGGGGCTCAACCTGTGGTCGGGCCAGTACGACAGTGCCGAGGAGGATCTGCTGCGCATCCAGGAGGAGATCACCCGGCAAGTCTCCGAATCGATGGACTGCAAGCTCCAGCCCGAGCAACTGGATTCCCTGCAGCACCGCCAAACCCACAATGCCGAGGCCTACGATTTCTATCTGCGGGGCCGCCGCTTCTATGCGCAGTTCAGCACCCGCGGCATCGAGCTGGCCCTGCGCATGTTTGAGCGTGCCATCGAAGCCGACCCCGACTACGCCCTGGCCTACGCCGGCATGGCCGATTGCTATTCGTATCAATACCAGCACATCGAACGCTCGCCCGAGGTGATCGACCGGGCAGATGAGAT
>CAZQSF010000011.1:0-59652 GCA_964595955.1 uncultured Saprospiraceae bacterium
CGGATATACAGCTATGTCTGCCCGCTGGATTCCCCCGAAATATCCAAAAAATCCAAGGGTGAAACAAGCTTTTTGCGTGCTTTAGATGTGATATGCGTGTATACTTGGGTGGTTTCGCTACTGCTATGCCCTAATAGCTCCTGAATATACCGTAGGTCCGCTCCCGAGTGCGAGCCCTCCTCGGTCGCGGCTCCAGCAAGTGCGTACCAAAGCTGTGCCGCAGGGTATGTACCGTACTGTAGGGATTTACCCCCGAAGCCTTTACTGCTCTGCGGAAAACGGCCTGAATACTACGGGTACTATACGGCCCCCCATCCTGTCCCTCGAACAGCCAGTAAGCAGGCTGATAGCTCTCCAGGTACCTTTTAAGTTCATCTATCATTTTATCCGAAAGCACGGTGTATCTATCCTTTTTCCCTTTTCCGCCCTTGATGAAGATCTGCTTGCGGTCGACATGAACATCCTCCTTGCGCAAGCGGATACTCTCGCCGATGCGCAGTCCGCCGCTGTAGATCAGCATCAGGATGGTCCGGTGCTTCAGATTCCGGACAGCAACGAAGAGTCGCTGCACTTCCTGCTCGCTGAATACGCCGGGTAAAGGACGGCTTCGGCGCGGGCGCAGATCGTAGTAGGTGCGTTCCTGTCCCAGTACCTTTTCATAGTAGAACTTCAGTGCATTTACTGCCTGGTTCTGGGTGGAATCCGACCATCGTTTTTCTTCACTCTGCTCCAGCAGGAATCGGGCTTTCTCGCCCAAAGAGGAGGAGGAACGAATCCTTTAAAAGGAAGGTTTTGTACCTTGTAAAAAGTGAGAATCATATTGAAATGGATAAAACACTTCAAAGGCGGGTCATTTCCTTGTTATCTCCTCATCGTCCATCCATGATCGGGATATTTGGGTCCTATGCCAGAGGTCAGAACCATAAGGATAGCGATCTTGACATTCTTATCCGTTTCAAGGAACGCCTCGGCTTACTCAAGCTTGTGCAGATTCAGCAGCATCTCGAAGATCAACTCGGAATACCGGTTGATCTGGTGACGGAGAACAGCCTCAAAAACCCAAGATTGAAAGCCTATATACATCAAGACTTGATAACCATCTTTGATGAAGAAGGATAATCTCGTCTACCTGGATCACATACTGAATAGCCTCCGAAAGGCTACTGACTATATTGATGGCGTCTCCTATCCCGATTTTCTCAAGGATGAGGAGAAATAAGATGCGATTATTCGAAAGATTGAGGTAGCAGGGGAAGCCACTAAGGATTTAAGCGCTGAACTCAGGGAGAAATATGATCGCATCCCCTGGAGAGCGATAGCAGGAATGAGGGATAAGTTGATTCATCATTATTTCAATGTGGACCTAGATGTAGTATGGGATACAGTAACCCGGGAAATACCTGAATTGATTCCTGAAATTGAAGCAATCGTTCAAGAATTAGAGAAGAAATAATACCGCTTCAAGCATGAAACAACTTCTAGGTCATTTCATACTTGAAACGGTATTCCTCCCCACCACCCAGCGCATTCAAAACATGCCGCATTTTACCAAAGGGCCCCGCATGCACCCCGTGCGCTGGGAAAGCCGGGCATCCCCACCTCACAACTGCGGCCTCGTCATATTCTCCGGGCGGAGCAGGCGGTCCAGTTCGGCCTGGTCCATCAGCTGCTGCTCCAGCACCAACTCGTACACGCTGCGGTTTTCGGCCAGGGCCTGCTTCGACAGCTCGGAGCAGGTGGCATAGCCCAGCACGGGATTGAGCAGGGTGATGATGCTGATGCTGTGGCGCACGTAGTCGCGGCATACCTGCTCATTGGCAGTGATGCCGTCGATACAACGCAGGCGCAGGGTGTGCATGCCGTTGCGCAGCAGCTTGATGGACTCGAAAAGGGAAGCTGCCATGATGGGCTCGAAGGCGTTGAGCTCGAGCTGGCCGGCCTCCACGGCCAGGTTGACGGTGAGGTCGTTGCCCATCACCTGAAAGGCGATCTGGTTGACCACCTCGGGGATGACGGGGTTCACCTTGCCGGGCATGATGGAGGAGCCGGGCTGCCGGGCGGGCAGGTTGATCTCGTTGAGGCCGGCCCGCGGGCCCGAGGAGAGCAGGCGCAGGTCGTTGCAGATCTTGGACAGCTTGATGGCCAGGCGCTTCACTGCCGAGGAGAACATGATGAAGGCCCCCGTATCCTGAGTGGCCTCGATGAGGTTGCGGGCCTTGATGACGGGCAGGCCCGTGACGGCCCGCAGGTGCTTTTCCACCAGGGGCGTATAGCGGGGCGAGGTGTTGATGCCGGTGCCGATGGCCGTACCGCCCATGTTGATCTCCAGGAAGAGGTCGGCATTGTGGTTGAGGCGGTCGATCTCCTCCTCCAGGGTGACGGCGTAGGCCTCGAAGCTCTGCCCCAGGGTGACGGGCACGGCGTCCTGCAGCTGGGTGCGCCCCATTTTGATGATGTGCTCAAACGCGCGGCTCTTGCTGCGCAGGCTGGCAATGAGCAGCTTGAGCTCCTCCACCAGCTCCTCCTTCATCTTGATGAGGGCGATCTTGAGGGCCGTGGGGTACACGTCGTTGGTGGACTGGGAGAGGTTGACGTCGTTGTTGGGGTGGCAGTGCTCGTATTCGCCCTTGTCGTGCCCCAGGATCTCCAGGGCGCGGTTGGCGATCACCTCGTTGGCATTCATGTTGGTGGAGGTGCCGGCCCCGCCCTGGATGAGATCCACCACGAACTGGTCGTGCCACTGCCCGTCCACGATCTCGCGGCAGGCCCGGACGATGGCCTCGGCCTTGGCTTCCGGCAGAATGCCCAGCTCGCGATTGGCCAGGGCGGCGGCCAGCTTCACTTCGGCCAGGGCCCGGATGAAGAGCGGGAACAGCTGCAGGTTGACGCCGCTGATGGCAAAGTTCGCCAGGGCGCGCTGGGTCTGTACGCCGTAGTAGGCCTCGGCGGGCACGGGCAGCTCGCCGAGCAGGTCGTGTTCAATTCGGTAGGGCATAGGGCAGTTTTGGTTAAATAATACCGGGAGCTAAGGTTTCCTCCATCATAGGTTCAAATACCTTTAAAAAAGAATCATGCTGCAAGCTCTTCTTTTTTTAACGCGGATTCCCCGTTTCTGGGATTTTACCGGCAGATTTGATTTTTACTGCCTTTGGTTTATCTTCCTATTCCCGAAACGGAATTACAACCCTTAAACGCCTTTATCCATGACACGGCTTTTCGAAAACCTCCTTACCACGCATCGCGGCCTGATCATTTTTGCGGTAGCCGTACCCGTAAGCTTTGTATACCAGATTGCACAAGACCTGCGAAACTGGGCTTTCCGGACCTTCTTCACCACCAGCAGGCGCCACGATCGGGCGGTGGCTAAGATACAGGCAAAAGTCAGGGAAGCCGCAGCACAAGGCCGGCTGATGTGCACGGCACGCAAGCCCTGGAAGACCATGTCGCAGCGCAAGGCCGATTTTAAGTCGGATTGCGCCCAGATTCCCATCAAACTTCCCAACATTCTGGAACTGGACGAAGAACGCCAGATCCTGCGCGTTGAGCCCATGGCCACCATGGGGGATCTCACCCACTATCTCATTCCCCGGGGGTACGCGCTGGCCGTGCAGGTCGAAATGGACGACCTCACCGTCGGCGGGCTTTGCATGGGCGTGGGAATCGAGACCTCTTCCCATCGCTACGGCTTTCTGTTTGAAACGATCGAGGGGTATGAGATCGTGACCGCAGCAGGCAATCTGGTTCGCGCCACGCGCACCGAGAACCCCGACCTTTTCTATACCCTGCCCTGGTCGCACGGCACGCTGGGCTTTTTGGTGGCCGTCGAACTTCGCATTGTCCCGGTGAAGCCCTACATGCGCCTGCGGTACCTGCCGTTCCACAGCCAGGAATCCTTCTGCCGGCAATTCAAGGCACTGGCCGAAGCCGAACATCCCCCTTCCTATCTGGAAGCCCTTGCCTTCTCCCCCGATACCGGGGTGATCATGACGGGCGAGCCGGCAGATGCCCCCGGGCCCGGAGCCCGCATCAATTCCATCAACCGCTGGTATAAACCCTGGTTTTACAAGCATGTACAGTCCTTTCTGGACCGGGGCGAAGGCGAAGAGTACATTCCCTTGCGCCACTATTTCCACAGGCATACGCCGTCGGTTTTTTTCCAGCTCAAAGACCTGATCCCCTTTGCAAATACGGCCTGGTACCGGTGGCTTTTCGCATGGATGGGCGCCCCGAAGATCAAGCTCATGAAGTATACCATGACCAAGAGCCTGCGCCGAAAGTCGCTCTACAAGCGGGTCGCTCAGGATATCATCGTACCGATAGAGCGAATGGCTGAGGCTATCAACTTCATGCATCCGCGGTTTGGCATCTACCCCATGTGGGTCTGTCCGGTTCGCATTTGCGACCACCGCCCCTATGAGGGATTCCTGCGCAATCCCGAATCGACAGAAGCCGGTACGGATTATCAGATGTTCGTCGACCTGGGCATCTACGGCATTCCCCGGGCTGTTCGCGAAGGCCGGGAATGGGATGCCAAAGCCCACACCCGGGCCCTGGAGGATATGGCGCGCCGCATGAAGGGGTACCAGATGCTGTATGCCGACACTTTCATGACCCGCGAAGAATTCGAGGAAATGTTCAACCACGAGCCCTATCGCGAGGTGCGAAAGGCCTATGGCGCTGATCGGGCCTTCCCCGAAGTATACGACAAAGTCCGTCCGGAACGCTGGTTGCTGAACATGGACCAGGAAAAGGCCGCAGAAAGCAAGCCGGCCCTGGAAACCGAACCCTCCGCTTAACCCCCGATCGCAGGCCGGATCCTTCCGGGATGATATTGCCGGAGGCGAACTTCAGGTGATACGTAAAACTCCGGATTTGACAGCCCGAACCGGTACACAGCAACCCAGGGTCGTAGCTTCCGGCAAAATGCCGCGTCGGCCCCCGGAGCAGCTGTTGCCGGTAGTGCTCTGCAAGGGCATGGGCAAACGCCAAACTTCGGCCTTTCCCTCATGGGTGCTGATCCGGTGTACACGAGCAGCCTGTTGCCAACCGCAAGGATGCGGCCTCGCGGAGGTAAAGGCATCCAAGGGTCAAGTCTTCAGGTCGGGCGCACGAGCGTGCCTGCAGAAACCCCAAGCCCGCTCAATAAGTCATCACGGTCGGGCCGGCCTTTATTTTCTGCATCATAGTCCCCTCGTCGGCCAGGCGCACGCCTTTCAGCAGGTCGCCTTCCGACAGGCCTTCCACCTGCATGCAATGCGGGCAGGCCAAGATCTCCACACCGGCCTCCTGCAAAGCCTTTAGCAGTTCTTGCAGGTTTTCTCCGTCAAAGGCCAGGGTGTCGGCTCCGGGGCTCATGAGCTTGACGCCGTCTACGTTCAAGAATACGGTAACCGGCAACCCGCTTTTGCGGGCATTTTGCGCAAAGTGGAGCCCCATCAGCGTGCTGTGTGCATCTTGGGTCGCGTCGCTGGTGAGGTTGATCAACAAATCGGCCGGGTCGTCCTTCAAAGCAGGAACCGTCGGTTCGCAGGCCGAAAACAAAAAAGCCAGCCCCAGGGTGTACGTAAGAATGGTGAACTTTGTCATGGTTTTGGATTTTCCGGGAAATTTAATAGCCCGGACCATGGGATTCAATGACAAAAGTTGCCAGGTGTACGGACTGGAGGGGCGGGATTTGCTATCCGGGGTAATCGCCGGTCATCAGGATGGCCAGGCCGGGTTCATTGTTGATCAGCCGTTCTTTGTCGGCCTTGGAAATATAGCTGTACTCGGCAGAGGGAACAGCCATAACAGCAATGAGGTCGGCATCCACCTTTTGGGCGTACCGAATGGTCTGACGGGCAAAGCCGGGGGAATAGCCGTCGGGCTCTTCGCGCACTTCCCGATACCGGACACCGTGCTGCTCGAAAGCGCGCCGTGCCTGCGCTACATTGTCCAGGCAGCGGGCTGAGATTTGCTCCCCGGGCCGTTCTACGGCATACAGGTGCACTTCGGCATCAAAGGCCTTGGCCAACCAGACCGTGGCCTCGATCTTATTGACAAATCGCTCGTGCCCGCCGAAGGGGAATACGATGCGCCGATACTCTTGGGTCAGCGAGTTGTTCTCGGGGACGGCCAGCACCGGCACCGCGGCCTTTCGGGCAATGTGCAGCATGTCGGGCCCCAGGAGCGATTGCCGCAGGCCGCGCGTACCGTGGGTGCCGATCACCAGGAACTGAAAGGGAGGTATGGCCGTGCGAATGATCTGGTCCAACACCTTGCCTTCCCGGATCAGCGGCCGGCATTCGACCCCATGGCTGTGGTGCAACTCGTCGCCCATTTGCCGGAGTACCGTTTCCAACTCCTCGGGGTCTCGGCCCAACAACCGCCGGGTGTCCTCATTTTTCACATGCATCAAAACCAGCGGATTCCCACCGGGCCGGGCCACGATTCCGGCGTGGTGAAGAGCATGGGATGCAGCCTGGGTGAAGTCGGTGGCAACCAGAATGGGAGCAGGTTCCATAGGGTTTAGCTATCTGTGTGAGCACCCGACGCGAAACGGACGGCGTTTTTTCCGAATCGTTCCGCATCTGAGTATGCTGCACTTGAAGTGGATCGGGGCAATCCCTTTCGACCCCAGTGCATACCGGCCGGAGGTGCGGCAAACGCTTTTCTCTACCCGCTGAATACAACCTGCTTGCCCCTGGGGCCCGTCGGCAAGTATTCTCGGAGGCCGGGTTGGGTATTTATCAGGTAAAAATGCAAATTTTTCCGGCATCCTCATTATGGCGTATTTTTAAGGCCAATCAAGTTCAATCGCAAGAATGACCCTCCACAACTGGCAAGCCCTGGGCCGCCAACTCGAGTTCGACGGCCATGCCGTTTTCTACCTGGATGCCCCCGAATCGGCGAACGCTCACCGGAAAACTCTTTTCCTCATCCACGGATTCCCTACGGCCTCCTGGGACTGGAGCCGGGTATGGCCCGAACTCTCGGAGCGATTCCGGACGATCGCTCCCGATATGATCGGTTTCGGCTTTTCGGACAAACCCCGTTCCTACCCCTATGCCATCGGGAAGCAAGCAGACCTTTTTGAGGTGCTGGCCCGCCGGCTCGAACTCGAGGAAGTACATCTGCTGGCTCACGACTACGGCGACACCGTAGCGCAGGAGTTGCTGGCCCGGCAACAACACGGCCAGCTCGACTTTCGCATCCTTTCGACCGCTTTCCTCAACGGAGGCCTATTCCCCGAATCGTATCGTCCGCGGCCCATTCAAAAGCTGCTCATGAGCCCGCTGGGGCCTTTGCTCACCCCCTTTGTGGGCCGGGCCAGCCTGAAACGCACCTTCCGCCGCATTTTCGGGCCGCAGACCCAACCCACGGAAGCGGAACTGGACGACTTCTGGGCGCTGATCGAGCATCAGAACGGAAAGCCCCTCATCCCCAAACTCATCCGGTACATGAAAGAGCGCCGGGAACAGGCCGAGCGCTGGACGCGTGCGCTGAAAGAAGCCCGGGTGCCCCTTCGCCTGATCGACGGGGCTGCCGATCCCATTTCCGGGCGCGCCATGGCCGAATACTACCACCGGTTAGTACACCATCCGGACGTCGTACTACTGGAAGGTATCGGCCACTATCCCCAATGGGAAGCCCCGGAGCAAGTTGTCCGGCACTATTTTGATTTCATGGAGCGGGTAGCGTCCGCATCGGCCTGAACGAAGCGGTTGGCGTTTGCCCCCGCCCAACAACATTTCCCGGTATGTTAGTCACAGATCAATTAGGACGCACCCTCGAACTGCCCAACCACCCGCCGAAACGGATCGTATCTCTGGTACCCTCCCAAACGGAATTGTTGTACGACCTGGGCTTGGCGGATGAGGTGGTGGGCATCACCAAGTTTTGCGTACATCCCGAACCTTGGTTTCGAAGCAAGACGCGCGTGGGAGGCACCAAGAATATCCATCTGGACCGGGTGCGCGCCCTCGGGCCCGATCTGATACTGGGCAATAAAGAAGAGAATATCAAGCAAAAGATCGAGCGCCTGGCCGCCGACTTTCCGGTCTGGATCAGCGATGTACATACCTTGGCCGATGCGCTGGCCATGATCCGGGACGTGGGCAAACTGGTTGGCCGGGAGAAGCGGGGCCGAAGCCTGGCGGCAGACATCCACCGGGCTTTTCAGCAGCTGCCGCGAGTTCCGGAAACCGGAAAGCCGCGGGTCGCCTACCTCATTTGGGACCGCCCGCTGATGGCAGCAGGCGGCGATACCTTCATTCACCATATGCTCTCGGAGGCCGGCTACCGCAATGTCTTTGCCGAAAAAGAGCGCTACCCGGCCTGCTCCGAGGAAGAGTTGGCAGGCGCCCGGCCCGACCTGATCTTCCTTTCTTCCGAGCCCTTCCCCTTTGCGGAGAAGCACATCCGGCGCTTTAAACAACTTTGTCCCAAAGCCGTCATTCTTCTGGTGGACGGAGAGATCTTTTCCTGGTACGGCAGTCGTTTACTTAAGGCGCCGGCTTATTTCCGTACTTTGCGGGAACGGGTAGAGCAGCTTGTTTCTTCGTCCTAAACGGCCTATTCGATGTGCATGAAGTTTCGTTTGATCTTTTTTCTTTTCGCGCTCGGTGGAGCGGGGTTCGGCCAGGGCCAGGCCCTCGAAAAAAGTGCAGAGCCCAGGCGGGTGCTGATCCACCTGGATGAGCGCATGCCGGTCCGGCTCTTCCAGGAACGCAGCCGCGACCTCAATCTGGCCTACCTGCGCAAGGTCACCCGCACCTACAACATGCATTTGTTCGCCCTTCCACCGGGGGGCCGGGCGAGCGATCTGCGCGATCGGCTGGAAAGCATGCCGGGGGTGCTGGGCGTGCAGCCCGACGATCCGCTGCAAAAGCGCCGGCTGCCCAACGACCCCAATTACAGCGAGCAATGGGACATGGACATCATTGGCATGCCGCAGGCCTGGGACTTTACCACCGGCGGTCTATCAGCCCGGGGCGACACCCTGGTAGTAGCTGTCTTGGATACCGGCTTCGACCTCGTGCACGATGACCTGAGCGAAAACCTTTTCATAAACCGGGGCGAGATTCCCAACGACGGCCTGGACAACGACAACAACGGCTTCATAGACGATGTCATGGGCTGGAATTTCGACCGGGAAAGCCCCAATCATTCCTACGACGACCACGGCCTTTCGGTCAGTGGCATTATCGGGGCCCGGGGCGATAACGGCCTGGGGGTGACCGGGGTCCTCTGGCAGGTGAAAATCCTGCCCGTCACCGTCCGAACGCCTTCTCAGGTGGTGGAAGCCTACGAATACGTGCTTCAATTTCGGGAACGCTACAACCAAAGCGAAGGACAGGATGGCATGTTCATTGTGGCGACCAATGCTTCCTTTGGGCTGGAAGAGCGACAGTGCGACACCTACCCCCTCTGGGCAGCCATGTACGACGAACTCGGCCGGGTGGGCATCCTCACCGGAGCCGGCACGGCCAACCGACCGAACAATGTAGACCAGGTCGGCGATATGCCCACCTCCTGCCCCTCGCCCTACATCATCACTACCTTGAATACCAATCAGCTGGATCGAAAGTTTTTCAACTCGGCCTTCGGAAAGACGACCATCGACCTGGGCTCGCCCGGTGAAGGCACCCTCACCCTGCGGCCGAACGACACCTACGGCGACTTCGGTGGCAATTCAGCAGCGGCCCCGCACCTTACCGGAGCTATTGCCCTCATGTACAGCATCCCCTGCGAAAACTTTGCCGAACAGGCACTCAGCGAGCCCGAGCAGACGGCTCTGCGCGTTCGGGAGGCAATCCTGCTAGGGGTGGATGAAGTCGCTGAGCTGGAAGAATTTACCGTGACCGGCGGCCGCCTCAATGCCTTCAACAGTATGGTCCGCCTGTTGGACGAGTGCAATATCGAGATCGGTGAACTCAAGCTCGAACGCATTTTTCCCAACCCGTACTACCCCCAAAGCTACTCCGGTCCGCTCATTCTGGATTTTCAGGCGCCCGACCCCGGCCCGTATCGCCTGCTGGTGACCAACATGCTGGGGCAGCGATTCTTCGACAGGGAGATCACACTCGATCCCTTCCTGGATAACCGGGTAGAACTGGACGTTCGGCAGCTGCCCCACGGCATGTACGTCGTCCGGCTTGAACAGGGGAAAACGCATTTCGAAGGCAAGTTCATGGTGCACTGGTACTGACACCAAACTCCATCCGTCCGAACCGTTGCCTGCTTTTCCGGGACTGCGGGTATGCCCAAACCGGATAATCATCTGGTAAATTTTTCATTTCGTTTTATATTAGGCGGTAAAACGCGTAAAAACCATTGCGTCTTCTCAAGAGAACTTAACCCCAACGCGATGATCAATACCTATTGGACAAGGCTGCTCGCGCTTGCCGGATTGTTGGTTTCAGCCCCTTGTATTCTCGCCCAAGAGGTCTTTTACAATCCCCATACGCAAGAGGAAATCACCCTGGTAGAGGGGACGGTCAGCGTTCCCACGCCTACCGATTTCTACATGAGATCCGATCCGCTAATGGTCGTATTGGAAAGCGACTTTTCCCATCTGCGGGAACACAAGACGGAACGGGACTATCAGGATGCGGTCCTCCATGTGCGCCTTTCGGACAGCATTTCCATGCGCTGTACGGTGCGCATCAAACCCCGGGGGCACTCCCGCCTGGATTTCTGCGATCAGCCTCCGCTCAAGATCGACTTCAGCGAATCCGGCCTTGCGGCCTCCAGCCTGAAAAACCTCCGGAAGGTAAAGCTGGTATCCAATTGCAAGCAGGGGTTTTACTACGACAAATACGTATTCCGGGAGTTCCTGGCCTACAAGCTTTTCAACCAACTGACGCCCAAGAGTTTTCGCGTGCGCCTTGCTCAAATCACCTTTATTGATTCGGGAAACAACGGGAAAAGCTGGGAAAATTACCGCTTCATCATTGAAGAAACCGATGCCCTGGCCCGGCGCGAGCAACTGCTTGAGGTCGAAGAGCGGAGCGATGCCCTCCTTTTCGACCGAAACTGCCTGCACATGCTATCGATGTTTCAGTTCATGATCAGCAACACCGACTGGCACCTGCCTTCCCTCCACAACCTTAAGTTCTTCAAGGATACGGCCCAGGCCCAACAGGTACTACACGTGGTGCCCTATGACTTCGACCTGTCCGGCCTGGTACAGAGCATCTACGCCCGGCCGCGCAAGGAGCTGAATCAGGAGCACGTGAAAGAGCGCATCTTCATTTGCAACCCGATGGAAGAAGCTGACCTCAACGAGCTGATCGAGCTTTTTAAATCGCGCAAGCCCTACTTCTACCAGACCATTGAGGAGTTTCCCTACCTGAGCAAAGGGGATAAGAAAACCGCACAGAAATACCTGGATGACTTCTACAAGATCCTGGACCATCCCAAGAAACGGGAAAAGTACCTGGTGGAAAATGTGTTTCCTTACGACTGGTAAGTCCTAAGCCCTTCGGACCGCTTGGTTCTAACCGCTTAATTCTCACTCAGGGCTTTATTTTTTTCCGGGATTATCCTATCTTTGCATCCGCTTGTAAAGGCAAGCATTAGAAAATGCCTTACGGGTATCGAAAGGGCATTCATATTCAACTCATTGGCTCCGTGGCTCAACTGGATAGAGCACCTGACTACGGATCAGGAGGTTCCAGGTTCGAATCCTGGCGGAGTCACTGCGACGCCAGGATGAGAAGTTTATCCCGGCAATGCAAGCGAGGGAGCAACGCGACCACGCATGCACAGACGGGAAAGCCTGGCGGAGTCACTGCGACGCCAGGATGAGAAGTTTATCCCGGCAATGCAGGCGAGGGAGCAACGCGACCACGCATGCACAGACGGGAAAGCCTGGCGGAGTCACTGCGACGCCAGGATGAGAAGTTTATCCCGGCAATGCAGGCGAGAGAGCCTGTCGGAAGGATCGCCAAAATTGATCGAGGAAAAGCGGGCGCAGGTCCGCTTTTAAGTTTGGAAAAAGATCGACGAGCTATGTCAAAAGTGTGCCAACTCACGGGTAAGCGTCCGGTATCGGGCAATAACGTTTCGCACTCCAACCGCAAAACGAAGCGCCGCTTTTTGCCCAACCTACACAAAAAGCGTTTTTACATCCCGGAGAAAGATCAATGGGTGGAGTTGAAGGTGTCTACCTCAGCCCTTCGCACCATCAATAAGCTGGGCATTTACGCCTATCTTCAAAAACTGCAGAAAAAAGGCGTAGACGTCGGAATCGACCTCTAAGCTCGTAAACGCGTATTCCTATGGCAAAGAAAAGCAAAGGCAACCGCATACAAATCATCCTGGAATGCACCGAGCACAAAGAGTCGGGCATGCCGGGTACATCACGTTACGTGACCGAAAAAAACCGCAAGAACTCTCCCGACCGATTGGAGTTGAAGAAGTTCAACCCCATTCTCAAGCGGGTTACGCTACACCGGGAGATCAAGTAGATGAAAGAAGCGGGAACGATTCGTGGCTGTTTTGTATTAACTAGATAGTTACACTGACGACGAAATGGTTTGGGAACCATTTCGTATTCTGTCCTGACATCCGTAGGGTCGTCAGGGATCAGTATTCCCCCCATTGCGCAGGGTTTGGGGTGTTAAAAACTCAAAAACCACTTCGCAACAGGTAAATTCAAATTCGCAAAAACGCACTGTTATGGCTAAAGTATCAAAGAACGCCCGGGTAGCTCAGCGTGCTGCCAATGCCGGTTCGGGCCGGGATTTTGTGAAAGTGGTTCAAAGCATCAAGGATCCCAAGTCCGGCAAATACTCCTACAAGGAAGTGATGATCCATAAGGATAAAGTAAAGGAGTTTTTCGCTAACTCCAAGTAATTGCGAAGACTTTTTCCGCTCTTGCATGCCAACGCCAAAGAGGCTTTTCTGCACTCAGGAAAGCCTCTTTGCATTTGCGGCATTGCGGGCGAGCCCGATTTCTCCTCCGGACCAATAACCCACCATGAGCTTTTTTAACAAATTTTTCAGCAAGGAAAAGAAAGAGGACCTGGACAAGGGTCTGGAAAAAACCAAGAGCAGTTTTCTCGGCAAGCTCACCAAGGCAGTCGCCGGCAAATCCACGGTCGACGAAGAGGTGCTGGACGAGCTGGAGCAGATCCTGATCTCTTCCGATGTTGGCCTGGATACCACGGTCAAGATCATCGAGCGCATTGAAGCGCGGGTAGCTCGCGACAAATACCTGGGTGCCAATGAGCTCAACGAGATCCTGCGCGACGAGATCGTACAACTGCTGGCCGAGAACAATACCGAAGACCTGGAGGAGTTCAGTCTGCCGTCCAACGCCAAACCCACCGTGATCATGGTGGTTGGCGTCAATGGCGTGGGAAAGACCACCACCATCGGCAAGCTGGCCTGGCAGTACAAGAACCAGGGCAAACGCGTAGTGCTGGGTGCCGGCGACACCTTTCGGGCCGCTGCCGTGGACCAACTCAAGATATGGAGCGAACGGGTGGGCTGCGATTTTTTCAGCAAAGGCATGCACACCGACCCGGCTGCCGTGGCTTATGAAACGGTGAAGTACGCCCAGCAGAACGACTGCGACGTGGCTATCATCGATACGGCCGGACGGCTGCACACCAAGATCAATCTGATGAAGGAGCTCACCAAAATCCGGCGCTCCATCAGCAAGAGCATGGAAGGTGCTCCTCATGAAGTACTGCTCGTGCTGGACGCCACCACGGGCCAGAATGCCATCGAACAGGCCCGGCATTTTACGGAAGCCACCGAGGTGAGCGCCCTGGCCCTGACCAAGCTGGACGGCACGGCCAAAGGAGGCGTGGCCATTGGCATCTCGGATATTTTTAAGGTACCCATCAAGTACATCGGCGTCGGAGAAGCCATCGATAAACTGCAGGTCTTCAACAAGCGGGCCTTTGTGGATTCACTATTCGACCGCTAGCCTCCTGCCGCCTACCGTCCGGCACCTCTGCCCGGAAGCCATCTCCATACGATACCTGCCTTGGTCGGCAGGCGGGTCTCCTTTTCGCCACCAAAACCATTTGGAGATGGCTTCGAAGTGCAGAACCAAAGGCTTTGCAGTGTGCGTTTGAATTTGTACTTAGTAATCTTGCCAGAACAGTTCGTCGTGCGGACAGCCGCCAACGAACTGGTTGCGCAGGTAGAAGCGCAGGATGCGATCGCCCTTGGATACGTAAAAAACACTGCTATAATCGACAGTGAGTTCTTCGGTCGGCTGGTCGGGTGCTGACAGGACCTCCACCTCTGGTCGCAGCGAAACCACCCGGTAGCCGCCTTCTACCCTGTCCAGGGAGAAATCGGCATCCTCGGGATCGACGCTTCCTTCCTCCATCGTACAGCCGATGATCTGTTGAGAGCTCTCCAGAGCCGCCAGGGATTCCTCCGATGTGCAAGTCGCAATCAAGTGATCCAGGTTCAGCAAGTGGGGCGGCCGCTCGCACTTGATGTACACCGAGCCGTACAATACCTGGGGCAGCGGCAGCCGCGTGGTGGGCTGGTCGCACCCAAGGCCGAAAAAAAGCATAAGGAAAACATAAAAATAGCGGGTAACTTCTTTCATAAGCGGTCGGTCTGTACGGGTAAGTAGATGGACAATAGCAATGGTTCAATCGCAAGGCTCTACTACTTAGTAACAAATTGCAGAGAAAATAGTGCAGGGTCAAGCACAAAGCGGTCAAGTGTAGGCCAGCCGTCGATTGGGATGGCGGTTTGGCCGGGGTTGCCTATTTTAGGCATCGTTTTCAACCATGCAGAAAAGGTACCATGCCCCATAAGCCCCTATGGCTCAAGTGGCTGGCCCGGGCCGACCGGGCTGTGGAAGAAGCCCGATACAAGCTTTTCGGGCCGCCGGGTGCTCAGCGCAGCCGCCGGCTGCAAATTGCGGCCTTTCGAGGCTTTGCCAATACCCGTTCTGCCTACCTCCAGGGACGGATCCTGCTGCACAAGCCTCTATTCGATCAGATGGAGTCCGGCTGGCGCAAAAATCTGATCAACAGCTTCCGGCGTTTCGAAAGCGATGAGATCCCCGAAGCGGTTGTGGAGGTCCGGCTCGGCGACAACGCCTTCGAGCTGATCACCGACCGGGAAGGCTATTTCACGCTCGATCACCTGCTGCCCGAAGAGCTTGCGCCCAACGGCAAATACTGGAGTCCGGTGAAGATCCAGCTCACCCATGTACCCGGGCGGGATGCCCTTTCGGAGGGCACCCAACAACTTGGTGAAGTGCTCCTCCCTCACCCTGAGGCCCGGCTGGGCATCGTCTCGGACATCGACGACACCCTCCTGCACACCGGTGTGGCCTCTCCGCTCAAATGGCGCGTGATCTACTACACGTTTTTAATGAGCATCTCCAAGCGTCGTCCCGTGGGCATCTCCGCCGACTTCTGTCAGTCCATCAGCCGCAACGCCACCCATCCGCGGCCCGTCTTCTACGTCTCCAACAGCCCCTGGAACATTTACGACCTGCTTCGCGACTTCCTTCGGCACAACGGCTTTCCCAAAGGCCCCATCCTCTTGCGCGATGCCGGCATTCCCTATCGCGATTACCCGCCGGACTTTCCCACCCATAAGGATTACACCATCGCCCGCATCCTGCAGTCTTACCCGGACATGCAATTCCTCCTGGTCGGCGACAGCGGAGAAAAAGATGCCGAGATCTACCTCCGCCTGGCGAAAAAGTTTCCCGGGCGCATCCGGGCCATTCTCATCCGCGATATCAACCACAATCGCCGAACGGCCCGGGTTCGACGCCTGCTCGAAGAATCCAAACCGGATATTCCGCACGTGTTGTTCAATACCTACCGGGAGGCGCAGGACTTCCTGGCAGCCCACGACATACTCTGAGCCCCTCGCTCAGGGTCGCATTTCCCGTTTCCGCATGGGCATCTGATCGATGCGGGCAAAAAGGAATCTCCAATCCGGTCGCCCGCTTCCCCGGGCTTTGACGGTGCCGTCCTTCCCGATAAGCAGCCAACCGGCTGGGTCGGCGGCCAGGTCGTGGCGGCTCTCAAGTTCTTCCCGTTCCCTGACCGCCAGGACGCCTTCGGGTCCCAACCCGGTCTCTCTTCCGAGCACGTATTGAACTATTTGCCGATCTTTTATCCCTTCGCGGAACGCTTCGGCCTGAAGCGTTCGTTTAACCGTTGAGGCCGGTAGCGAAAAATCCCAGACCAGAACGATCCGGTGCTTCCACTTATGCCCTGCCAGGGGGTCGCCGGCCTGTTGCCCACGCCCCGCCTTCGACATCAACGTAAACCAAAGCCCCACAATCAGGACGAAAATCGACCGGAACCTAATTCGATGCATCCTATGTTTTTGTGTTGCAATAATTTATATGATGCTTTTGTTGAGCGAATAGGAAGAAAAGCTGGCAATCCCGGCGGCATGGCTTTTG
This sequence comes from uncultured Saprospiraceae bacterium, assembly GCA_964595955.1. Taxonomy (GTDB): domain Bacteria; phylum Bacteroidota; class Bacteroidia; order Chitinophagales; family Saprospiraceae; genus JAJDFU01. The sequence continues at coordinate 16,394 of CAZQSF010000011.1, forward strand.
GCGGTCGTCTTCTGCCGGCCTTTGTTAGTAAACGCGCGTATCCAATGAAAATCATCCTCTTGGCCTGGGGCTTTAGCCTGGCAGGCCTTCATGCGGCCCGGGCCCAACCCAAGGTCGACCTGGCAGACTATTTCGAATGGTTCCAGGAAAAAGCTCAAACCGAATCCTTGTACGGACACGGCGCCAGGCTCTACGTCTTTACCCCCCGGGCGCCCCTGTTTCGGGGTCCTAGCTTACAGGCGCCGGTCCTTCGCCATTTGTCGACCGGCGAGCAGGTGATCAGCCTCCTGGCCGCACACAGCGCTCAACTTCCTACGCAAAGCCTGCGCGGCATCGAAGAGCTCTGGTATCCGGTTCGGTACCAGACCGGAAGGGAAACCTGGGTGAAGGGATATCTGTGGGGCGGCGACCTGGCCAAGGGCTGGCGGGAGGAAGACCTGGACCGGGACGGCAAACAGGAGTTGCTGCTTCTCGGTCTTTCGCCCGAAAGCAATATGGAGCAAAACCAGGTTTCAGCCGAACTCAAGGTGTTGAGTTACGGCAAGGTGATCGCTGTAGCTCCGGTACCCAACCTGTGCATATTCGAGGCTTGCGGCGTCACCCCCTTGCTTCGGCGGGTGCCCGTCAGCCATCCGCAGAACATGATCATCATGGAGACCAGCGTGCTGCACATCGGCTGCCAGCAAGGGCTCAACCGGGCGTTCTTCCACTGGAACGGATGGGATATGGAACGGGTCTATCAGGGGGAGTGGATAGAAGGAAAGATCCTGCACCGGCGCACCTTCGAACACAAGGTCCGCCATGGCGATGAGGTTATCCTATACCAGTGTACTTTCAGCCGGGAAGACGACCAACACAATCCCGTATGGGATTGCCGCCAGCTAAAGCCTGCCCAAAAGGAGGAAAAAGCGAGCCAGACCACTCTGGCTAAAACCCGCGCCCGCTAGTCCGGGCTACGGGATTTGCAGCACGATCTTACCCTGGTTTCTGTTGGCTTTCATATAGGCGTGGGCGTCGTCTGCTTCGGTCCAGGGGAAGACCGAATCCACCACCGGCCGGAGTCTTCCGGTGCTGAAGCCGCTCCAGGCCCAGGCCCGAAAAGCCCGGGTAAGTTCGATCTTGTAGTTCAGGGTCCGGGCACGCAGGGTGGAGCCCATGAGGTGAAGCCGTTTGCGCAGCAATTGGCTGAGGTCCATTCCTTCGGTTTGCCGTCCGCCCATGAAGGCCAGCAGGACCAGTCGCCCGTCGGTGCGCAGGCAGTCGATATTGGATTGCCAGTAAGGGGCACCGATGAAATCGAGCACGACGTCCACGCCTTCCTCCCGGGTAAAGGCCATAACCGCTTGCTGAAAGTCCTCCGTTTTATAGTCGACGGTCAGGGCCGCCCCCAGCTGCCGGCAAAGCTCGTGCTTCGGGGCTGAGGCCGTCACGATGGGAACGGCGCCCGCCCAGCGGGCCAGCTGTATGGCTGCCGTACCTACCCCGCTGGCACCGGCATGAATGAGTGCGCGTTCGCCTTCGGATAGGCGGGCCAGCCATTGCAAAGCCTGAAAAGCGGTGAGGAAGGCCTCAGGTATGGCAGCGGCCTCCGGCAGGGTCAGCTCTTCCGGCACCGGCAGCAGCATATGCTGGTGGATGAGAGCGTATTCGGCGTAGCCGCCGCCGGCCAATAACCCGCACACCCGATCGCCGGTTCGGACGGCGGTAGCCCCGCTACCCAGTGCTGCGACCTCGCCGGCCACCTCCAGTCCTAACACCTCGGTCACGCCCGGCGGGGGCGGGTATTTCCCTTGGCGCTGCAACAGGTCGGCCCGGTTGAGAGCGGTGGCGTGCACCTGGATGAGCACCTCCTCCGGCCCGGGCCTGGGCATGTCCATCTCCACCCACTGCAGCTGGCCCCGGGCATCCGGTCGTATGGCTTTCATAGGCTTTTGAACACAAGGTACGAGTTTGCCGACCCCGGCGAAATAGCCCTACGAGTACCGATATACAGGTTGTAGTGGGCCAGGCCATGCGGTTTGAAACTCCGGTGCTTACAGAACTAAAAAGTTTCCCCAGATAACCAGCCATCGAAGAGCCGGTTGGCCAACCGGCTAGCTATCGAACAAATGCCCCATGTCCTTTTTCTTGGTGAGGAGGTAGGCTTCGTTCTCGGCGCTGGGGTCGATGATGAGCGGTTCGCGGCCGACGAGTTTGACGCGGGTATTTTCAAAGGCATCGATCTTGTCGGGATTGTTGGTGAGCAGGCGCACCTCGCAGATTTCGAGGGCTTCCAGCATATCGACTGCAATGTCGTAGGCGCGGGCATCCACTTCCAGGCCCAGGTGGATATTGGCATCGATGGTATTGAGGCCTTCGTCCTGGAGATTGTAGGCCTTGAGCTTATTGATGATGCCGATGCCGCGGCCTTCCTGGCGCAGGTAGAGCACAACGCCGCCCTCCTGAGCCGTGAGCTCCATGGCCTTGTGCAGCTGCTCGCCGCAGTCGCAACGCTTACTGCCGAAGAGGTCGCCCGTAATACATTCGGAATGAATGCGCACCAGTACGGGCTTCGAAGGATCGCAGTCTTCGTGCACCAGCGCCAGATGCGGCATCCAGTCGTCCGGCTCGCGGGCGAAGGCATACATCTGAAAATTACCCCAGGGAGTGGGTATAAGCGCCTGGGCTTGTATGGTCAATGCGGTGTGAGTCATGACTTGCTTGACGATGTAAGACAGATACCCGGATAACAGTAAAAGCCCGCTCCGGGTTGCCGCAATCAGCCGGTCAGGGCTTCTTCCTCGGGCAGCAACTTGTGCAGGGCCAGCTCCAGAGCCTTGGCTGCCAGGCCGGTGGGCTCGGGCCGGTGCCGCTGGAGCTCGTGCAGCGCCTTGAAAATGGTAGTGGACACATCGGCGAAGATGGCCTCGTCCGTCGTCTCCACATTGGGCTGCATGAGATAGGCAAAAGCGCGGGCCATCCCACAGTTGGCAATAAAATCCGGGATGAGGCTCACCTTGCCGTCCGTATAGGCCGCCGTGGGGCCGAAAAATATTTTGTCGTCTACAAAGGGCACATTGGCCCCGCAGGAGATCACTTCCAGGCCGCCGGCGATGAGTCGGTCTACCTGGTCGCGGGTCACCAGGCGGGAAGCGGCTCCGGGAATGAAGATCTCCGCTCCGGCCGACCAGATGCGTTCGTTCAGTTCGGAGAAGGGGATCAGGTTTTCGGCCGCGATCTCGTTCCCTTTCTTCTGGACGAAGAGCTGCTTGATTTCCGGCAAGCCCATGCCCTCCGTATCGATGAGGCCGGCATACCGGTCGATGATACCGGTGATGCGGGCGCCCTCCAGGGCCATGAACATGGCCGCCGCCGATGCCACATTGCCCCAGCCCTGAATAATGGCCCGTTTGCCTTCCAGGCCGCGATCGTGATACAGGCGGTAGTAGTGCCGAACCGCTTCGGCCACCCCATAACCGGTAATGAGATCGGCCACGGCATATTTCTTATCGCCCTCGGGCACATAGCGGGGATCTTCCACGATCTTGCCGGTGCCGTAGCGCAGCTGGCCGATAATGCTGATCTTTTCGCCGCGATCCACCTGAAAATGGCCGTTGACGATGCCCTCCTGCGGATGCCACAGGCCCAGTTCCTCGGTGATGGGAATGACGTCCTTGAGCTCGTCTACGTTCAGGTCGCCGCCCGTGCCGTAATAATTCTTGAGCAGGGGGTACACGGCCCGGTACCAGCGGCGAAGCACCTGGTCGCGGCGAGGATCCCGGGGGTCGAAGTCGATGCCGGATTTCGCGCCGCCGATGGCGGGGCCGCTTACGGAAAACTTGATCTCCATGACCTTGGCCAGGGCGATGACCTCATCGCGGGTAAGGCCCTTGCGCATGCGCGTTCCGCCGCCGGCGGCACCGTTGCGGAGGGAGTTGATGACCACCCAGCCCCGGGCTTCGGTCTCCGAATCGTTCCACTCGAAGATGATCTCGGGCTCCTTGTCTCGGTACGATCGAAAAAGTGCGTCCATGCCTGTTTGTTGTCCTGCAAAAGTACCATTTTGACGGGGCTTTCCCGTCCGCACCCACAACCCGGCAAAAAGAAAGAAGCCGGCAATTCGCCTTCTTCCCTTACCGGCCGCTTGATACTTTCGGCTTACCTTTGGGCCGACTTACTCCCAACCCTATGCTGGACCACTGGCTTTTTCCGCTTCCGGACTCCCTCAGCGAGCCGGATTTTCCTCCGCACACCTTCGGCGACAAACTGCAATTGCACAACAAAAAGGGCTTGCCCGATCTTCGCCGCACCCGCGTGGCGCTCGTGGGCCTGGATGCCAGAACCAGCCGATCCATACGCGAAGCGCTCTACGAGCTGAGCTTTCCCTTCAAGCGATTCCCGGTAGCCGACCTGGGCAATCTGCGCCGCAAAACGCCGAGTTTTGCCATGGGCTTGTTGCAGGAGTTGCTCTCCAGCCGCATTGTGCCCGTCCTGCTGGCTCCGTCCCCCGATTTCCTGGAGCCTCTGTTCGACGCCTTCAACGAGCTGCGCAAACACACCAGCCTGTGCCTGATCCAGCAACGCCCGCACCTCAGACCGGGCGAAGGAGTAGGCCGGCTGCTAAAAAAACGGCCCTTTCACCTGGGGCTCATCGGCTGCCAGGCGCACTTTATCCTGCCTGCCGACCAGAAGAAGCTGGACCAACTGCAGGTAGACCTGGTTCGCCTGGGCAAGGCCCGATCGAACCTCGCCGAACTGGAACCCATCATCCGGGATGCCGATCTGGTGGGGTTCGACCTCAGCGCCCTTCGCGGAGGCGATGTACCGGGCCTGACCGATCCCACCCCCAGCGGATTTACCGTGGAGGAAGGCTGCCAGATCATGCGCTATGCCGGACTGAGCGACAAGCTGGGCGCCGCCGCCATCGTGGGCTACCAGAAAACCCCTTCCCTGACGGCTCAAGCCATTGCCCAGCTCGTGTGGTACTTCCTGGATGGCGTGCATCAGCGCAAACAGGATTTTCCGGTGAGCACGCAGGATATGGTCGAATACGTGGTCGAGGTCCGGCAGCTGGATTTCCAGCTCACCTTCTGGAAGAGCAATAAAAGCGGCCGGTGGTGGTTTCAGCTGCCTCATGCAAAGGAAGTCGCCGAGCAACGCCACAGGCTGGTGCCTTGTTCTTACCGCGACTATCTGCAAGCCAGCGAAGGCGAACTGCCGGACCGGCTGCACCAGGCCTTAAAGCGCTTTTCCTAGGGCGAAGGCATTCAGGACGTGGCCGGATCGAGCTGCTCGATCAGCTTTTCCAATCCCAGGCCCCGGGAACCCTTCAAGAAAATATGGTATCCACTGGGCCGGCGCTCCATAAACCAGTCGACCAGCTCATCGACCCGGCGAAGATGAAGCAAGCCGTGCTTTCGGGCAGCTGCCTCAAATTCCTGCCCGACGAGCACGACTTCATTCAGCGGAAGCCCGGCGGCCCAGGCGGCCATCTGCTCGTGTTCTTGCTCGCTGTAGGGTCCCAGCTCGTACATGGCCCCCAGGAGAGCCATGCGCGGAGCCGGGCTGTTCTTACAGAAGCCCTCCAGCGCATGGCGCATGCTGGTGGGGTTGGCGTTGTAGGCATCCAGGAAAAAGCGATTGCCGGCCAGCTCCCGCCATTCCGAGCGATTGTTCTGGGGTACATAGGCCGCCAAAGCCCCGGCGATGCTGCTCTCGGGCACCTTGAAATACTGGCCTAGCGCTACGGCCGTTGCGATATTGCCCAGGTTGTGCCGGCCCGTTAGCTGAGTGGTCGTTTCAAAGATCTGTCCGGAGGCATCCCAAAAGCGAATGCGGAGAAAGGGTTCTTCCTCCACCAGGGCTATATCATACGGCTGCCCCTGGCTCGAAGCACGGGTCGGGCTCCCGTAGAACAAGCGCTTAGCTACCGGCATGGAAAGATCGTCCAGAAACCTTTCATCCCGGTTGATGAAGGCCACTCCGCCGGTCTCGGCCAGAAACCGGTAGAGTTCGCTCTTGCCCTTTTTGACGCCCTCAATGCCCCCGAACCCTTCCAGATGGGCTTTGCCGATGTTGGTGATAAGGCCGTGGCTGGGCTCGGCCATGCGGCTTAGGAAATCGATCTCGCCCTGATGATTGGCCCCCATCTCGATGATTCCGATCTGTATTTCCGGAGGCATGGCCAGCAGGGTTAGCGGCACGCCAATGTGGTTGTTGAGGTTGCCCTCGGTAGCATGCACTTGGTAACGGCGGACCAACACATCGCGCACCAGTTCTTTGGTCGTGGTTTTTCCATTGCTGCCGGTAATGCCCACTATGGGCACGGTAAACTGCCGCCGATGATACGGGCCCAGGGCCTGCAGGGCAGCCAGGGCATCTTCGACCCACAGGATTCCGGGCTTGCCTCTGAGCTCCGGGGCGTCGGCCAGGGCATAGCGAGCACCGGCTTTCAGAGCAGCCTCTGCATAGGCGTTGCCGTCGGAACGACTGCCGCGCAGAGCAATGAACAGGTCGCCGGGGCCTACCTGCCGCGAATCAATCAGGATGCGCCGGCACTGCCGAACGCGCGGATAAAGGTCTTGAAGGTTCATACGCAAAAAAGCCTCTATCCCAAAGATAGGACAGAGGCTTTTTTGGTTTGCAAAAGGATCAAAAAACTAGTACCGGCGCTTGGTGCGCTTGCGCTTGGTCTTGAACTGGTGGCCGGCATCATCGCTGTTGCCTACCGGGCCGCCGGTGCGGGTCATGGCGCAGCGGAAGCCCACCGTACGGGAAGAAGCATCTTCATCCATGTAGCGGCGAGTACCCGGAGAGAGCCAGTGCGCGCGATCAGCCCAGGATCCCCCTTTGATAACGCGGGCCTTGTCGCTGATCAGAGTGCGCACCATGCCACCGTTATCGGGGTTGTATTTGCTGTAATAGGTCACTTCCGACTGCTGGTCGCCGTCCAGGTAGTTGAAGGGCTGCCCGGAGCGAATGTTGGTGCGCTCGGCCAGTTCGTCATCCTCCAGGTAGCGATATTGCAGGCGTCCCAGACTGTCTTTCTCGATCGGACGACCGTCCTCATCCAGCTGCAACTCTTTGAAGCGGTTGCCGCGGAAGGGGTTGAGGTCGTGGTTCTCCGCATCGCGCAGCGTAATGCTCGTAAGCGGACGATACAGGTCGGCGACCCACTCGTTGACGTTACCGGCCATGTTGTAAAGGCCGAAATCGTTGGGCATAAAACTGCGCACCGGGGCCGGAATATGAGCCGCATCGTTGAGCTTACCGGCCATACCCATGTAGTCACCGCCGCCGCGCTTGAAGTTGGCCATGATCATACCCTGGTATTTGTTGCGCTTCTGGTAGCGAACGGAGTAGCCGTCCCAGGGATAGTTGCGCCGGTCGGTTATGCGCTCGTCATTGGTGTCCTCCTGTTTGCCAACCAGGGCCAGGGCCGCGTACTCCCATTCGGCTTCGGTAGGCAGGCGGTAGCTGGGCAGCAAGATGCCGTCCTCGAAGCGCACGGGCCGCTCGCCGCCGGTCTGAAGGTCCTTCAGGTTCTTCCGCACGTTGCCTTGATATTGCCCGGCCAGGTAGGCTTTCGTATTGAAGTTGTCTTCGTCTTTTTGTTCCGTGTTCGGATTCAGGATACCGCGCTCCACCAGGATCATTTCATTGACCCGGTCGGTACGCCATTTGGCAAATTCCGTAGCCTGCACCCAGCTCACGCCCACTACGGGGTAATCGTCGTAGGCCGGGTGGCGAAAGTAGGTTTGAATAAAGGGCTCGTTAAAAGCCAGTTCCTCGCGCCAGACCATAGTATCGGGCAATGCGTTGATCAGCACCTCGGGGTAGGACTCGCCCCACACCCGCTTGATCCAGTAGAGGTATTCGCGGTAGTTGATATTGGAAACTTCCGTTTCATCCATGTAGAAGGAGGAGACGGTAACCCGGCGGGGAATGTTGTTCCACTCGTAGGTCACATCTTGCTCGGTAACGCCCATGGTAAAGGTACCTCCTTGTACCAGCACGAGATTCGGGCCGGTGACCTGGCCTTCGTAATCCCGTTTTTCGAATCCGCCCCATTCGGCATCATTGTATTTCCAGCCGGTGGCTGAGGAACGGTCCTTTTTTCCACAAGAGCTAAGTAGTGCAAAGGCGACCATGAAGAGGGCGCCGTACTTCAACCAGTTTTCCATCACTGCAAACGTGTTTTTTTGAGAATCGACGGTCAAATATACAGAAAATGCTATTTCCCAATCGGGCTGCCGGCAAATGCTTTTTGCTCACCTTAACACTTGCCCAAATCCTAAATGGATAATGCCCGCTTATTCAAACATGCGGTAGCAATCGCTGAACCGGCGTGAGCGGCGACGGTTCTTGTAGGCTTCCGTTTGCGAAAAATCAAACGTCAGGGAAAGCTCGTGCGACCCGCCGGTATTTTGATTGGACAGGCCGGAGATCGTCAGATCATAGCTGTAGCCGATCCGGAAGATCTTGTAGCGAAACCCTACCAGGCCGATGAGTGCATCGCCGTTGCGGCCGCTGTGTCTGTACCAGAGACCACCGTATACTTTCCCGTATTGCACGTACGCACCTGCGTTCAGCTGCGAGAAATCGGCCTGGCGAATGAACAACACATTCGGGGATATGAACGCCTCGGGGCTGGACATATTGCTCGAAGGGAGATCAAATTGCCATCCGCCGTGCAGAGTGAACCGCAGGGGCAATCCGGCGAAGAGTCTGTCGCTCACCGAATAGAAGCTTTCATTGGGGTTGTTGATGTGGTGCACGGCCCCGCCCAGATACCACTTCCGGCCGTTGATGAGCAGGCCGGCCGAAAGGTCGAACAGGTTGCGGTTGAGCGATTCGGGAGGTTGCTCGGCGGAAAAGGTTTCGTTGCCGTTCTGGTCCACATTGCCGGTGATCTCATCCAGCTGGTCGCCAAAGCGAAGGCGGTTCCAGTCCAGTTGGCGACCGATCCAGCCGCCGGCCACCCCTACCCGGGCATACAACTGTCGCCCCATGCGTATCTGATAGGTGTACATGCCGTGGATCCGGTAATTTTGATACACTCCATTGAGGGCATTATCGCCGGTGACCATGAGGCCGAATCCGCTATTCAGGGATTCCACACCCAACTCGAATGCCGCCGCGTAGGTGGAATACCCCCCGTCGAAAGCAGCCCATTGGCTTCGGTAGTTGAGCGTGATCCGGGGCGAAAAGGTCACGCCCGCAAAGGCGGGATTCACCTGCAGGGGAGCGGCATAAAACTGGGAAAACACCGGGTCCTGTGCCCGGGCAAAGAGGCTTCCCAGCAGCCACAGGCCGATGAGCAGCAGGGGAGTTTTCACATAGGAACGATCGGGGTATAAACTGAAAATCATGTTGTGTCGTGCGTCCGGTTAATGCCAGGCAATAGGCCCGTGAACATAACGTTTGAATTACGGATTTTTGCCCCCGCGGGCAGAACGGTTCATCCGTTGCGCTCCGCCTGAGGAAAAGGCGTTCGATCAGCCAATTGCCCGTTCGACTTGCCCGTTCTCCTGGTTCATAAAACGAAATCTATGAAGAAAATTGTAAGCCTCCTGTTTCTTCTCGCGTTAATATGTCTTTCCATTGGCAAAGCCCAGGAAATAAACGTACAGATCCGATGGGATGACGCGCCGCAGACCATTAACTACCAGGGGAAGGTCTACGAGCGATGGAACTTTGCAGGAGCTGTTTTTGACGAGCGCAGGCCGGAGATTCCCTATTACACTGTTTCCGTTCCCATAAACCGCCTGGCCGAGATAAGGGTTCAGGTGCTGGAGGCCCAATACGAAGATTTCGATTGGTCGCCCCGGCAGAATGCCGCTCAGGTACCCGAAACCCTGTCTTTTGAAGCTTTCTCCACCACTCAGCGAGGCCGCCATACCGCGTGGGTATCCTTCATACCCATCGTCCGGCAGGGCGAACGCTACCAGCGGGTAAGCCGGCTGCGTCTGAGGGTCGACCCCGTTGGCCCGTCGCTGAACGCAGGGGCACGAGGGGGAAGTCCTACGGAATCCGTCCTCCGGGACGGGGAGTTGTACAAGATCGCCGTCAGCGAAGACGGCGTTTATCGCCTGAGCTATGCCTTTCTGAGGGACGAACTGGGCGTACCGGTCGACCAGGTCGACCCTCGCCAGATCAAGCTCTACGGGCAAGGCGGAGGTCCGCTGCCCGAACCTCTGTCTGCCGATGTAGCCGAAGACCTGCTCGAGACCCCCCTGTTCATCTCCGGAGAAGACGATGGGGTCTTCAATGCCGAGGACTACATCCTTTTCTACGGGCAGGGCCCAAACCAATGGATACTGGATGAAGAAGACCGGACCTTCAGCCGGCGAACCAACATTTACGACGATCGCAACTATTACGTGCTGAAGATCAGCCCGGGCAACGGCAGTCGCTTGCAGGACCAGCCCAGCCTGAGCAGCACCGCCTACACCAGCACCGCATTCGACGATTACCTCCAGTTGGAAGAAGACCTCCTCAACCTCATGGAGCGCTCCACAGTTACGACGGGCTCCGGCCAGGAATGGGTAGGTGATTTTTTTCGGGTCGATCGCGATTACAATTATGAGCTGTCCGTGCCCAACCTGGTCCCCGGCGCTCCGACGAGCCTGACCATCCGAATGTTCCTCCAGGCTCCGACCAGCAGCTTTTTTGTCGCGACAGTGGGCGGCCAGGAATTCCAAAGCTTCAATGCCGGGGCCATCTCCGACCCCGGCGATGCCGTTCAGTCTCTGGCTTTTCCTACCTTCCTGCGGGCCAACCCCGCCTTGGACAGCGACAACAACACCCTGACCGTGACCTATCCCAATCAGTTCGGCGACAGCCGGGCCTGGATGGATTACATTCGCCTGCAGGTGAGGCGGCAGCTGGTCATGACGGGTTCGCAAATGCACTTCCGGGACCTCAACACCCTCGACCACCCCTCGGCCACTTTTATCCTGAGCAACGCCAATTCAAACATAGAGGTCTGGGACATCAGCGACCCCCAGACGCCACGGCGGCAGGCCACTGAACAGAACGGCAACAGCCTGGCTTTTGGGCTGAATACCGCCGTGCGGCGCGAATTCATTGCCTTCGACCGGAATCAGGGCTTCCCATTGCCGGAGGCCGTCGGCCCGCTGGCCAATCAGAACCTGCACGCTATCAACCGGGCGGATATGATCCTGCTTTACCATCCCGATTTTCAGGCAGCTGCCGAGCGGCTGGCCCAGCACAGAGAAAGCCACAGCAATCTTCGCGTCATACCCGTCCGCATCGATCAGGTGTTCAACGAGTTTTCCAGCGGACGAAAGGATCCGACCGCCATTCGCAATTTTGCGCGCCTGCTCTACGAGCGGGATCCGGCCTTCCGCTATCTCTGTCTGCTGGGCGACGGCAACTTCGATGCACGAGATATCTACGAGCAGGGCGGCGATTTTATTCCCACCTACCAGCGCCGGGGCCTCTCCGGGGTAAACGCCTACCCCACTGACGATTACTACACCATACTCGAAGCGGGAAGCAACAACGACGTGTTAAACAACCCGATGTCCATCGCCGTAGGCCGCCTCACCGTCAAGTCGGCTTCGGAAGCCGACGTAGTAGTCGACAAGATCGTTCGCTATGATACCGACCCGAAGGTGCTGGGGGATTGGCGCACCCGATGTATGTTCGTGGCCGACGACGAAGACGGAAATCGACACGTAAACCCGGCCGATAATGCCGCCGAGACCCTGGCCGATTCCGTGCCGTATATCAACCTGGACAAGATCTACCTGGATGCCTTCCCCCAGGTGAGCACTCCGGGGGGCAACCGCTTTCCGGCCGCTACCGAAGCGCTGAACCAGGCCGTCTTCCGAGGCCAGCTGGCCATCACCTATCTGGGGCACGGCGGCAGCAGCGGTTGGGCACAGGAACGCGTGTTGCGCAAATCGGACATCCTCGGATGGACCAACCGGAACAAATTACCGCTGTTCATCACGGCTACCTGCTCGTTCACGGGTTTTGACGACCCTTTCGAGGTGACGGCCGGGGAAGAGATCCTGCTGAATCCTTCCGGTGGCGGCATTGCCCTGTTCAGTACCGTGCGGGACGTATTTCTGAGCAGCAACACCCGCCTTACGGATACCACCCTGAACGAACTCTTCAAACTCGACCCTTCGGGCAATTACCAGCCTCTGGGAATTATCCTTCAAAACGCCAAGAACCGGAACATCAACATCACCACCAACTCCCGGAAGTTTGCCGTATTCGGCGACCCTTCCCAGCTGCTGGCCTATCCCGAATACGAGGTGCGCACGACCAGCCTGAACGGCACCCCCATTGCTCAGGCCGAAGGGGATACGATTCGCGCGCTGCAAAAAGTGACCTTTGAAGGAGAGGTGGCAACCGGCTCCGGTCAGCTGCTGTCCGACTTTCAAGGCGAGGTGGATATTTCGGTTTTGGACAAACCCGTCACCCAGCAAACGCTGGGCCAGGATAGCGGCAGCCCGGTCCGGGAATTTCAGGTACAGAAGAACGCGGTCTTCAAGGGGCGGGCCAGCGTGCAAAACGGCCGGTTTTCCATCAGCTTTGTCGTGCCGAAGGACATCAATTTTGAATTCGGCAATGCCCGCATCGTCTACTATGCCAAGCACCAGAATAACCGCAACGACGCGGCCGGAGCCTATGAAGGTTTTATCCTCGGCGGCAGCGATCCGAATGGCGTGACCGATAACGAGCCGCCATTGGTCGATGTGTTCGTCAACACGGAGGACTTCGTTTTCGGCGGCATCACCGGACCGGAGCCCGTCCTGCTCGTCAAACTGCAAGACGAGATCGGCATCAACATAGCGGGCAATACAATCGGCCACGACCTGGAGGCCGTGCTCAATGAAGACAACCAGAACATCCTGGTGCTGAACGATTTTTACGAAGCCGAATTGGACGACTTCACCCGGGGTGAAGTGCGTTACCCGCTGAATCGCCTGCCTGCAGGCCGGCATTCCGTTCGGGTGAAGGCCTGGGACGTTGCCAATAATTCCGGTACGGGCTACACGGAATTCGTTGTGGCGGAAGATGCCAGCATCGCACTGGAGAAGGTGCTCAACTACCCCAACCCCTTTACCGATCGCACCTGTTTCCAGTTCGATCACAACATGCCCGGGCAGGAGATCGACATCCTCATCCACATCTACACCATCAGCGGCAGGCTGGTGAAAACCCTGGAACAACGGCTGCTGACCGACGGTGCCATCCGGCTGGACAACTGCATTGAATGGGACGGCCGCGATGATTACGGCGACCGGCTGGCCCGTGGGGTTTATCTCTACCGGGTCAATGTGCGCACAGCCGACACGGGAAGTACTACCCTGACCGGGGAAAGCGACTTCCAAAAACTGGTGATCCTCAAGTAGCAGGTGTTAAAAAACAGGGCTGTCAAAAATAAGCGGACAGGAAATTCGTATTAGTAAACGGCGATGTGATCCCTCGGCAATGGCCTGGATTGCGGGATAGAATACTATCTTTGACCTTCGCAAAATCAACTGAATTAGAATTTATCTCATGAAACGACTGCTACCCCATCTCTGGAGCGTCCTTGCCCTGTTTATGGTTAGTTCGGGGGTATGGGCACAGCCCTGTACTACCGACAGCGGCGGAAACTTTGTAGATCCTGCCGGACAACCCTGTAATAATGCCGTGACGACGGCTGTGCCGTTCCTCCGCATCACGCCCAACGCCCGGTCTGCCGGCATGGGCGATGCCGGTATAGCGCTCTCCCCGGATCCCAACGCCATGCATTTCAACGCCTCTTCCCTGGCTTTCGCAGAGGAGAAACTGGGCATTTCCGCCACCTACACGCCCTGGCTTCGCTCTCTCGGACTGAGTGATGTATACCTGGCTTACCTCAGTGCTTTCTATCGCTTCGACGACCAGCAGGCCCTGGGCTTCGATCTCCGCTTTTTCTCTCTGGGCAGCATTCAATTTACGGATGAGAACGGCGAGATCCTCATTGACGGGCGCCCCAACGAGTTTTCCCTCTCCCTGGCCTATGCCCGAAAGCTGAGCGAAAATTTCTCGGCTGCCCTGAGCGGCCGGTTCATCTACTCCAACCTGGCCGCCGGACAGGAAGTGCCCGGCACCGGTGAGATCCTGGAACCCGGCATTGCCGGTGCTGCCGACATCACCATGACCTACAATACCCCCATCAAACTCAAAAAGATGGACTCGGAGCTTACCGTGGGGCTCGCCCTGACCAACATCGGCTCCAAGATCACCTATACGCGGTCTACGGTGCGAGACTTCTTGCCGGCCAACTTCGGGCTGGGCGTAGCTTACACGCTGGAATTTGACGATTACAACAGCCTGACCTTCACCACCGATATCAACAAACTGATGGCTCCCACACCCTGTATCAACGAAAGCCAGGTGCAGGGCGAGGATACTTGTGATGAAGACAACAACGGCATAGCCGACTATCGCGAGCAGTCTTCTATCAGTGGGATCCTGAATTCCTGGGCCGATGCGCCCGGTGGATTTTCCGAGGAACTGCGCGAGTTCTACTTCGCCTTTGGGGCCGAATACTGGTACAACGACCTCTTTGCCGTTCGGGCCGGCTACTTCCTGGAACACGCCCTGAAGGGCAACCGGAAGTACTTCACCCTGGGGCTGGGGCTGAAATACAACATCGTGGGTATTGATATCTCCTACCTCATTCCGAGCACCAACCAGCGAAACCCCCTGGACAACACCCTGCGGTTTTCGCTCATGTTCCTGTTCGACGACCTGGGAGATAACAACTAGCCCAAACCGATCCGCTCCATATAGACGGGCAAAGCCGCCTCTCCTTCCGGAGAAGCGGCTTTTTTTCGTTGAGTTTGTGCGGCCTGTAAGCCGGATTCTGTTCCCGGTTTTCCTTTCGGATAGCCGGGCTCCTATCATTTATCTAGCCCTGCCGTCACCGGCAGGGTCCATCTGCCTACCCCTCCTGCCGGCCGTTCGGCCATCCGGCGAGCCACCGGACCTCTCCGCGAGAAGAGCACAGGATGTATGTGGCATTTCAACCCACGAGGTTTACCCCCTCGCCTTGTTGCCAGGGCAAGGCGTGCGCTCTTACCGCACGTTTTCACCTTTGCCTGCACCCCCGGGGGGATGCATCGGCCGTATCGTTTCTGTGGCACTTTCTGTCTGCCCGGTTTCGCAAGAAACACGGCAGCCCATCCGTTAGATGGCGTGGCGCTCTACGTTGTCCGGACTTTCCTCCCTGCCGTAGCAAGGCGATAGGACGTCCGCACAAACTCATGTAAAAAACCCGTGAAGCCGGATAATGGTTCCACCGCCTGACAAACCAAAACCAGCCCGGGTTGTTAACAAGCCTATGAATAAAAAGCTTCATATCGGCATCGTCGGATCGGGGATCGCCGGGCTGGCGGCCTCCATTCGCATGGCGGCCCGGGGCCATTCGGTTTCGGTATTCGAAGCACAAGGAGAGCCGGGCGGCAAACTGGCTCAACTTCAACTGGGCCCCTATCGCTTCGATGCCGGCCCTTCTCTATTCACTATGCCGCAATATGTGGACGAGTTGTTCCGGCTGGCCGGTGAAGAGCCCCGGGCACACTTCGCCTTCGAGCGTCTGCCCGTGGTGTGCAACTATTTCTGGGAGGACGGTACGCGTCTGGCTGCTGCTGCCGATATCGAACAATTCGCCCGGGATGCCGGCCAGGTGGCGGGCATTGCACCGGAGCGCATCCGAAACTTTTTGGAGGCCAGCCGGAAAAAGTACGAACGCACGGGCCGCATCTTCCTCGAAAAGTCGCTGCACAAGGCCGATACCTGGTTTAGCAGATCCGTGCTAAAGGCGCTGGCCGCTTTGCCCGGCTACGACCTGACGCGCACGATGAACCGGGTACATCAACGGGATCTGCAACACCCCAAACTGGTCCAGCTTTTCAATCGATTCGCTACCTACAACGGATCCAACCCCTACAAGGCGCCCGGCCTGCTCACGATCATTCCGCATTTCGAACACGGCATCGGAGCCTTTTATCCCCGGGGAGGTATGTACCGGATCCCACAGAGTCTCTATCAACTCGCCGGCCGGCTGGGTGTCAACTTTCACTTCAACAGCCCGGTCGAACGGATCCTGGTAAAGGGAAAGCGAGCTCAGGCGCTGCAGGTCAACGGTCAGCCCATTGCCTTTGATCACATCATCAGCAACATGGACGTGTTTTTCACCTACCGCCGCCTGTTGCCCGACCAAAAACAACCGGAGCGCATTTTGCGGCAGGAAAAATCGACCTCGGCGCTCATCTTTTACTGGGGAGTAGCCGAAGCCTTTCCGGAGCTCGACCTGCACAATATTTTCTTCTCCGAAAATTATCGCAAGGAGTTTGATGCCTTGGCCGACGGAAAGGTCTTTTCCGATCCCACCGTGTACGTCAATATCAGCAGCAAAAAGGACCCGGCCGATGCGCCTGCGGGACGGGAGAACTGGTTCGTCATGGTCAATGTGCCCTACGACAGCGGGCAGAACTGGGATGCCCTGAAAGCAGTCGTCCGTCAAAACACACTGGACAAACTCAGCCGCATGCTGGGCCGCCCGATCGAGCCCCTGATCGAAGCTGAGGACAGCCTGGATCCCCTCCGCATAGAGTCGCGCACAGGATCCCACCTCGGAGCTTTGTACGGCACCAGCTCCAACAATCGCATGGCCGCTTTTTTGCGCCACGCCAATTTCAGCCGGCGCATTGAGAATCTTTACTTTTGCGGAGGCAGCGTGCATCCCGGAGGGGGTATCCCCTTGTGTTTGCTGTCAGCGCGCATCGTGGACGAACTCATGCACGGGCAAGCGGATATCCCGGCTCCTTCAAGCGCAGAAGCATCATGGAATTAGCATACGCATCCAACACGATGAGATGGTCGCCCCGGCTCGGCATTGGCTTGTTGCTCATCTTTTACGGGATCGGCATAGTGGGCATTTTGCTGCCCATTCATCCCGAGTTTGTCCGGCTTACACCGGCTAACCTGCTGGTATCGCTGGTACTGGCCCTGGCCTTTCACCGGCCCTGGACCCGGTCTTTTTTCGGATTCCTGCTGCTCTGTTACGGGATCGGCTTCGGAGCCGAGTGGATGGGCGTGCAAACGGGCCTGCTCTTTGGCTCCTACAGCTATGGAAGCGTACTCGGCCCGAAACTGGGGGGCACCCCTCTTCTCATCGGGATCAACTGGATCCTGGTCACCTACAGCAGTGCGATGCTGGTACAGGCCGGAGCGGGGAATCGCCTGAACGGCTGGCTCAAGGCAACGCTCAGCGCCCTGCTCATGGTGGGCCTGGACATCCTGATCGAGCCGGTGGCCATACAGCAGGGCTTTTGGAGCTGGGAGGGCGATGCCGTGCCCCTGCAAAACTACTTCGGCTGGCTGGCCATCGCACTCCCCCTGCAATTGGCTTATCACAAGATGGTGAAAGCCCGCACAAACTACGTGGCTGCCTCCTTGTTTATCTTGCAGCTGATTTTCTTCCTCGTGATCGGTTTGTTTGGCTAATAAAAGGAAATCCTAACTATGATCGCCCTACTCTATATCGGCATTGTACTACTGACCATCCTGGCCATGGAATTCGTGGCCTGGGCTGCGCACAAGTACCTCATGCATGGCTGGCTGTGGATCTGGCACGAAGACCATCACAAGCCCCATCACGAGAAAAACGGCTTCTTCGAACGCAACGACCTCTTCTTTCTGGTATTCGCCATTCCCTCGGCGATCTCCTACATCATCGGGCTGTCGACCGACCATCGCTGGCTCCTTTTCGTGGGCATCGGGATTTCCATCTACGGCCTCATTTACTTTCTCATTCACGACGTCTACATTCACCAGCGCTTCAAGTGGTTTCGGCAGCTGGATAATCCCTACTCCCGGGCAATCCTCCGCGCCCACGGCGCACACCATGCCAAACGCACCAAGGAAGAGGGCGAATCGTTCGGGCTGCTGATCGTACACCCCAAGTACTTTCGCAAGCGCAGCGCCTGGACAGAGAATTAGGCCGGGGGGATTTGCAGCAGCTTTCGTAAATTCGTAAGATGATGTAATCGCTGCACCGTGGAAAACAAAATGCTGGATCGCTTTTCCCAGGCCCTTACCGTCGAACTGCCCGTGGCCGAAACCATGGATGAGTACATCGATTCCATGCTTTCCAAGGTGCGCCCCTGGAGCGAAGATCTGCGCGAAGAACAATTCTACCTCAACAAGCCCTGGCTGGAATTCCGGGACGATCTCACCTTCCACGAAGCCATCCTGCACTTCTTCAATGAAGGCGGGGAATACATCCGATCCATAGACGGCAATTTTTCCATGGGCGAATGGCGGCACATGGAGGGCTCCAACAAGTTGCTGATCTCAATAGAAGGGGAAAACGAACTTTACGACCTCGCCTTTCTGGACAACCAGTTCTTCATTTTGGACAAGCACGGCGATCAGCACCGCCTGGGGGAAGACAAGTACTTTGTGATGCTGTATGAACCCATAGGAAAGCGACTGGAATGGCGAGACGCCATGGAGTTGCTGTTCAACAAATATCGAAACAGCAATGGGTTTTACATCACCCTGGGAGCAATCGTACTGCTCATTATCATCATGCTCGTCGTGTTGTACTGAACCAAAGCGCAGCGCAAGCCCGAAGGCGGCGGCGGTCGCCACTCGCTATCAGCCCTTGCCGTTAAGGGCGGCTTTCATGGTCTCACCGATTTTAGCGGGCGACTTTACCACGTGAATACCGCAATCGGCCATGATCTTCATTTTGGCTTCAGCCGTATCGTCCTTGCCGCCGATAATGGCTCCGGCATGTCCCATTTTACGCCCTTTCGGGGCCGTTTGCCCGGCGATGAATCCAACCACGGGTTTGGTGCCATGGGCTTTGATGTAATGGGCTGCTTCGGCTTCCATACCTCCTCCGATCTCGCCGATCATGATGATGCCGTCAGTGTCCGGGTCGTTCATCAGGAGTTCTACGGCCTCTTTGGTGGTAGTACCCACAATGGGATCGCCGCCGATACCGATACAGGTACTCTGTCCCATAGCGGCTTTCGTGACCTGGTCCACGGCTTCATAGGTGAGGGTGCCGGAGCGGGAAACGATGCCGATGCGGCCCGGGTTATGGATAAAGCCCGGCATAATGCCGCACTTGGCTTCTCCCGGCGTGATCAGTCCCGGACAATTGGGACCTACGAGGCGCACCTCCGGACGATCCTCCAGGTAGGCTTTGGCTTTGACCATGTCCTGCACGGGAATACCTTCGGTAATGCAAATGATCACCTGGATGCCGGCTTCGGCAGCTTCCATGATGGCATCGGCTGCAAAGGGCGGGGGCACGAAGATAACCGATACGTTGGCCCCTACCTCGTCCACGGCTTCCTTTACGGTATTGAAGACCGGTTTGTCGAGGTGGGTTTGCCCGCCTTTTCCCGGCGTTACCCCGCCCACGACCTGGGTGCCGTATTCAAGCATTTGGGTGGCGTGAAAGGTGCCTTCTTTTCCGGTGAACCCTTGAACAATGACTTTGGAGTGCTTATTGACGAGGACGGACATGAGGTTTTGGCGTTGCGTTAAGGAATGCAAAAGACCACCCGATCCCGGGCAGCCCTGCAAAAATAACGTTTGCTCACTCTTTTACAATAATGAAGACGTCCTCGTTGGATTTTTTCATGTAATAGGCTTCCCGGGCGTATTTCTCAGCATTGACTTCCAGGTCTGCACGGCGGGCCTCTTCTTCCTCGATCTTCTCCTGGTAAAAGGCCTTATCCGCCTCCAGTTTGTTTACGGTGCGTTGGAGCTTGACCTGAGTGAGGATATCGTGTTTGTCGATAAAGGCCATCCAGACGGCGAAAACAGCCAGGGCCAGAAAGTATTTGTTGCGAAAAGGGGTGGGAATGCGGTTGAGCAGTTTTTGCACGGGCGTATTGGCCAGCATGAGTACAAGCGTTGGGTGTGACAATAGTGTTTCCCTTGCAAAATCCGGGATTTCCGGCAGAATTGCAAATGGCGGCCCCATTTAGCCCTGCGCCGGATGGAGCCGCCAATCCCGTTCTAGACCTTTGCTTCCTATTTTCCCAGCAGAGCCCGGCCGGGATACACGCCCGAGTCGGCCAGTTCTTCCTCTATGCGGAGGAGCTGATTGTATTTGGCAATGCGGTCGGAGCGGGAAGCCGAGCCCGTTTTGATCTGTCCTGCGTTCAGGGCCACGGCCAAATCGGCAATGGTCACGTCCTCGGTTTCGCCCGATCGGTGGCTGATCACCGAGGTATAGGCATTGCGCGTAGCCAATTGAACGGCATCCACCGTTTCGGTAAGGGTGCCGATCTGGTTGACCTTAATGAGAATGGAGTTGGCCACATTTTCATCTATGCCGCGCTGCAGCCGCTCGGTATTCGTCACGAAGAGGTCGTCACCGACCAGCTGAACGCGATCGGCCAGGGCTTCGGTGAGGGCTGCCCATCCGGTCCAGTCATCCTCATACAAGCCATCCTCGATGGACAGGATGGGGTATTTGTCCACCCACTGGGTCCAGTACGAGACCATATCCGAAGCGGAGAGCTTGTCGCCGGTCGATTTTTTGAAGTGATAGACCTGCTCTTCCTCCAGATAGAACTCGGAAGCAGCAGCATCCAGGGCGATCATGATATCCTCGCCGGGTCGGTAGCCGGCCTTTTCGATGGCCGTCAGTACGGTCTCGATGGCCTCCTCATTGGATTTCAGGTTCGGGGCAAACCCGCCCTCATCGCCGACATTGGTGGAATACCCATTCGCTTTGAGCACCTTTTTGAGGTGGTGAAACACCTCTACCCCCATGCGCAAGCCTTCGGAAAAAAAATCGGCTCCTATGGGCATGATCATGAATTCCTGAAAATCGATGGAGTTGTCGGCATGGGAGCCGCCGTTCAGGATGTTCATCATGGGTACGGGCAATACGTGTGCATTCACGCCCCCGAGGTAGCGGTACAGGGAGAGGCCGGCAGCTTCGGCACCGGCTTTGGCACAAGCCAGGGAAACCCCCAGAATGGCATTGGCGCCCAGTTTACCCTTGTTGGGCGTGCCGTCCAGTTCGCGCATGAGATTATCGATGTACACCTGTTCGGAGACATCCACGCCGATGAGCTCTTCGCGAATCACCTCTTCGACGTTCCTGCACGCTTGGAGTACGCCTTTACCCAGAAATCGCTTCTCGTCGCCGTCGCGCAACTCCACGGCTTCGTGTTTTCCGGTGGAAGCGCCGGAAGGAACGGCGGCCCGGCCAAAATAGCCGGATTCGGTGAGGACTTCCACCTCGATGGTTGGATTGCCGCGGGAGTCCAGGATTTCCCGGGCGCGGAGGTCAATGATGATGCTCATTCGATATTGGTTTAGGTGTTGTTAATCTCAGGCGGTAATGCCCTCCTTGCGGGTGGCCATGAGGGCGATGAATTCGTCGAACAGATAGCGGGAGTCGTGGGGCCCCGGCGAAGACTCGGGATGGTACTGCACGGAAAAGGCCGGCTTGCCGATGACACTGAGCCCCTCTACCGTCCGGTCGTTGAGATTGATGTGGGTCACTTCCACCTTGTCGGCGTGTTTTTCGATGGCTTCCGGACTCACGCCGAAACCGTGGTTCTGGCTGGTGATCTCACCACGGCCGGTGAGGATGTTGATCACCGGATGGTTGATACCCCGGTGGCCGTGGTGCATTTTGTAGGTGGGGATACCCAGGGCCAGGGCCAGTATCTGATGCCCCAGGCAAATGCCGAACAGCGGCTGCTCCCGATCCAGGATGGCTCGCGTGGTGGCTACGGCGTAATCCATGGGAGCGGGATCCCCCGGCCCGTTCGACAGGAAGTAGCCGTCGGGCTGAAAGGCCTCCAGCTCTTCGATGGGCGTCTTGGCCGGAAAGACCTTCAGGTAGCAGGAGCGCTCGGCAAAGCAGCGCAAGATGTTCTTTTTCACCCCGAGGTCAAGTACGGCAATGCGATACGGCGCCGAGGCGTCGCCCAGCGTGTAGGGTTCGGCGGTGCTGACCTGGGAAGCCAATTCCAGGCCCTTCATGGAGGGTACTTTTTTCAGCTGCTTTTTCAACGCTTTTACATCCAGGGTTTCCGAAGATATGATCGCGTTCATGGCTCCTTTATCCCGGATGTGGCGCACGATGGCGCGGGTATCTACGTCCGAAATACCAACCAGCTGTTCCCCCTCGAAATACGACTGAATGGATTGATCGGCCACTTTGCGCGAATAGGGCGCGGTGAAATTTTTACATACCAGCCCGGCGATCTTGATACCCCCGGATTCCACCTCGTCTTTCTTGGCGCCGTAGTTTCCGATATGCGCGTTGGTCGTCACCAGAATCTGGCCGTAATAGGAAGGATCGGTAAAGATCTCCTGGTAGCCGGTCATTCCGGTATTGAAACAGATCTCTCCCGTAGTGGTTCCGGTTTTGCCGGCTGCCTTGCCGCGGAAGAGGGTGCCGTCTTCCAGCAGTAGCAATGCCTGGCCTGCTTGTGTATCGCCCATATGGTCGTTTGGATTTTCGTAAAAATAGAAAAGCCGAAACAAATGCAGGGGATATGAAAATGGCGATGCTTCTCTGCAGAAGAACATCGCCATTTCCGAACGTTTCGGCTCTCGAGGCGGAGGAAGGCTTATTCTTCCTCTTCGCCGGCTTTTGCCGCAGCCGCGGCTGCCGCTTTTGCCTCGGTCGATCCGCTGCCGCTACCGCTTTTGCCGCGGCGGCGACGACGGCGACGGCCGCCTTTGGATTTCTCTGTATCCGAGCTGTAGAGCTCGTTGAAGTCCACGAGTTCGATCATGGCCATCTCGGCGCCGTCGCTCTTGCGAAAGCCGGTGCGGATCACGCGCACGTAGCCGCCGGGCCGGTCGCCAACCTTCTCGGCCACAGGACCGAAGAGTTCCTTAACGGCTTCCTTATTCTGCAAATAGCTGAAGACCACCCGGCGCGAATGCGTCGAGTTGGTTTTGGCCTTGGTCACCAGGGGTTCGAAATAGGTGCGCAAAGCCTTGGCCTTGGCCAGGGTGGTGTTGATGCGTTTGTGCTCGATGAGCGCAATGCTGAGGTTGCGCAGCAGGGCCTTTCGATGGCCGGCCTTTCGGCTCAGATGGTTGAATCGCTTTCCGTGTCTCATGGATGTAAGCGTTTATCTTCGCAACACCCCGTTCGGCATAGCGGCTGCAGGCAAGCCGGCAAGGGCCGAACGGCGGTTATTGCCAGGTATTGAAATGTGCGAATATCGCCTGCTTAGTCTTCTTCCAGTTTGTACTTGCTCAGATCCATGCCGAAGGTGAGCCCTTTGTCTTGCAAAAGCTCTTCGATCTCAACCAGCGACTTCTTCCCGAAGTTGCGGAATTTGAGCAATTCGTGAGTGTCGTATTGAACCAGCTCTGCCAAGGTGTTGATCTTGGCCGCTTTCAAGCAATTATAGGCCCGGACCGAAAGGTCGAGATCTTCCAGAGACGTTTTGAGCAGCTTGCGCATGTGCAGGATGTGCTCGTCCACAATATCGTCCTTGCTGGCCGTGGCATCGTCGAAGGTGATGTTCTCGTCAGTAATGAGCATGAGATGCTGAATGAGAATGCGGGAGGCGTCCTTGATGGCCTCTTCGGGGTGGATGGTGCCGTCCGTCTTGACCTCGATGGAGAGCTTCTCGTAGTCCGTGCGCTGCCCCACCCGTGTATTCTCAATGCGGTAGGCCACGTTTTTGATCGGAGTGTAGATGGCATCGACCGGGATCACGCCGATGGGCGCATCCTTGGGGAGGTTTTCATCGGCCGGAACATAGCCCCGTCCTTTGGTCACCGTCAACTCCATCTCCAGGTTAACCGAAGGCTCCATGGTGCAAATGAGCAGATCCGGATTCATCACTTTGAACACATTGGTGTGCTCTTCGATATCGCCGGCGCGAAACTCATCCTTCCCGGTGACGGTCAGATATATCTTCTCACTTTGCAATTCATCGTCGGCGATGAGTTGCTTGAGGCGGATCTGCTTGAGGTTGAGTACGATTTCCACCACGTCTTCCACCACGCCGCGAATGGTGGCGAACTCGTGCTCTACCCCGGCGATGCGCACGGCAGAAATAGCAAACCCCTCGAGCGAGCTCAAGAGGATCCGGCGAAGCGAATTGCCAATGGTTTGGCCGAAGCCGGGTTCCAGCGGTTTGAATTCAAAAAGCCCTTCAAAATCGTTGGCTTTTTGCATGACGATCTTATCCGGCTTTTGAAAATTGAGTATGCTCATACGGTTCTTTGCATTTGATGGGAAAGAATGGCAGGCCATGTGGTAAGGCAGCAGCCGCAAAGCCCGGCCAGGCCTTCAAACGAGTTCTGGACAAGCCGCACCTTGCGCTTGTCCAGAGCTCCTGATTATTTGGAGTACAGTTCGACGACCAGCTGTTCGTTGACCTTTTCAGGGATCTGGTCGCGTTCGGGGTATTGAATAAACACCCCTTCCATTTTTTCGGGATTGAATTCCAGCCAGGGATACTTGCGCACATCGGATTTGCCGTCAACGCTTTCCTTGATGGCATCCATGCCCTGGGACCTGCCGCGCACCGAGACGATATCGCCGGGGCGCAGCTCGGCGGAAGGAATATTCGTTACAATGCCGTTGACGAGTATGTGCTTGTGGGAAACCAGCTGCCGGGCCGCACGACGCGTGGGAGCCAGGCCCAGGCGAAATACAGTATTGTCCAGGCGGGCTTCCAGCATTTGCAGAAGCACCTCCCCGGTAATTCCTTTCTTGCTGTTGGCCTTGTCGAAGAGATTGCGAAACTGCCGTTCGAGCAAGCCGTAGGTGTACTTGATCTTCTGCTTCTCCATCAGCTGAAGGGCGTACTCGCTCTTTTGCCGGCGGCGGCGGTTGTTGCCGTGTTGTCCGGGTCCGTACTTGCGGCGCTCGAAGTACTTGTCGTAGCCGTAGATGGCCTCGCCGAATGCACGGGCTTTTTTCGTTTTGGGGCCTGTATATCTCGCCATGATGAATATTCGTGTCTAAAAGTTCAGAAAAACCCTCATCCCCATTCTATACGCGGCGGCGCTTGGGCGGGCGACAACCATTGTGGGGCACCGGGGTAACATCTTTGATCTTGGAAACCTTGATACCGGACACATCGATGGCGCGAATGGCAGCTTCGCGGCCCGAGCCGGGTCCTTTGACGAATACCTCCACCGTGCGCAGGCCGCTTTCGTAGGCCACCTTGGCCGCATCCGAAGCGGCAACCTGGGCCGCGTAGGGCGTATTTTTCTTGGAGCCCCGGAACCCGGCTTTTCCGGCAGAGGCCCAGGAAATAACCTGTCCCTGCTTGTTGGTGATGGAGATTATAATGTTGTTGAAAGAAGCTTTGATGTAAACGTAGCCTTCCGGTTCGACCCGTTTTGCCTTCTTCTTCCCTCCTTTTTTTGCTGTTGCCTTAGCCATGTTTGCTCATTAACAATTCACACAGATGATGAGAATACCTACTTGACCGCTTTCTTCTTGTTGGCCACCGTCTTGCGCTTTCCTTTGCGGGTGCGGGCGTTGGTGCGGGTGCGTTGGCCGCGCACAGGCAGCCCGCGGCGGTGGCGCAGACCGCGATTGCAGGCGATGTCCATCAGACGCTTGATGTTCATCTGTACTTCGGAGCGCAGTTCGCCTTCTACCTTGTATTCATCGTTGAGGATGTTGGAGATCTCCCGGATGTTTTCGTCCGTCCAGTCCTCCACCTTGGTTTCCGAATCGATACCGGCGCGATCCAGAATCGCCTGGGCCGTGGATTTGCCGATTCCGTAAATGTACGTGAGGCTGATTACACCCCGCTTATTCCGGGGAAGGTCGACACCTGCTATACGAGCCATATTCTTGGATTGCCTTTTGGTTGCAAATTACCCTTGCCGCTGCTTCAGCTTGGGGTTTTTCTTATTGATGATGTACACTTTGCCCTTGCGACGTACGATTTTGCAGTCGGAAGAACGCTTTTTGACAGATGCTCTTACTTTCATGACAAACCGTGTTATTTGTAGCGGTAAATGATCCGGCCACGGGTCAAATCGTAGGGCGACATCTCCACAGCCACTTTGTCGCCCGGAAGAATCCGAATGTAGTTCATGCGCATTTTCCCGGATATGGTAGCCAGGATCTGGTGATCATTCTCCAGGCGAACCCGAAACATGGCGTTTGACAAGGCCTCTTCGATAATACCGTCTTGCTTGATCAGGTTTTTTTTCGACATAGATCAAAATTCGGAGTGCAAAGTTAGGGATTTTTATCGAATCGGCCTAGCAAGGCCAGCCAGAAATCCCGCTCCTTAGGCCAGGGATTCAAAAGGCTCCACGATCTGCAAGTTGGTGTTTTTCTGTATGGCCGCTTCGATGGGGCGATGATCCGACAAAATATCCGGCCCGTCGGTTTCGCGTACCGCCAAAGTGTGCTCGTAGTGGGCGGATGGCTTCCGGTCTTTCGAGAACACCGTCCAGCCGTCGCGAGCCGTGCGCACTTCCTTTCGCCCGAAATTGACCATGGGCTCCACGGCGATCACGAGTCCGTTCTGCAGTTTGGGGCCTCTTCCCCGTTTTCCGTAATTGGGCACTTCCGGCGCCTCGTGCAGTTCCTTGCCGATGCCGTGCCCTACCAACTCCCGCACAATGCTGTATCCGTGTTCTTTTTCGATGTAGTGCTGGATGGCATGGCTGATGTCGCCGAGGCGATTCCCCGCTTTGGCCTGTTCCAGGCCTTTGTATAGCGAAGTGTGCGTAGCGCGGCAGAGCGCCATCAATTCATCGCTCACCTCACCTACCGGAAAGGTGTAAGCCGAATCGCCGTGATAACCGTTCAAAAAGACTCCGGAATCCACAGATACCAGATCGCCGTCTTCGAAAACCTGCTTTTCGGTGGGAATTCCGTGCACCACCTGTTCATTGACCGACACGCAGAGGGTTGCCGGAAAGCCTCGATATCCCTTAAAGGCCGGCTCGGCCCCGTGGTCGCGGATCACCTCCTCCGCGGCCCGGTCGATCTCCGCGCCGCTAATGCCCGGGCGGAGCAGTTCGGCCACCCGCGTGAGGGCATCGCAAACGAGCAGGCAACTTTTTCGGATCAGTTCAATTTCTTCGTCGGTCTTGTAATAGATCATGCGCAACTAAAAATTTTTATGGCCTGCCATCACCACGGATAGCAGGCCAGCAAAGGTAAATGGTATTTTCTCGGCCCGAAAAACGGCGGAAAACGTTTCTTATACGTTGGCACCGATGCCTTGTACCCGGCTGCGCCCCTGTATGCGACCGGATTTAACCAGACCGTCGTAGCGGCGCATCAGCAAGTGGCTCTCAATCTGCTGCAGGGTGTCGAGCACCACGGCAACGAGAATGAGCAGGGAGGTACCCCCGAAGAACATAGCCAGGTTGATGTTCACCCCGGCAGCTGCCGCAAAGGCCGGCAAAATTGCGATCAATCCCAGGAAAACGGAACCGGGCAAGGTGATGCGGGTCGTGACGGCATCGATGAAATCAGCTGTGGGCTTGCCGGGCTTGACTCCGGGAATAAAGGCATTCTGGCGCTTGAGGTATTCGGCGTATTGCTGAGGGTTCACCAGCAGGGCGGTATACACATAGGTAAAGACCACCACCAGAATGAAGTAAATGATGTTGTAAGGGGCCGAGGTAAAATCATTCAGGGCGCGCAATATACCGGAGGCCTGCATTTCCTCGCCGCCCACAAACTGGGCTACCGTAGCGGGCAGAAACATGAGCGCCTGAGCAAAGATGATCGGCATTACCCCGGCGGCATTGACCTTCAGCGGGATGTAATCGCGAACGCCGGCTGAGGGTATGTTGGACCCGCCGCGCCCCACCATGCGCTTGGCAAATTGAATGGGGATGCGGCGCACGCCTTGGACAATCAGCACGGTAGCCATGACCACCAGGAAGAGTGCCGCCAGCTCGAGGACGAAAATGAGGGGCCCGTTATTGTTGAGCTGCGACTGCAGTTCAAAGACCAAGGCCTGAGGCAAGGTGGCAATAATGCCCACCGTAATGAGTAGAGACACCCCATTGCCGATACCGCGATCGGTTATGCGTTCGCCCAGCCACATGGCAAAAATAGTACCCGTAGCCAGGATGATGATGTTGGACACCCAGAAGATCCCCATCGGAATATCGGGGTGGATGGCCCCCTGGCTGTTGATGTAGGTCAGATAACCGCCGCCCTGAACCAGTACAATGGCCACCGTGAGCAGGCGGGTGATCTGATTGAGTTTTTTCCGGCCCGATTCGCCTTCTTTCTGTTGAAGGCGCTGGAAATAGGGCACGGCAAATCCCAGCAGCTGAATGATAATGGAAGCGGTGATGTAGGGCATGATCCCCAGAGCGAAAACCGCAGCATTCTGGAAAGCTCCGCCGGTAAATACATTGATCAGCCCCAGCAGGTCGTTGGGGTTTCCGGCACTGGAGGCACTTTTAAGAACTTCAGGCATTACGCCGGGAAGTACTACATACGAACCGAAACGGTACACAAAAAGCATCCCCAGGGTGAAGAGAATGCGATTGCGCAGTTCCTTGATCTTCCAGATGTTCTTGAGCGTATTGATAAAGTTCTTCATTCCTCACTACGTGTTAAACCAGCTTAATGCTTCCTCCTGCTTTTTCGATGGCTTCCTTGGCGGCCGCCGAGCAAGCGTGCACCTGTACATCCAACTTGGCCGAAAGTTCGCCGGAGCCCAAAATCTTCACCTTGTCGTTTTTGCGCACAATGCCGTGCTGCACCAGATTGTCCAGATTGATGGCCGACAGATTGTACTTATCGGCAATAGCCTGGAGCCGTCCGACATTCAAGGGAACGAATACCTGGCGGTTCGGATTTTTGAACCCCACCTTGGGCAAACGCATTTGCAAGGGCATTTGTCCGCCCTCAAAGTGGCGCTTGATCTTATGACCGGAGCGGGACTTGGCCCCCTTGTGGCCGCGCGTGGAAGTGCCGCCGTGGCCAGAGCCCTGGCCCCGGGCGATGCGCTTGCGCTTGCGCACGGATCCATTTGCCGGTTTCAGTTGATGTAGTTGCATGTCTGTTTGCTTTGCGCGATCTGCAAGTTATGAATAATTACGGCGTGCGGCCCTATTTTAAGCTTCCTCTACCGTGACCAGATGGCTAATTTTTTCCACCATCCCCAATACCTGTGGTGTAGCCTCGCGAACCACGCTCTGGTTCATTTTTTTCAGGCCCAGCGCTTTGATGGTATCTTTTTGTTTCTTGGGGCGATCGATGACACTTTTCACCTGGGTGATCTTGATCTTGGCCATGACTTCTCTGCGTTTGAATTCCTTCGAAATACCCTATCTGCGGGCCCTATTAACCATTAAACAGTTTCTCCATAGATATGCGGCGCTGACGGGCGACATCCATGGGGCTGCGCAATTTTGACAACGCATCTATGGTGGCCTTGATCACGTTGTGCGGATTGGACGAGCCCATCGACTTGGCCAGTACGTTGTGGATACCGGCGAATTCGAGCACGGCGCGCATGGCCCCGCCTGCGATAACACCCGTACCGTCGGCCGCCGGCTTGAGCAGAACCCGGCCGGCGCCGTATTTGCCTTTTTGCTCATGCGGAATGGTGCCTTTGTGGATGGGCACCTCGATGAGGTTTTTCTTGGCGTCATCCACAGCTTTGGCAATAGCCTCGGATACGTCCCGGGCTTTGCCGAGCCCGTGCCCTACCTTGCCGTTCTGATCGCCCACCACCACGATGGCTGCAAAGCTAAAGGTGCGGCCGCCCTTGGTCACTTTGGCTACCCGGTTGAGGGCCACCATTTTCTCCTTGAGTTCCGTTTCCGAGGGTTTAATGCGCTTATTGCTGGATTCTTTCTTTGCCATTGGAAATGCGAGTTGTCAGTATTAAAATTTCAGGCCGCCTTCACGAGCCGCATCGGCCAGCGCTTTCACCCGACCGTGATACAGGTAGCCGCCGCGGTCGAATACCACGGTTTCGACCTGGGCTTCCTTGGCGCGCTCGGCCAGGAGTTTGCCCACGGCCTTGGCTTGCTCGGTCTTGGTGCCGGTGTTCGCCACGGCATCCTCTTTGGAAGAAGCCGATGCCAGGGTGTGGCCCGACAGGTCGTCAATGACCTGGCAGTAAATGTATTTGTTGCTGCGGTAAATGTTGAGGCGAGGCCGCTGAGCCGTTCCCCGGATCTTCTGGCGCACCCGCCAGTGGATCCGTCTTCTTCGCTTGGCTTTGCTAAACTGCATGATCGTTTTTCTTTTTGGCCTTAGTGAATGGCCTCAAATTGCCAATCCCAAGACCCCCATATCGTAATTCGGAAACGCGCTGCGGAGTTCCCATGTACTGATAATCCGGTTATTTAGCGGCCGTTTTGCCGGCTTTGCGGCGAATTTGCTCACCCACAAAACGCACGCCTTTGCCCTTGTAGGGCTCCGGCTTGCGGAAGCTGCGGATTTTGGCGGCTACCTGCCCGAGCAACTGCTTGTCTATGCTTTCCAGCCGCACCACGGGGTTTTTCCCCTTCTCGGTGACGGTAGACACTTTCACTTCGTCCGGAAGAGCGAACATGATGGGGTGCGAATACCCCAGCGTCAGTTCCAGGAGCTGCCCCGTGTTGGAGGCCCGGTAGCCCACCCCTACGAGTTCCAGCTCTTTCACGAAGCCGTCCGTTACGCCTATTACCATGTTGTTGACCAGCGAGCGGTACAGGCCGTGCATGGCCCGGTGGCGTTGCTGATCGGTAGGGCGTTTGATCTCCAGCACCCCGTCCTCGACCGTTACCGTGAGATCGGGATCGATCTGTTGGTCCAGCTCGCCCTTGGGCCCTTTGACGGTCACCAGGTTGCTTTTGCTTACGCTGACCTCCACTTTTTCGGGCAGCTTGATCGGTGCTTTTCCTATCCGGGACATGATTCTCGTTTTTGAGCAGATCCAACAATTAATAAACGTAGCACAACACCTCGCCACCAACGTGGGCCTCCCGCGCCTGCTTGTCGGTCATCAGGCCTTGGGACGTAGACACGATAGCGATGCCCAATCCATTGATGATGCGGGGAATCTCACCGGCCTTGGCATATTTGCGAAGGCCGGGTTTGCTGATCCGCCCCATTTTGCGAATGACGGGTTGCCGCGTACTGGGGTCGTACTTTAGTGCGATCTTGATCAGCCCCTGCTTGCCCTTGCCGGCATCCTCCTCAAACGTATAGCGGTAAATGAAGCCCTGCTCGTACAGGATTTCCGTAATCCGCTTTTTGAGATTGGAGGCCGGGATCTCCACGATCTTATGCCCGGCAATCTGCGCATTGCGCAGGCGTGTGAGGTAATCAGCTATAGGATCTGTAACTGCCATGTTTTGCCATTGCGCTGAGGGGTTTTCCGGCCGAAATCACAAGAGGCTGCCCGGAACGGAACCTTCCCAGCTGTGAATCAAATATGAACTACCAGCTCGCTTTGGTCACTCCCGGAATCTTTCCGTCCAGGGCCATTTCGCGGAACTTCACCCGGCAAAGGCCGAATTTGCGCATGTACCCCTTGGGGCGCCCCGTCAGCTTACAGCGATTGTGCAGGCGGATGGGGTTGGAGTTGCGGGGCAGTTTGTCCAACTCGTCCCAGCGACCCTCCTTTTTGAGCTTTTTGCGCAGTTCCGCGTATTTCGCGACCATTCGCTCGCGTTTTTCTTCTCTTGCTATGATGGATTTCTTAGCCATATCGTGTTTGCGCTTGTCTTAGTTGTTCTGGTTCTTGAAGGGCATACCCATGTGCTTCAGCAGGGAAAGCGCTTCGGCATCGGTTTTGGCCGTGGTGACGAAGGTCACGTCCATGCCGGTTATGCTGCTGACCTTGTCCAGGTCGATCTCCGGAAAGATGATCTGCTCGGTGATGCCCAGGGAATAATTTCCCCGGCCGTCGAAGCTCTTGTCGTTGATGCCGCGAAAGTCGCGAACCCTCGGCAGAGCCACCGTGACTAGGCGATCCATGAATTCGTACATGCGCTCGTTGCGCAGGGTCACCCGTACCCCGATGGTCATGCCTTCGCGAAGCTTGAAGTTGGAGACCGACTTTTTGGCACGGGTAGGCACGGCGTGCTGCCCGGCAATGCGGCTCATTTCTTCCAGCGCATTGTCGACCAGCTTTTTATCCTGTGTGGCACCGCCAACGCCCTGATTGATGCAGATCTTGGTCAGGCGGGGTACTTCCATGATGGAGCCGTACTGGAACTCCTCCATAAGGGCCGGTACGACCTCCTCGCGGTATTTGGTTTTTAATCGTGGCGTATAGCTCATCACTTGATAATTTCTCCAGAGATTTTGGAATAGCGCACCAACTTGCCGTTTTCATCCCGCTTTCGCCCGACGCGAGTGGGGTCTCCCGATTTGGGATCTACCAGCATCAGGTTGGAAATGTGAATGGGGGCCGGCACCTCGATGATCCCGCCGGGATTGTCCTGGTCGGGCTTGGTGTGTTTCTTCACGATATTCACGCCGTCGACGATGGCGCGGTTCTTTTCCGGAAACACTTCGAGTACCTCCCGGGCGCGTTCGCGATCCTTGTATGCACCGGCAATGACCACCACCCGGTCGCCCTTTTTAATCTTGAGCTTGGGGCTGAATCGCTTTTGTTGTGCTTTATTTTTCTTGATCATGATTCCTGGTTTAAAAACGCGCGTTTAGAGTACCTCGGGGGCCAGTGAAACGATGCGCATATAGTCGCGCTCGCGCAATTCCCGGGCTACCGGCCCGAAAATACGGGTGCCGCGCGGCTCATCTGCATTGTTGAGCAGTACGCAGGCGTTGTCGTCAAAGCGGATGTAAGACCCATCCCGACGGCGGATTTCTTTTTTGGTGCGCACGATCACAGCTTTCGAAACCGTGCCTTTGCGAATGCCACCCGGAGCGGCGTCTTTGACCGATACGACGATCTGGTCGCCAATGGAAGCATAGCGGCGCTTGGACCCACCCAGCACGCGAATGCACTGTACCTGCCGGGCACCGCTGTTATCCGCTACGCGCAATTTGCTCTCTTGTTGAATCATGGCTCTTGATTTTGAGCGGACGGCCATACTCAGGCGACCGTCATCTTCTTTAGCTTATGGTATGGGTTATTTGGCGCGCTCCAGGATCTCCACCAGGCGCCAGCGCTTGTTCTTGCTCAGCGGGCGGGTCTCCATGATGCGTACCTTATCCCCTACATTGCAATCGTTGTTTTCGTCATGAGCCATGAACTTCCTGGACTTCTTGACGAATTTGCCGTAAATGGGGTGACGAAGCCGACGAACGACGCTCACGGAAATGGTCTTTTCCATGTTGCTGCTCGTCACGACCCCGATACGGGTTTTTCTGAGATTTCTTTCTTCCATTGTCTTTGCCTTTGAGTGCCGGCCACAGGCCGGCAAGCCATATTATTTTCGGTCCCGGCGACGCTTGCGCAGCCGGGTGCGATGAGTCATCTCTTCCGCTGTGGCATGGGCCAGCTCGCGCCGGCGAATTTCCGTTTTCAGGCGGGCAATATCGCGACGGATCTCCCGCAGGCTAATGGGGTTGTCCAGGCCCCGGATCGCGTGATCGAATTTCAACTTCTGATACTGCGCCTCCGTCTCTGCCAACTCGGCATTCAGGTCGGTATCGGAAAACTCCTGGAGCTCTAAATATTTTTTCGTGGCCATGATCTTGCTCTGGTTTTCGAATTACGCCTGCACGTCCGGACGCGTCACCGTCTTGGTCAGTACCGGCAATTTCTGAGCTGCCAGCCGCAGGGCCTCAGCAGCCGTTTCGTAGGGCACGCCGTCGATCTCGAACAGAATGCGTCCCGGCTTGATTACCGCAACCCAGTGGTCGAGTGCCCCTTTCCCTTTACCCATGCGCACTTCCTGGGGCTTGGCCGTAATGGGTTTGTCCGGAAAGATGCGAATCCACACCTTGCCCTCCCGCTTCATGTAGCGGGTCATGGCGATACGGGCCGCTTCGATCTGGCGGTTGGTAATCCGCCCGCTGGTAGTGGCTTTGAGGCCGTAAGATCCGAAGGAAATTTTGCTTCCCTTCCAGGCCAGGCCTCTGTTTCGGCCTTTCTGCTGCTTGCGGTACTTCGTCCGTTTTGGCTGTAGCATGGTTTGTTTCGATTTGAGAAGAATGCCCTTAAAGGCCTTCTTTCACCTTTTCGCAAAAGTTTGGCAAAGGTACAATGAATTGGGAAGTTTTTCTAGCGACGGCGGGAATTTCTGCCCCCGCCTCCCCGACGGCCGCCGCGTCCGCCGCTTTTGCCGTCTTTCTTCTGTACGCCCACGTGCGGCGACAGGTCGCGCTTGCCCAGAACTTCGCCTTTGCAAATCCACACCTTGATCCCGATCTTGCCGTATACCGTCTGCGCTTCTTTCAGCGCGTAGTCGATATCTGCGCGGAAGGTATGCAGCGGGGTACGCCCCTCTTTATATTCCTCCCGACGGGCCATATCAGCTCCGTTGAGCCGGCCGGCGATGCGCACTTTGATGCCTTCTGCCCCGGCGCGCATGGTGCTTTGAATGGCCATTTTGATTGCCCGGCGGTAATTGATGCGAGCCTCCAGCTGTTTGGCTATGGACTCCGCAACAATAGCCGCGTCCATTTCGGGCTTGCGGATCTCCAGAATGTTGATCTGCACATCTTTGCCGGTGAGCTTTTTCAACTCCTCCCGGATCAGATCAACTTCCTGCCCGCCCTTGCCAATAATGATACCCGGGCGGGACGTGTGGATGGTTATGGTAATGCGCTTGAGCGTGCGCTCGATGATAATGCGAGCAATCCCTCCTTTCCGAATGCGGGCATTCAGATAGTTGCGGATCTTCTCGTCCTCCACGACCTTGTCGCCGAAGTCCTTATCGGCAAACCAGTTGGAGTCCCAGCCGCGGATGATGCCTAAGCGATTACCTATTGGATTTGTCTTCTGACCCATACCTTACTTCTGGTGAAAGTGATTAATTGTGTTGTACTATTCTTCGGTGCTTTCTTCCTCCACAGCGATGTCTTCGACCTCCACAGTGTCGTCAGCACCGGCATTTTCCGGCAAGGGAACGCGATTTTCCACCACAATGGTCACGTGATTGGTGCGCTTGCGAATGCGGTGGGCGCGTCCGTGCGGGGCCGGGCGGAAGCGCTTGAGCATGAAGCCGTCATCGCTGAAGATGGTTTTGACGAATAGGTCGTAATCGTCAGCACTCTCCACGCCGCCGAGTTTGTTTTCCCAATTGGCGATGGCGGAAAGCAGGGCTTTTTCCAGCCAGCTGGCCGCCTCTTTCTTGGTGTAGCGCAGGATATCCAGCGCATCTTCCACGCTTTCGCCGCGAATGGTATCCACGACCAGCCGCATCTTCCGGGCCGACATGGGGATGTTTCTGAGTTTCGCTACTGCTTCCATGTTCATTTTCTATTGACGGCTTGCCACTGCCAGCAAGCCGGTGCGATTATTTCTTGCGGTTTCCGGCATGCCCTTTAAAGGTGCGCGTGGGCGCAAACTCGCCCAGCTTGTGCCCTACCATGTTCTCCGTGATAAAAACCGGGACGAAGGTCTTGCCGTTGTGCACGGCAATGGTTTCGCCCACCATGTCGGGTATGACCATGGAGGAACGCGACCAGGTCTTGATGACGGTTTTTTTCTTGGACTCCTTGGCCGCCAGGACTTTGTCCATGAGCTTGTGAAAGACGTAGGGGCCCTTTTTGATGGATCTTGCCATAGCTCCTTCTATTTGTTGCGCGTCTTGCGGCGCGAAATGATCAATTTATTGCTGGCTTTTTTGGCCTTGCGGGTTTTGGCACCTTTGGCCGCCAAGCCTTTGCGCGAGCGCGGGTGCCCCCCGGAAGCACGGCCTTCGCCGCCGCCCATGGGGTGATCGACCGGGTTCATAGCTACCCCGCGGGTGCGCGGGCGGCGTCCCAGCCAGCGTTTGCGTCCGGCCTTGCCGAGCACGCGCAGGGCGTGGTCGGGATTGGAGGTGGTGCCGATGGTAGCTTTACAGGTTTGCAGCACCCGGCGCACTTCGCCGGAGGGCAACTTGACGATGGCGTACTTGCCCTCTCGCCCGACCAGTATGCCGTAGGTGCCGGCCGAACGCGCCATGGAAGCTCCGCGGCCCGGATGCAACTCGATAGCGTGAATGGTGGTACCCATGGGAATGTCGCTCAGGTACATGGCGTGCCCTGTATTGGGGGCAGCCGATTTGCCCGACTTGATCTCATCACCCACCTGGAGCCCCTGCGGAGCGAGAATGTAGCGCTTCTCTCCGTCGGTGTACTCTACCAGGGCAATGAAAGCGGAGCGGTTGGGATCGTATTCGATCGACTGTACCGTAGCGGCCATATCTTCCTTGTCGCGCTTGAAATCGATAATTCGATAGCGGCGCTTGTGGCCACCGCCCCGATAGCGCACCGTTCGATGCCCTTCTGCGTTGCGACCCCCGCTCTTCTTGAGCGGAGCCAGCAGGCTCTTTTCGGGCTTGCTCGTCGTCAGCTCCTCGAAGGTGTTGCCTTGGTGATAGCGGCTGCCAGGAGTTACCGGATTGTATTTCTTAATTGCCATCGTATGTCGTTTTCATTTGCGGCCGAGGCGTGTAAGCGCCCGCCCTGCAAAACGTCCTTTCGAATGTTTACAAGTCACCAAAGAAGTCGATCTCTTCCCCGCTGGCCAGCGTCACAATAGCTTTCTTGTACGCCGGTTTGCGACCCCGCAACAAGCCCGAACGCGTGTTGCGGGTCTTTTCCTTGGCGGGCATGATCATCGTATTCACCCGCTCCACGTTGACGTTGTACATCTCCTCCACGGCCTTTTTGATCTGGATCTTATTGGCCTTTTTATCTACGATGAAGCTGTACTTGCCCAAGTCCTCTGAAAGGGCTTCGGTCTTTTCCGTGATGAGGGGCTTGATTAAAATTGTCTGTGCCATGATTCTCTATTCAGTCGGTCGAATCAGTTTACAAAAGTCTCTTTCAGTTTCTCCACGGCACTCTCAGCAAATACCAGATTGTCGGTGTTGAGAATGTCGTATACGCTCAGGTCCGTAGCTCGCATCACGTGTGCATTGGGAATGTTGCGGCTCGAGAGGTAGAGTTCGCGTTCGCCATCCGGCGTTACCAGAATGGACTTCTTATCGTCCAGCTTCAGGCTTTGCAGGATCTCGGCATAAGCCTTGGTCTTGGGCGCATCGAACGAAAAGTCCTCCACCACCAGGATGCCACCGGCTTGTGCCTTGCTGCTCAGGGCAGAAGCGCGAGCCAGGCGTTTTACTTTCTTGTTCAGCCGAACCGAGTAGGTGCGCGGGCGAGGTCCGAATACCCGGCCTCCGCCCCGAAACAAGGGGTTTTTAATGTCCCCTTTCCGGGATCCGCCCGTACCTTTTTGGCGGTGCAACTTTCGCGTGGAGCCGGCGACTTCACCCCGCTCCTTGGTCTTGTGCGTACCTTGCCGCTGATTGGCCAGGTACTGCTTGACCGCGAGATAAACTACGTGCTCATTGGGCTCAAGCCCGAATATGTCTTCGGGCAGGTCGATCTGGCGACCCGTCTTTTCACCCTGAATATTTACGACATCGAGTTTCATCGCTTGTTGGTTTTACGAGTGCCCGCCGGGCAGCTCATCCCCTTCGTATTATTTTTCCAAAATCACGTACGACCCCTTGTGGCCGGGAATAGCGCCTTTGACCAGAATGAGGTTTTTCTCCGGAAACACCTTGATCACTTCCAGATTGCGGACTTTAATGCGGCGATTGCCCGTTTGACCGGCCATGCGCATGCCCTTGAACACCTTGGAAGGGAAAGAGGATGCGCCAATCGAACCGGGTGCGCGCTGGCGGTTGTGCTGTCCGTGTGTGGCGTCGTTCACCCCGGCAAAGTTGTGGCGCTTGACCACGCCCTGAAAACCTTTGCCCTTTGACGTGCCCACGGCGTTTACCATGTCGCCTTCGGCAAAGATCTCATCGACGGTGATGAGATCACCCAAAGCCTTTTCGACCATGTCGAAGTCGCGAAATTCCACCAGGCGGTGTTTGGGACCCGTTTTGGCTTTCTCAAAGTGCCCCATTTGCGCCTGGGTCGTATTCTTGGCTTTGGCTTCGCCAAAACCGAGCTGAAGGGAGGAATAGCCGTGTTCCTCCGGCGTCTTTACTTGAGTGACCACACAGGGGCCGGCTTCGATCACCGTACAGGCCACGTTTTTTCCCGTGGGGTCAAAAACGCTGGTCATCCCGATTTTTTTACCAATAAGTCCGTTCATCAGATCTTTGGTTTTTAACCTTGCCTGCCCCGGCAAGCATCCCAAGGGGTGCCGGGCAGGGCAACTGCCGGATGCGTGACTGGAGTTCATGCCATCCGGCACTTGTCCGCTTCCGCCCAAAAGAGCAGAAGGAAACAGGCCAACAAAATTCTACTTTCGTCGTCGAGGAAAAGCGGACTACGTCAACTTCACCTGAATATCCACCCCGCTTGGCAGTTCCAATTTAGAGAGGGCATCTACCGTCTTCTGGGTGGGCGTGTAAATTTCGATAAGACGCTTGTGGGTGCGAAGCTGGAACTGCTCACGAGATTTCTTGTTGACGTGCGGCGAACGGAGCACGGTGAAAATCTCTTTTTCAGTGGGCAGCGGAATCGGACCCGTTACAACAGCACCGCTATTGCGCACCGTCTTAACGATTTTCTCCGTCGATTTATCGACCAGGTTGTGGTCGTACGAGCGGAGCTTGATTCGAATTTTTTGATTCATGCCTGATCAAACTGTTTCAAAAAAATCAAGCCGTGGTCTGTCCCTGCGTTTTAAGGCCTGACCACGGCCCGTAAATAATTCATCTTAAACCTTGACCTCGCCCTTCGCTTTTTCCATGATCTCCTTGGCGATGTTCGCCGGCGCTTCGGCATAGTGGGAAAACTCCATGCTGGAGTTGGCCCGGCCCGAAGTTATGGTGCGAAGGGTGGTCACGTAACCGAACATTTCGGAAAGGGGCACTTCGGCGGAAATCGACACGGCACCTCCTTTGGGTTGTTGTCCTTTGGGAAGACCGCGACGGCGGTTGAGGTCGCCGATCACAGGTCCCACGTATTCTTCCGGAGTAATGATCTCCAGTTTCATCATCGGTTCCAGCAGTACGGGCTTGGCTTTGGGGGCCGCAGCCCGGAAGCCGTCCTTGGCACACAGCTCAAAGGCAATGGGCTTGGAGTCGACCGGGTGCATGGAGCCGTCGAACACGCGCACTTTCATGCTGTCCATGCTGTAGCCGGCCAGGATTCCGTTTTCCATCATGGCCCGGAAGCCGTCCTGGATGGGCTTGGTGAAGTTCTTGTCAATAGAACCGCCCACGATATCCCATACAAACTGCAGCTTGGTTTTGCCGGACTTGAATTCGTCGCTTTCCAGGAACTCCTCGTCGGCCGGGCCGAGCTCGAATTCCATATCGGCAAACAAACCCGCACCACCGGTTTGCTTCTTGAGCCGCTCGCGGTGGGAAACGGTATTCGTCAGGGCTTCCTTGTAATTCACCTGGGGTTGGCCCTGGTTGGCCTCGACCTTGAATTCGCGCCGCAGGCGATCCACGATGATTTCCAGGTGCAACTCTCCCATACCGCTGATCACGGTCTGGTTGGTATCTTCGTCGTAGCGAACGCGGAAGGTCGGATCTTCTTCGGCCAGTTTGGCCAATGCCATGCCCAGTTTGTCGAGGTCTTTCTGCGACTTGGGCTCGATGGCAATACCGATTACCGGCTCGGGGAAGATCATGCTTTCCAGCACGATGGGTTTGCTGACATCGCAAAGCGTATCGCCGGTGCGAATATCTTTGAAACCAACAGCAGCGGCGATGTCGCCGGCTTCCACGCGGTCGATGGAATTCTGTTTGTTGGCGTGCATCTGATAGATCCGGGAGATGCGTTCCTTATTATCGGTGCGCGTATTGAGCACATACGAGCCGGCATCCAATCCACCGGAGTAGACCCGCATAAAGGCCAGGCGACCGACAAAGGGGTCGGTGGCGATCTTGAAGGCCAAAGCGGCAAAGGGGTCGTCTACCGTAGGACGGCGTTTTTCTTCTTCGCCCGTTTTGGGGTTGGTCCCCTCAACGGCTTCGATATCCAGCGGCGAGGGCAGAAAAGCACAAACCGCATTGAGAACGGCTTGCACGCCTTTGTTCTTAAAGGCCGAACCACACATCATGGGAATGAACTTGCCGTCAATAACGGCCTGGCGGATCGCCGATTCCATTTCTTCGCGGGTGATGCTGTCCGGATCCTCGAAGAATTTTTCCATCAGCGACTCGTCGTATTCGGCGATGGCTTCGAGCAGTTTCTCGCGGTTCTCATGTACCGCATCCTGCAGATCTTCGGGAATGGGTACGACCTCGTAGGTCATGCCCATATCCTCATCGTTCCAGATGATGGCCTCGTTGGAGATGAGGTCCACCACGCCCCGGAAACGCTCTTCGGCACCGATGGGCACCTGGAGGGGGATGGCGTTGGATCCCAGTTTTTCCCGCACATCGTTGACCACGGCAAAGAAGTCAGCTCCCGAGCGATCCATTTTGTTGACGAACCCGATGCGGGGCACGTTGTAGTTGTCGGCCAGGCGCCAGTTGGTCTCGGACTGAGGCTCCACACCGCTCACGGCGCAAAACAGAAAGACCAGACCGTCGAGCACGCGAAGCGAACGGTTCACTTCCACCGTGAAGTCCACGTGACCCGGGGTGTCGATAATGTTGACGGCATACTCCTGCTCCTTCCAGTTCCAGGAGGTCTTGGTAGCAGCCGAGGTGATGGTGATCCCCCGCTCCTGCTCCTGTTCCATCCAGTCCATGGTAGCCGCACCATCGTGCACTTCACCGATCTTGTGGCTGATACCGGTATAGTACAGAATGCGCTCGGTAGTGGTCGTCTTGCCGGCATCAATATGGGCGGCGATACCGATATTTCGCGTGTACTTCAGATCCTTTGCCATGTGATTCTCCTCCGGAGATTTAAGTATTAACGGTTGTGGTTTTGCGACTTAGACCCGGAAATGAGCAAAGGCCCGGTTGGACTCTGCCATTCGGTGGGTATCTTCTTTTCGTTTCACGGCAGCTCCCTCGCCTTTGCTCGCCGCGATGATCTCGGCAGCCAATTTTTCAGCCATTCCTTTGCCGCTGCGTTGCCGGGCGAACTTGATCATCCACTTCATGCCGATGGAAACCTTGCGCTTGGCGCGAATCTCCGTGGGAATTTGGAAGGTTGCTCCGCCGATTCGCCGGCTGCGCACTTCCACCTGTGGCATAACGTTGTTGAGC
The DNA here is from genome assembly GCA_964595955.1 of uncultured Saprospiraceae bacterium. Lineage (GTDB taxonomy): Bacteria > Bacteroidota > Bacteroidia > Chitinophagales > Saprospiraceae > JAJDFU01. Next base: position 57,620 of record CAZQSF010000011.1, read on the forward strand.
GCCTTTTTCCAAACGGCGTGCTCTTCTTCATCCGAGACCCGCTCCTTCACGATATCCATCGCATCGTAAAAGATCTGATAGGCAGCTCCCTTCTTGCCCCGCCACATCAGATTGTTGACGAACTGGGTGACGAGCGGGTCGCCGAATCGGGGATCGGGAGGGGTTATCCGTAGTTTTGGTTTTCTTTTCCTCATGGTCTTGCATTAGCGGTTTCGTCCGGTATACCGGAGAAGAAACATAAAGGATTTACTTCGGCCGTTTGGCACCGTAACGCGAGCGAGCCTGCTTGCGGCCTTCTACACCGGCCGTGTCCAAGGCGCCCCGAACGATGGTGTACCGCACACCGGGCAAATCTTTCACCCGGCCGCCGCGCACCAATACAATGGAGTGTTCCTGCAGATTGTGCCCCTCACCGGGGATGTAGCAGATCACCTCAATGCCGTTGGTAAGGCGCACTTTCGCTACCTTGCGCAGGGCAGAGTTGGGCTTCTTAGGCGTGGTCGTGTACACCCGCGTGCACACGCCCCGCTTCTGCGGACAAGCGTCCAGAGCCCGCGACTTGCTCTTCGTCACGATCTTCTTCCTGCCTTTGCGCACCAGCTGATTGATCGTTGGCATATTCCAGTTGCGTTTACAAATTCATTCCGGCCAGATTTCAGCTAAAATCGGCCCCGCTCGGTCAAAAGCGATTGCAAAGGTAGGACTTTTTTCTGTCATTTTACAAGCCTGGATTTGAATAAAATAGCCGAATGGATTGGAAAAGCACCGGCCTTGCGGGCAGACCCAGCCGGTTCGGCTGCCAGGCCGTATTTTAGCCGGCAAAACACCGCCCATGTACCTCAACGATCTGGGGGACCAAGCCCATTACCGCATCCGGGCCTACGAGATCGACAACCGCAAGCAGGCCACCCTGCCCGCCCTGCTCAAGCTGCTTCACGAGATGGCCATGCAAAATGTCATCCGGCTGAAGCTTTCGGTCTGGGATCTGGAGCCTCACCACCTGGCCTGGGTACTCATGCGCCAGCACATCCATATTATGGAGTATCCACAGCTGGGCGAGCGCGTGCGGGTGCAGACCCAGCCCACCGGCTTTGAGAAGGCCTTCGCCTATCGCGACTACGGCATCTGGGATGAGACCGGCCGGCTGCTGGCCCAGGCTGCCTCCACCTGGTTGCTCATGAACACCCAGACTCGCCGGCTGGCCCGCATCCCGGATTTCATCTGGGAGAAGCAGCCCCACATGCCGCCAGAAGACCAGCGCCTGCCCCACCCCCCGGCCAAACTCCCTCCGCTACAGCAGGCCGATTTCACCGATCACTTTCGCGTGCGCTGGCATCAGCTCGATTTCAACATGCACCTCAACAATACCTTTTATCCCGAATGGATGTTGGATGCCCTGCCCGCTTCGTGGCTTCAGCGCCGCCAGGTGGAAGAACTCACCCTGGTCTTCCGGCAGGAAGCCCGGGAGGGGGACCGGATCCTGTCGCGGGCTCAGCAGGTCGATGATCACACGCTGCTGCACCAGCTGGTTCGGGAATCGGACGGCAACGAGCTCGCCAGCGGACGGACGAAGTGGAAATAGGCGAGTGTCTACGGTTGGCCTTTAGCGCTAACCCGGATTCTGCACCAGATTGGGGTTGACGTCCAGCTCGCGCTGGGGAATGGGCAGGCGCAGCCGGTCGTCGTCCCAGGGGATGCCCTGCACCGGCCGGCGCAGGCGGATCAGATCGTGGAAGTAGTTCCCCTCGAAGGCCAGCTCTACCCGCCGCTCTTTGGCAATAGCATCGATCAGTGCCGCTGCATCGGGGAAGTCGTCTGCCCGGTATTCGAACAGCTCCGGCCGGGCTTGTTCCAGCCCGCTGCTGTCTGCGATCCGCATGGCGCGGCGGCGAATGCGCTTGAGCTGCTCTACGGCCGCAGCCGGCTCACTGGCTGCCGGTTGATTTTTTTACACAGTCGCCAATGGGGGAATAGATGGTGAAGCGGTATTCCCGGTTTTCAGGATAAAATAGGTCTTGGTAAAAAGGTCATTT
>CAZQSF010000012.1:0-55869 GCA_964595955.1 uncultured Saprospiraceae bacterium
GAGTAGGCGAAAAAGAGGCGGGTTTCATGCGTCATTCTCATTTTAAAATGGTATAGAAAGTCAAATTACCGGTTCGGCCGGAGTCCGTACAAGAGGGGCCAGGGTGAGCCCTTGCGCGAGGAAGCGGTTCAGGCGGCAAGAATCCAGAGCGCACGCACCGAGCCGGATCAGTATTTACCGCTTTCGAATAGGTTTGGCGGTGCCCAAATCTTTTCACAGGAGAGCATATTCGGGAATATCGCCTCAGTAGGCTCTTCGCTTCATGAGGATAAAGCTCCGGTAATTGAAGGATTCGATCTCCCGATAGTCTTCTTCAAGCCGTTCCTGATCCGTGTGGAAAACGTAATAGAAATCGGGTTTGACCTGGGGTTCTATCGTTTTGGAATAGGGTTCGAGCTGGATCCAGGGCGTTTCTCCCCGCATTTGATAATAGTTGAAGGAGGGATGGAAGTGCCAGTTGGTCGCCAGGCGCACCGGACCTCCGCGTTCTTCGGCTTCGGTCTTCAGCCGGTCAGCCACCTCGAACGTATAGGCATCGTACCACCATTCGCGCACGCTAAAGGTATTGACGGTGCGCAGCAGGTGCCACAGGACGAGTACCCAAAGCAATGCGCTCAGCCGGGATACCCATTTCGGACGGAAGTTTCGGGCTTCAACCAGCAAGGCATTACATACTAAAATGAACAGCGGAAAGAATAAAAGTGCCGTCCGGTTGGTGAGGTTGGGGGTGTGCAACCACTCGTGCTGAAGCCGGTTCACAAGGATAGTGACCCCCAGCAAACCCAGAGCAATGAACCATGCTTGGCGGCTGGCGGCTGCCCAGCCGTTTCGGAAAAGAGCCCAAACTCCGTACCCGAAGGCGCCTATGCAGAACAGAACAGCGGCCAGCCCCCAAAATCCGTCGGGTAAACCCAGGATAGCAGATCCATAGCGGGTGTTGCGCACCAAACTGATTATGGTATCCTGAAAAAAACTGTTGGCTTCCCAGTATTGAAATTGGTCGGTGCGCTGCATTTTCTGGATAGGGGTCCAGATCAGTGCGCCGTATGCAGCTGCCAGTAGCCCCAGACCCACCATGGGAAGTGCGCGTTTTGCCCGGTTTTCTCCGGCCGGGTTGAGGGTCAAAAAGAATAGACCGCCCATGGCCAAAGCGGCACACCCATACACGAGCAAGGTAAAATTGGCATAGGATGCAGCTGTCGCCAATCCAATTCCCGCCCATATCGCCCCGGGCTTTCGGTGAAGGTATCCGCGCACGAGAAAATATCCGGAGGCGAGGAGGAGCGCATTGGCCATGCCGTAGCCCCGGCACACGGAAAAGAAGTCCAGCAAATAGGGATTGGCAATGAATAGGGTAAAAGCCAAAAGCCGCGGCCAGCTCGGCCCGGGAAATAAAAGGCGAGCCAGGCCGAATGCAGCACTGGCGTAAAGACCGAAGGAGAGCACACTGGGCAGGCGGGCGGCGAATAGCCCGCCGTCAAAGACCGCCAGAGAAGCCTTGGCGAGCAAGGTGTTGAGAATATGATTGCTGGGCCAGGGATCGGGGTACATCATGATCTCCCAGGGGCTGAATGTCGTGTAGTGAATGACGGTCGCCAGTTCGTCGTGGGTAATGGGTATGGTCCAGGCCTTGTAGGCTATCAGAAACCAGGCCGAAACACCCAAAATCACTTGCGCCCCGAAGCGAACCGTATTCAATGTCTTGGGTGGCGTCTTCATAGGGAGCAGCAGAAAATATTACTCGGGTTGGACACGGGTGTAATCCAGGCTGAGGGCCGGGCTGAAGCCCAGCAGAGGATCCCAGGCGGAGGCCGTGTGCACGCGGAATCCACCGTTGAGGTGCAGGCCGAATCCGAAAGTGAAGGAAGCGGGCTGGGTGGCACCCCCCAGGCGTATGGGCAAAATATCGAGTACATAATACTCGATACCGCCTTTGATGCGGACCGGTCGGTCAATATCTTTTTCCACTTCCACCATCAGGCTTACCTTGGAGGAGGGCTCATAGGCAGCTGCTACTGCTATGAGGGTTGGCAGGAGTTCTTCCTGCACGACTTCCGTTCGGATGGGGTTGTACAGATGAAAGCCCATTCGCAATTCGGGGAGGATACGGGCCTGCAAGCCCAGTTCGAAAGTGGGAATCAGTTTGTTGCCGTATTCCGGAATGCGAAAGCTAATGAGATCGAATTGCGCACCAATCGAAAAGCCTTCAAAGAGCTGGCGGGCGTAAGCCAGACCAAAGCGCTGCTCATTGTACAGTTCCACGCCGTAGTAATGTACGCTGGCAGCAAAAGTACCCAGGGCGGAAGGAATCGCTCCGCCGAAGGCAAAGGAGCGAATTTCGGACTGGATGAAGCGCTGTTCGACCTGAGCGGTCAGTCCCCAGCCTTCCAGAAAAGCCAATCCGGCCTGGTTCCCAAAGGTGCTGTTGATGTCCTGAAAAAGAACCCGGTTGTAGGCAAGCCCTGCACTGCGCGCACCGGCCAGCGGGGGCAAGCCGTTCTGGGCTTGGACTCCAAAGCCCACGCCAAGAGCCAAGCAGGCAAGGACAAGACGTACCATGGGTTTTCAGGTGTTGAATACCGGCAAAAGGTACGAATTGTATGGGGAAAAGGAGCGTCTGGCCCACCTACTATTTTTCTGAAAGAGTGGGCGTCTCTATCCAGTCGGCCAGGAACACGTTGGTCTCTCGAGTGCCCCCGTTGTTTCGATTCGACGAAAAAACCAGCTTGGTTCCGTCGCGGGAAAACATGGGAAAGGCGTCGAAGGTATCGTCATAGGTGATTTGTTCCAGCCCGGTGCCGTCCAGCTTGATGGAGAAGAGGTTGAACGTGCGCCGGCTCTCCGTGTGGTGGTTGCTGGCAAAGAGAATGCGTTCGCCGGTAGGGTGAAAGTACGGGGCCCAGTTGGCACCGCCCAAGGCGGTGATCTGTTGCATGTCGCTGCCGTCCACATTGCAGACGAAAATATCCATTTCGGTGGGTTGGACGAGTCCTTTGGCCAACAGCTCCTTGTAGGTTTTCCGCGCTTCCGGCGTCTTGGGGCGCGAGGCGCGAAAGACCAGCTTATTCCCGTCGGGCGAAAAGAAGGCGCCGCCATCGTAACCGAGCTCGTCGGTTACCTGATGAAGTTCGCTCCCGTCGGTCTTCATGGTCCAAAGCTCCAGGTCTCCGGAACGGGTGCTGGTAAACACGATGCGCGACCCGTCGGGGGAAAGGGTGGCTTCGGCATCGTAGCCCGGCTCTTCGGTCAGCCGGTTTAGAATGTTGCCCTTCAGGTCGGCCGTGAATATGTCGTAGCTGTCGTAAATCGCCCAGACGTATTTCCCATTGATCATGCGCGGACTTTCCGGGCAGGCAGTGTCTGCCAGGTGAGTGGAAGCATAGAGAATACTCGTATCCCCCGGAAGGAAATAGGAGCAGGTCGTGCGACCTTCCCCCGTGCTCAACATGGGCGGCTGTTCCCCTGCATAACCGCTTACCGGCATGTAAAAGATCTGATCGCACTGCGTCCCCCAGGCCTCGTTGTTTGCCTGAAAGACCAGGTGGGTGTCGTCAAAGCTGAAATACGCTTCGGCATTGTCGCCGCCGAAGGTGAGCTGGCGAATGTTGGCCAGATGGATCTCCCGGTCGTATCGAAGGGTGTCTGCCTGAACGGTGGCATCGTCCGAAGAATCGGTCTGCTGACCGTTGTCGCCCTCACAGCCCCAGAGGAGGAAGGCGGCGAGCAAACTCAAAACCAAAGCGTATTGGATCATGGCTGATTTTTTTCGGGCCCAAAAATAGGCTTTTTGTTCGTGCTGCCGAGCGGTAGTCAACTGAGGTGTGCTGCTTTTGTTAGTACCCCAGAGAGGCTCGCGGGCGTTTTACCCGGCGAGTAATCCTTGCTATCTTTGAAACCTATGCAGCACGTACGATTTGAGGATCTAGGCCGGATCTCCTATGCCGATGCCTGGGCATACCAAAGTCGGATTCACCAGGGGCTGATCGCGCGCAAACGAGCTGTCCGCAAAGGCCAAGCGCTTCCTCCCGAAGCAGATGGCGCCGTCAACACCCTGCTGTTTTGCGAGCATCCGCCCGTTTTTACTCTGGGTAAAAGCGGTTCGCCGGATCACCTTTTGCTCGACAAATCCGAGCTGAAATCCCAGGGTTTCGAATTCTATAAAATCAATCGGGGTGGGGATATTACCTATCACGGTCCCGGCCAGATCGTGGGCTATCCCATCCTGGATCTTGACGATTTTTTTACAGATGTCCACCGCTACGTGCGTTATCTGGAGGAGGCCGTCATTCGAACTCTGGCCGAATACGGGCTGGAGGGACATCGGGAAGACGGCTATACGGGCGTTTGGTTAGACGGAAAACCCAAACGGAAAATCTGCGCCATCGGCGTGCACCTCTCTCGCTGGGTAACACTCCATGGCTTTGCATTCAATGTGAATACACAGCTTTCGCATTTCCGGCATATTGTGCCTTGCGGCATACAGGAGGCTGATAAGGACGTGACCAGCATGGCGCGGGAATTGGGCAGAGAAGTGCCTATGGAGGAGGTGAAGCGCAAGCTCAAGGGCCACTTTGCCGAACTATTTGATATGACTTACCTGGAAAATACCCATGAAGAAGGATATTCCACAGTATAAGGTTGAAGACGTAGCTATCGCTATTGTGCCCCGGGAAGACGCACCGGATGAAGAGGCCTTGTGGGACACTTTTTTGGTCAACCTGAAGGACGAATCCATCCGCAATGTGCTGGTCAATTCAAAAGGGTACGGTGAGATCGGCGGCGAGCAAAAGGAAACCACCATCCTTCGCCACTACTTCGTGGAGGTAGGCCCTCAGCGTTGTGTCCAGATCGAGCCCATACAACCCAAAGTTTTTGAACTGACCAACGAGTACTGGGTCAGTTTCCAGCACGACGGTTACATGTATGACAAGAAATACGTCTTTGTGAAAGGATCCATTTCGGAGCATCACTTCACCAGCATACCATTTATCAACCAACGGGGCGTAATGATCCGGTAAGGGTCTGGCTCCACACTCTTCCCCCATGTCGAAAACGAAAAACCCCAAACGCGTGGAGTTCTCCCGCACGGTCATGACGCAGATGGTCATGCCCAACGATACCAATGCCATGGGCAACCTCATGGGCGGCAATTTGCTGTGCTGGATGGACATCGCCAGTGCGATCTGTGCGGGAAAGCATTGTGAGACCTACGTCGTCACGGCTTCGGTCGATCACGTTTCTTTCCAGCGGCCCATCCGATTAGGCGATGTGGTGACCATAGAAGCTACCGCTACCCGGGCTTTTCGCACTTCTATCGAGATCCATGTAGAGGTTTTTGCTTCCAACATCAAGGGAGGCGACAACCGCCGTTGCAATCAGGCCTACTACACCTTTGTGGGTCTTGACGACGACGGTAAGCCCACCGAGATCCCCCCGGTGCTTCCGCTCAATGAAATCGAACAGCAGCGGTACGACGCAGCGCCCCGGCGCAGGGAAGTGCGGCTCGTGCTGAGCGGCCGCATGAAGCCGGAAGAGGCCATCGATCTGCGCACCTTTCTTTTGGAGTAATACCTCCATCCGTAAGCTTTCTTACAAAGGTTGATATTTTGACTCTGGACCGAACACTTATATTAGTAAAGGCTAATGATTAATCCTATTATCCAGCTAAAACCCAACCCTTTCCATGCATAGATTTCTCGGTTCGTTCTTTTTTCTTTTATGGCTCTTGGCCGGCTGCTCTGCCCCGGCAGACGAGCAGGCTCCCGAAGGCGAAGTGCTCGCCGAAAAGCATCGCCCTGCCGATCAGTTTTTCCTTCAGCGAGCCGGGCCCGATGGGCGCCTTTCGCTCCCGGTCTACACCGCCGCCTTGCGGGAGGCCCGCACTAGGCTGACCGCCCGGAATGCCCCGCAGGGTTTCGATGTACCCTGGATCGAACGGGGGCCGGGCAACCTGGGAGCCCGGATTAATGCCGTGGCGTATTCGAAGCGAGATCCCAACGTGCGGTACGTCGGCTTTGCCGTGGGTGGGGTGTTCAAGACCACGAATGGAGGAGCAGATTGGCAACCCGTTTTCGACGACCAGCTGTTTCTTTCCGTAGGAGCGCTGGCTATCGATCCCCAAGACGACAGCACCATCTATGTGGGTACGGGCGATCCGAATATTTCCGGCTATCCATTTATAGGCGATGGACTCTGGCGATCTGCTGACGGAGGCGAAAGCTGGACCTCCCTTGGGCTGATCGACCAGCGCATAATTTCCAAGATCCTTATTCACCCCACAGACCCCAATACGCTTTGGGTGGGCACCATGGGGCTCCCTTTTGAGCCCACACCCGACCGGGGGCTGTACCGCACCCAGGATGGTGGACAGACCTGGGATCAGATCTTGTTCGTAAGTGATAGTGCCGGCGTGACGGATATCGTTATGGATCCTACCAATCCCGATATTCTGTATGCCGCTACCTGGAATCGGATCCGCAATAACGCCTTTTCTGCAGTGAGTGGCCAGCACGGCCGGGTCTGGAAGAGCCTGGACGGAGGCGACAGCTGGCAAATGCTCAGCGGAGGACTGCCGATGGGTGCGGTTGGGCGTATCGGATTATCCATTTCCGGCCAGAACCCTCAGAAACTGGTAGCCTCGGTGGTCGGTACCGACAATCGACTGTTCAATGTGTATGAAACCGAGGACGGCGGGGCCAACTGGGAAGCCCTGTTGGAAGAAAGCGATCTCTTGTTTGCCCAAAACCCGCTTGGGGGATTCGGCTGGTACTTTGGCGACATTCGATATAATCCTTATGACGATGAGGATATCTTCCTGCTCGGGGTGGACCTGTGGCGTTCCACAAATGGGGGCGCCGATTGGTTTATGACTACTCCGCCCTGGTGGCAATACCAGGTACATGCCGATAAACACGATCTGCAATGGATCGACCAGAATACCTGCTTGCTTACGACGGACGGTGGAATTTACCAGAGCGACGACAATGGATTTAACTGGACCCGAATCGACCGGATTTCCGCTTCTGATTTTTACCGGGTAGCTTATAACCCCCACCTGCCCGATTGGTACTACGGTGGGGCGCAAGATCAGGGCACTTCCGGCGGCACTTCCCCCGACATGGATTGGCTCCGCATTTATGGTGGCGATGGATTTTCCATGGCCTTTCACCCCGACGATCCCAACATCTGGTACGCCGAAACGCAGAACGGAGGCATCGTGGGGTCTCCGGATGCCGGTCAAAGCTGGTATAACGGCCGGGAAGGCATTGAAAGCGACGATCGTCGCAACTGGGACATGCCTTATCAGATCAGTGCCCACGATCCAAACGTCATGTACACCGGCACCTTTCGCATGTACCGAAGCGAGGCCGGCCATCCCCCCAGCTGGGAGCCCATCAGCGATGACCTGACCGACGGTAATATTTTCGGGGCACCCTTCCACACGATCAGCGCCCTCCACGAATCCCCCGTCGAACCGGGTCTCGTGTATGTGGGCACGACCGATGGGAATGTGTGGCGCACCGCTGACGACGGCTTCACCTGGGCTTCTATCAGCGCGGGACTTCCGGACCGGTATGTGACGGATGTGGTCGCTTCGCCCGATCAGGCCGATTGGGTATATGTAGCGCATTCGGGGTATAAGAACAACGAGTTTGCTCCCAGGCTTTTTCGGTCGAAAGATCGGGGTGACCAGTGGGAGGACATTTCCTCGGATCTTCCCGATCTGGCCATTAATGAGATTCTGGTGTTGCCGGGCAGCCGGGATAGCTTGCTGTTCGTTGCCACCGACGGAGGCGTGTACGGCAGCCTGGACCAGGGGGCTTCCTGGGGCCGTCTGGGGACAGCCTTTCCCTTTATACCGGTCTACGACCTCGCCTGGAACGAGCTGCGCAATGAGTTGGTGGCCGGTACCTACGCCCGCTCTATTCGATCTTTTCCCCTGGATTCGCTTTCCCGGGAGGTGGAGGATACCACTTCGGTCAGTGTAACGCAGATCCTGGATCCGCAAGCTTCCGGACTTCTGGTTTTCCCTTCGCCCGCCCGAGACCGGATCACCCTCCAGTTCTCAAATACGGAACCGGGAAAATTCGCCGAGATCGCCATTATTTCAGCAGCAAGCGGACAGCTCATGGACTTGTGGGAAGTTCAGACCGGCGGTGCCGGCCGGATGGAAATACCCTACAATGCGAGCGGGCTTCCCGCCGGGGTCTACCTGGCCAAAGTGCGGCTGCACAACCGGATCCTCAGCCGGAGCTTTGTAAAACACTAGGTGTGAAACCTCACTCTTCTTCCTCGAAGCGTTCTCTTCCGCTGCGATCGATGATGAAGGAGTTGGCCTGCTGGGTTCCGGTGAACACCATATCGTGTATGGTTACCCGCTTCGGGGCCATGGCTATGAAGTAGATCGCCCGGGCGACATCGCGGGCTTTCAGCGGCTGAAAGTCCTCGTAGATTTTGGCCTTCCCTTCATCCCCTCCGAAGCGAACCTGGGCAAACTCCGTTTCCTCAACATGGCCCGGGCTTACCTGGCTCACCCGTATTCCGAAGGGGTGGAGGTCCAGGCGCATCCCCTTGGTGAGGGCATCCACGGCAAATTTGGTCGCGCAGTAGACGTTGCCGTTGGGGTACACCTCCTTGCCGGCTGTACTGCCTACATTGATGATATGGCCTTTGCGCCGGCGCACCATCAGGGGAGCGACCAGGCGGGTGAGGTACAATACGCCTTTGATATTGGTGTCTATCATCTCATCCCAGTCCTCCAGGTTGCCGGTGAAGACAGGATGCATGCCCAGTGCTTTGCCGGCATTGTTGACGAGGATATCCACCTCTTTCCATTCGTCGGGCATGGATTGCAGCTTATCGCGAAGGGAAGCCAGGTCGCGAACGTCCAGCGACAGCAGGTAAGTGTGCGGATTGTTATACCGTTTGGCAAACCACTCCTGCAGGTTTTTCAGGCGATCGACCCGCCGCCCGCAGAGAATAACCCGGAATCCTTCCCGGGCAAACAGCGCCGCAGTCGCTTTGCCGATGCCCGAGGTGGCGCCGGTGATCAGAACCGTTTGTTGTTCGTGTTCTCTGCGACGGGAAGGCCTTTTCTCTTCTTTCCGAGCCTGGCGGACCAACAGTTTTTCCAGCTTTACCAGGTTGTTGCGCAGCGCTTCTATGGTATCCTGCCCGACAGATTCCGCTTCTTCTCCCGGTACAGCTACTTGTTCAGCCGTTTCTTCGCCTGACTTCTCGTAGGAAAAGGCCTGGTCGTTTTCCGGGGTCTGAAGTTCCGGGTTGATCCGTATGGCTTCCCGGTAGGCCTTCCAGGCTTGCTCCGGGTGGCCCAGTTTGTGATGCAGAAGGGCCAGGTCGTATTGGGCGAACGGATGATCGGGCTCGATATCCAGGGTCTTTTCGAAGTATTTGATCGCTTTCTCCGGCTTGTCAAGGGCTTCAGCAAGAAGGAGGGCATATTGGTAGCGGGCATCGGCATTGGCCTTGTCTCGCTTGATGGCGCGCTTGAGGTATTTCGCCGCCAGGCGCTTTTGCTCCTGAAAATGGTTGGCCAGGAGAATACCCAGCCGGTAGTACAGGTTGGGGTAATCCTTGGCGTACTCAAGTACTTTTTCGTAATCGGTCAGGGCGCGGGTAAAATCTTCCTGATGTTCTGCCAATTCGCCTCGCAAGAAGAGCGCGTCCATGTGGTGAGGGTCGGAGTCGAGAAGCTGATCGAGGGTTTGCCTCGCTGCGCCCACGTCTTTCCGGTTGCGCATTTGCAGCAGAGCCATCTGGAACAGCAACTCCGGATGCTTGGGAAAAAACTGGAGTTTCTCCTGGATCAGATCCAGGGCTTCCTCCGGCCGTTCGTCCTCCAGCAATTCTTTCAGTTCCTCGAGGGTCTCTTCCACATCCACGATCGAAGGCTGGTCTTCATCCACCGTTTCGGCCGGAGCTTCTTCAGTGGATTCATCCCGGTTCTGATGCTCGAATTCAAAAGACAATCCATTGGAGCGCTCGGCCTGTTCCTCTTCCTCTTCGAATTCTTCCTCCGGTTCTTCTACCGGAGGCTCTTCCTGGGGTTTTTCGCTTCCTTTAATCCGTTCCCAGGGTTTTTCTATGATGCGTTCCAGATTCTTTTTGCCTTCGAATTGCTCAATTACCGACTCCTGTTCTTCGGCCGGCTGCTCTTCAGAGGAAATGGGCTTTTCTTCCGAACGATCTGTTTCCCGGGCCTCTTTGGCTTCGGGTTTTTGAGATACGGAAACCTCTACTTCACTGGATTTGAGCTTGTTCCAGGCGGCCTCATCCTGCAAAAAGGCAAACAAGCGTTCGAAGTGATTCTCCTGAAAGGCATCCCAGGATACGAAATTCATTTGCCGGAGCAGCCGCAGGAACTCCCCGATTTCTCCGGAAATACTGCGCACGGTGCGCAGATGGGCTTCCATAGAAGCTTCGTCCAGATCCGAGAGTTGGCGTTTCTGGCGACGCAGGTCGAGGTATTGTTCCTGCCAGTAATTGATATATTGAATGATATCGCTGACGCGCTCGAAGCGGGTGGGGATCACCTCGTTCGATTCGCCTTTTGCCTTGCCGTCGATAATGACCGGAAAGATCTGATCCCGCTTGCGTTGCAACAGCCCCAGTGCGCCTTCCATGCATTGGGGAGACTTCAGGTAGTTGTCGCTGATGAGCAGAACAATGGGATCGCTTTGATCAGTGAGCCGATCGCTCAGGCTGGGAGCTGATTTGTCGGAGGTGTTGTATTCGTGATGAGAGCGGTAGCCTGCCAACTTGAGATATTCTTCCAAGGAGTCGGCAAGAGCTACATTGTCAATGCAGTACGCGAGCGTAATCGTTTGCATGGGATGAACGGGTTCAGGTACTAATTAATGAGGAAAGTTACAGTTCTTTGTCGGCTTCTTGGTAGAGTTCCGTGATTATTTCGTGGAAGGCCCTGGAAAAATCCGCATACTGCTCTGTGGCCGGTCCGGAAAACCCGGTGTGCACATACCGGATCTTATTGTTACCGTCCAAAATAAGCAGGGTGGGGAAGGCCCTGACTTCGTCCAGCATGGAGAAAACCCGGCCGGCTTCTGCCTTGGAAGCACGGCCGCCCCAGGCGATGGGATAGGGGAGGTCCATTTTTTCGCGGTACCTGCGCAACTGCTGCATCACGCGAGTGGTGTCGGTGTAGCGCTCAAAGGCTACCCCCAGAACATCGACGCGGAGCTCGGGATGCTCGGCCAGGTAATCCCGGATGAAACGGGTTTCGTCCAGGCAATTGGGGCACCAGGTGCCCAGGATCTGGATGAGCCTGACGGGAGCCTCCAAGTCGGCCGGTCCCAGGACGCGTCCGTCCGGGGCGGGAAAACGCAGCGCAGCCAATGCCTCGCTTCCGTTCGCCGGGCTTTGTTGAAACGGGTCGGGCAATTCGATGGCTTCATTTCGCCGGGCCTCCCACAGGGTTTTGTAATGGGTGCCGGAGCGGTACACCCCCAGTAAGCTGCTGTCGGGCTGAATTTTGGCTTCGAACAGGTAGGCGTGGGTGCCGTCGAAGCAGGACAGGTAGAGTTTGTTCGCTTGTACGGTGCCCTCCAGGAAGCGGTAATCGCCGGTCGGAGTGCGAAAGGTGCCGCGAAGTTCATTGCCGTCCTGTTCGAATTCGCCTATGGCGGTTTCGGTTTCTTCCTTGTCCAGGCCGAAGGTCACCTCCCAGCGGCCGCTTACGTCCATGATGGGTTCTTTGCGCAAGCGCGTAAAGCGGTGGTCTTCCCCAAAGCGCGCCGTAAGCGGAATCTCGTAATCGTCCCCCCGGCTGGGGTCCACCCACACCCCGTTGATCACGTTTTCTTCGAATTCGCCCTTGATGTAGGTGCCGTAGGCCGGAAAGGTGATGGTGAGCGTATCGCGCGCCGTGGACCGGTCCAGCCCCATGACGATCTCATCCACCCGGATGCGTTCCTCGCTATTGATGAATTCCAGGTAAAAGGTAGAGTCGTCGGTGTAGGTCACTTCAAAATTGAAGGGCAATTCGCCCTGGGTTACCTCTTCAAAGCGCATTTCTACGCCTTCTTCCAGCTTCACGGTTTGGCCGGGCAGGTCTTCCAGCAGCAACTCTCCGCGCCAGGGGCCGGGAGGAAGGCCGGTAAAGGCATTGTCGATCTGGATGCAGGCGGATGTGCCTATGGCAAGAATCCACAGCAAAGCTGTTTTCATCGAGTACATAGCATCGGTTTTGAAAAATGAAGGGGGGATGTCTGGGGTTGCATCTAGGGCACCGGTTGTAATTCGCCTTCAGATTTGGCGATCACACTGGATACCGTAGCATCACCTGTAACGTTTACAACGGTGCGTATCATGTCCAAAATGCGATCTACAGGAAAAATAATTGCGATCCAGGCCGGATTCAATCCTACGGACTGAAGCACGATCACCAGCATCACCAGGCCGGCACTGGGCACAGCGGCCGAGCCGATCGAGGCCAGCGTGGCTGTAAGAACAATGGTGAGTTGCTGAGAAAAGTTGAGGTCGACGAGGTGCATCTGGGCCAGAAAAACGACGGCGATCGCCTGATACAGGCTGGTGCCGTCCATGTTGACGGTGGCTCCGATGGGCAAAACGAAATTGGTCACGTTCTTGGACACCCCCAAATTGTCGCGTACGCATTCCATGGTAACCGGCAGAGTGGCTGCGCTGGAGCTGGTACTGAAAGCCAAAAACTGGGCCGGGCTGATGCGCCGGAAAAACTCCGGATAATTGTACTGCCGCACAATTAGAATAGCGAGCAGCGGATAAAAGATAAAGATCATGAACAACAAGCCGGCCGTTACGACCAACGAATAGGAGAGCAGGCCTTTGAAGATCTCCAGGACTTCGGCCGGGCTGTCGGCCATTTTGGCGATTACCCCCGCCATGAGCGCAAAAACGAAAAAAGGTGCCGCCTCCATGACCAGTTCGACCATTTTCAGAAAGACCTCATTGACGCCGTTTACCAGGTCGGTTACGGGCTTGGCCGCTTCCTTGGGGATCAGCAGTAAGACGATGCCGAAAAAAATGCCGAAAAAGATGACCTGCAACATGCGTCCGCCATCCGAAAGCGCCGCAAAGATGTTGTCCGGCACGAAATCCACCAGAAACTGAAGGGGGCTGGCTCCGCGCAGAGATTCGGCCGCTTCCATCTTTTGCTTTACGTCTTCGGCACTTTCTTCCCGCTGCACCTCCTGCCTGGCCGCCGCTGTGAGTTCGGCGTATTCGGCTTTGTTTCGGAAATCCTTCCCATCCAGGATCTTGCCCGCCGGGGTGTGAGTTGCCCATACTTCGTATTTGATCCGGTTTTTGATGCGCTGGCTTTCGGCTATGTAGTTGCCGGGCTTCAAGAGGTTGACCAGAACCAGGCCCACGGTCACCGCAGCCACGGTTGTTACCAGATAGGCCACCAGGGTTTTTGCGCCCATCCGCCCCAGCCGGCTGGGGTCAGGTAAGGCGGATACCCCGCTGATGATGGAAAAAAGCACCAGGGGAACCGCAATGAATTTGAGCAGGCGAATGAAGATGGTGCCGAAGGGATCAATCCAGTCCAGTGTAAAAGCATTCCACCCCAGGTAACTGGACACAAACGAATAGATAATGCCGAGCACCAATCCAATGATGATGCGCACGTGGAGCGGAAGTCTTTTCATGGTCACCTGGGTTTACAAAAGGCGAAAAATAAGAAAAGAAGCAGGAACGGCAGAAACCGGATTTTCTCCCTTCCGGCATCCATGACGGCTGATATACTGCTTATTGTTAAAGAAATATTTTACTCAGTTAAAATTTTCCTCTTATAAAAAACTTACAGAAATCCCAAAAAGGCTGTGAGCGGCATCTGAAAAAATTAGACTAAACTTGCCGTATGCATGTAAAGAACGATTTGTTGCTCCGGACGGCGAGGGGCGAAAGGGTCGAACGGCCTCCGGTATGGCTCATGCGCCAGGCGGGCCGCATCTTGCCTCAGTACCGGGCCATTCGCGAACGGCTATCGGGCTTTAAGGAATTGGTGGAAACCCCATTCCTGGCCGCCGAGGTGACCCTTCAGCCCGTGGACGAGTTGGGGGTAGATGCCGCCATTTTGTTTTCCGACATTCTCGTGATTTCCGAGGCTATGGGCCTGCCCTATGAAATGGTAGAGAAAAAGGGGCCCCGTTTTCCCCGCATTATATCCGGTGGGCAGGACATCGAGAAGTTGCGCGCAGGTGCGGATGCCGCCTCTGAGTTGGAGTATGTTTACCGGGCGGTAGAAGAGACGAAAGCGGCTTTAGACGGCCGGGTACCTCTCATTGGATTTGCCGGGGCACCCTGGACCCTTCTGGCCTACATGGTGGAAGGCCAGGGATCCAAAACCTTTTCCAAAGCGCGCCGTATGCTTTACCGGGAGCCCGCTTCGGCCCATGCCTTGCTGGAAAAAATTACGGATACCATCATTCACTATCTGCAGGCCAAGGTGCGACACGGAGCCGACCTGGTGCAGGTGTTCGACTCCTGGGCCGGCATGCTCAGCCCCCGGCTTTACCGCGACTTTTCGCTTCCCTATCTGAAGCGAATCTGCGATGCTCTGGACGCGGTGCCGGTCACGCTCTTTGCCAAGGGGGCCTGGTTTGCACTGGAGGAAATCAGCGGGCTGGACTGCCAGGTGATCGGCTTGGACTGGAATCACCGGCCCGAAGATGCGCGGCGGAAAGTCGGCGATCAATTGGTTTTGCAGGGCAACCTGGATCCTTGCCAATTGTATGCCTCGCCGGAGGAGGTGCGCCGGGCAACCGGTGAGATGCTGCATGCCTTTGGTCGCAGGCACATCGCCAACCTGGGGCACGGGGTGTATCCCGACACGCCGCTGGACGGGGTCAGGGCTTTTGTAGATGCGGTGAAAACCTACCGTTACTGAATCGCAACTTCGCACTTCAGGGGGTATTCGTACCTTTGCTCCTCATAACCCCGGAAAGCTCGATCGGCTGAGCAAAAGAACAAGATCATGGGTTGGTTCAAGCGATTGAAAGACGGTATCCAGACGGCTACCCGGAATAAAAAAGATACACCCGAAGGGCTTTGGTATAAATGTGAGCGTTGCAAAGAAACGAGCACGGTCAAGGAATTAAAAGACAATTTCTTCAAATGCCCGAAATGCAATTATCACGTCCGCATTGGATCCCACGATTATTTTGACTTGCTGTTCGATGGCAATTACGAAGAGCTTTTTACGGATCTGCGCGCCAAGGATATGCTTTCCTTTGAGGATATGAAGGCCTATACCGAGCGCCTGAAAAGTGCTTACGAAAAGACCGACCTGACCGACGCCATCACCGTGGCCAAAGGAAAGGTGAATCGCAAATCCCTGGTGATCAGTGCCATGGACTTCAAGTTCATCGGCGGCAGTATGGGTTCCGTGGTAGGAGAGCGCATTGCCCTGGCAGTGGACCACTGCAGGGAAACCCAAACGCCCCTGCTCATCATCAGCAAGTCGGGCGGTGCCCGCATGATGGAGTCGGCCTTTTCGCTCATGCAGATGGCGAAAACGGCCGCCAAGCTCACCCAACTGGCCCAAGCCAGGATCCCCTATTTTTCGCTGATGACCGACCCGACTACAGGAGGCGTAACGGCCAGCTTCGCCATGCTGGGCGACATCAACTTTGCCGAGCCGGAAGCCCTCATCGGCTTTGCCGGCCCACGGGTCATCAAGGAGACGATCAAACAGGATCTGCCCGAAGGATTTCAGCGCTCCGAATTCCTGCTCGAGCACGGCTTTTTGGATTTCATCGTGGACCGCAAGGACCTGAAGGAGACCATCAGCGACCTCCTCCTATTTTACGACGTTCAATAGCAGTCCCGGGCTGAATATTTTCTGCTACGCATTCGGGTTTCCATTGTAATTTCGTCCGTCTTTTTTGGCGCTGCGATGGAACCCACTTACGAATTCCTGGTCGAGGGCCTGGCCGAGCAAGGCTACGCCGTTCTGGACGACTTTCTTCCCGGTGAGGATGTGCGCGCATTGACCGTTCTATTGCTGCAGAAGTTCGAGCAGGGCCAGTTCCGGCAGGCCGGCATCGGCAAGGGGACCCTGCACACGAAAAACCTACAGGTGCGCGGCGATCACATCCACTGGCTGTCCGAGAACAGCCCCGACGTGGCCGAACGCCAATACCTGGAGCGCATCGGGCATTTTATGCACTACCTGAACGCCACCTGCTACACCGGACTTCGATCTTTCGAGTTTCACTATGCCTTGTATCCGGTAGGTGCCTTTTACCGCCGCCACCTGGATCGCTTTTCCGTCGATGACAGCCGGCAGTATTCCGTCGTTTGCTATCTCAACCAAGACTGGCTGCCCGCCATGGGCGGCGAACTGGTGCTCTATCTGCAGGGGGAGACCGTTTCCGTCCTCCCGCAGGCCGGACGTCTGGTCGTATTCCGCAGTGGCGAGCTCGAACACGAGGTGCGCCCGGCGCGGCAGCCCCGGCTCAGCATCACCGGCTGGCTGAAGCGGTAAGGTATTCAGCGATCAGCCATCGTAAACGACGATCATCTCCTTTCGGAGGGGATCCAGTTCCCGCAGCAGCGTTTCCATGAATTCCTCGCCGTAGCGCAGGTAGAAGGTCATGAAATTATCGTGGCGCTCCTGCAGGCCGTCGCCTGGGAAGAGGCGCTCCTTGACCGAGCGGATCTGGTTGATGGCGATGTCGTGGTTGTTCTTTTCGGCGCGGATGAGCTTGGCCTCCAGGGCGTTGAGCCCGTTCAGCATCTTGGTGCCTTCACCTTTGGTGGATTTCACCAGGGTGGGGTCGATCTCCCGGGCCTTTTCCACCACCTGATCCAAAAGCTGCTGAATGGCTTTTTTCTCCTCCTTCAGGCTGAGCTCGTTTTCGGTGTGTTTGCGCACATATCGTTTGACCAGTACTTCCGTATCCTCGAACAGATCGGGTATGCTCAGGCCCACCTTGTCCATCTTTTTGGCGGTGGTCCTGTCGATCCACAGCACCGAGTTTCGCCGGACGAGCATGGGGTAGGGGATGCCGAAGTGCTCAAATTGGGCCTTTCGCTCCAGCCAGTAGGCCAGCTCGCCCCCGCCGCCGATGTAGGCCAGATTGGGCAGGATGAACTCCTGGTAGAGCGGCCGCATCACCACATTGGGGCTGAAGCGCTCGGGGGCGCGCTCCAGTTCGGCCAGCAGCTCCTCCTCGGTCCACTGGATGTCCTGGTTGAGCACCTGGTAGCGACCATCCGTGTATTCGATGCGTTCGCGATAGCCGGGGCCGAGGTAAAAGAGGTTGATCTCCCGGGCATGGGCCTGGCCGGAAAAGCCCGCTGTTTCCAGCTGGTTCTGGGCGGTCTGCACCAGGGCCCGGGAGGGCCGTTCCAACAGTTCTTTCCTGAAATGCGGTATAAAAAGCCGTTTGAGCCGGGCATCGCTCATGTCCAGCACCACCAATCCGTATGAGCCGAACAGGCCGGCGGCCAGGTGAGCGGCTGCCTCGCCGTATTTCTCGTTCCCGGTATAGGCTTCCCGGATGCCCTCGTACAGCTCCTGGGCGGCATCCCGCTCGCCCAGAATCTCCTTGAGCTCCTGCAGGGGGCGGGCCAGGCTCTCCGTGGGCAACTGGCCTACCGGGCCGCCCCGGTCCTGCTCCCAGCGGATGGTCTTGCCGAACAGGTGGGCGTGGTTGATCTCCTCGAAATCGTGATCCTCGCCCCCGCTGATGAATACGGGCACGAAGCGATGGTCCGGATAGGCCTCCTGCAGCCGCCGGGCCAGGTGGATGGTGGAGACGATCTTGTAGATGTAGTAGAGGGGCCCGGTAAACAGACTGGGCTGATGGGCCGTGGTGACGGTGAAGGTCTGCTCATCCGCCAGGGCGTCGATCGCGTGCAGCACCTCTTCATGCTTCGGGCGGTTTGAGTACTGGTCCTTCAAAACCTCCACGAGGGTCTGCCGGTCGGGTTGATGCGTTTCCCGGATGGCGATTACCTCGGTAAATTGCTCCAGCGCAGGCGGGTGAAGGTAAAACGGCCGCAGCGCGGCCTCCTCAGCAATATAGGCGCGGTCGCGCGAGGAGAACTGGGGTACCTCGCTGAAGGGCAGGCGGTGTATTTCCAATGGATTGTCGTTTTTGTGTCTGCAAAGAAAAGGCATAGCCGGGGAAAAGAGTTTAATCCCCCCGATCGTCCGGCCGGCGAAATCATGAAATAATCTTGAAGGGTAAATTTTTAGTTTTGAACCGGGTCGATAAAGGGTCTACCCCCCAGCCTCCGGCAAGAAGGCACACCCACTTCCAAACTCAAACCCTACATCGACCCGAGACAATCAAGTGGCCTGGCTCAGGTCGACTCCAAGGCGGCCTGAGACTAGCGGGTGAGCTTTTGCACTGTACAGCCCACGCTTATCCTGACGATAAATGTCAGGATTAAAAACCTACAGCTCATGTAAGGGAGAACCCAGGTTCATTTCAGCCTTCTTTTAACTTGAAGTTGGGTAAGTCTCAGCGGCCCTGGAATTGCCACCGAGCCTGGCCGGCGCGCGGATAGGTGCTACCCAACGAAACTTTAGAAGTCTTCGAGACTTCAAAAGTTTGGGCAGCCTCCGGTAGGTAAACGGCCTGGCTCAGGTCGACTCCAAAGGCGGCCTGAGACTATTGGGAGGGCATTGAGCTGGAACTCCTCCGCTTAGTCTCAGCGGCCCTGGGAGTGCCACCGAGCCTGGCCGAGGCGCGGATAGGTGGTACCAACGAAACTCTTGAAGTCTTCGAGACTTCAAAAGTTTGTGCAGCCTCCGAGCGGGGAACAAATCCATGCCGTACCTTTGTATTGTTGAAAAATAACCGGCTATGCTCGAGTCCGATCTACTGAACCGGATCACAATTGATCCAACTATTTGTCATGGCAAGCCGTGCATTCGCCATCTGCGGTATCCGGTTGCCAGTATACTGGAATACCTGGCTGCCGGTGATACCCCGGAAGAAGTGCTGGAGGAATTCGAGGACCTGGAGCGGGACGATATTCTGGCTTGCCTGGCCTTTGCTGTGCTTGCCGTAAATAGCAAGGGAAGCCTGGCAATACCTACTGCGGCATGAGGTTTGTTGTGGATGCACACCTGCCGAAGCAAATTGTGCGTTTGCTTCGAGCACTTGGCCATGAAGCTATTCATACGCATGAAATGGCTGATGGTAATGCAAGTAGCGACGAAGCCATCCTCCAGGAAGCAGGAACCCATGGGGTTGTCATTTCAAAAGATGTCGATTTTTATCATTCCTTTCTGGTGCAGGCAAAACCTTCCAAATTGATCTTGGTCAAGGTGGGAAATATGCGTCTCAGAGCGGTCATGGAGCTATTTTCCAAAAACCTGGATGCGCTAATTGACCTGATGAAACAGCACGATCTGGTGGAATTGCATGCCGATAAGATCATTGTGGTCCGGTAAACTACCGAGCCCGGCCGGCGCGCAGTTGGCTCCGTAATGACTAGGCTTTCCGCCTGTCATCAGGCTTGCCTCCGGATTTCCCGCCGAAGGCGTGGCAGATAACCGGCAGGCAAACCCAAACCCTACATCGACCCGAGACAATCAAGTGGCCTGGCTCAGGTCGACTCCAAAGGCGGCCTGAGACTAGCGGGTGAGCTTTTGCACTGTATGGCCCACGCTTATCCTGACGATAAATGTCAGGATTAAAAACCTACAGCTCATGTAAGGGAGAACCCAGGTTCATTTCAGCCTTCTTTTAACTTGAAGTTGGGTAAGTCTCAGCGGCCCTGGGAGTGCCACCGAGCCTGGCCGGCGCCCGGATAGGTGCTATCCGGACGAAACTTTTGAAGTCTTCGAGACTTCAAAAGTTTGTGCAGCTCAAACCCAAACCTCACTTCAGCTTTTCCACGAACAGCTCCCCGAAATTGATCTTCACCGAAATGCGGGCGTAGTACTCCCGATTGGGCACGTAGCTGGACTTGGAGGCCTCGCTACCGGAGGGCAGGGCCTGGAAGCGCATCCAGTCGGGGGTGCGCACCTTGGCATGGGTGGCCTCGATGTCGTAGGAGAAGATCTCGGGCTGGGCGCTGTAGAGGAAAACGTCGGAGCGGGTGGCATCGATGTTGAGGCGGATCAGGTTGGGATCCGTGAAGACGCGGATGGTGCCGTACTGGGAGGTGATGTCGTAGGTGCCGCGGATCTCGTGCAGGTCGATGTTGGAGCGGCGGGCATTCACCGTCATGGTGCCGTCCAGCTGGCGGCCTACCAGATCGCCGAAGCGGGTGCTCACATCGATCACGCCTTGTACGTTCTCCAGGCCGATCTGGGTGTAGCGGCTGTTGACCTGCAGGCGACTGTTGAGGTCGCTGATGGTGGCCGAGCCGAAGTGGTTTTTCAGGTAGACCGGGCAGGCGGCCGGCACGCGGATGTAGTACTTGGCCGAGAGGCTGGGTCCGTCGGAGGAGCTGTTTCCGCCCTTGGCGTAATTGCGGACGTACACTTTTCCCTGAATTTGCTCCAGCTGATACGCCACGCGGTCCAGACCGTCGGCAGCTGCCTGGCGGTCGGGATGCAGGCTCTCTAAGACCAGGCGAACCGCTACCTCCTCGCGCTCCCAGGTCTCGATGTACACCTCGGCTTTTTGGCCTTCGATGTTCACCTCCGTACCGCTCTGGTAGGGGAAGGTCTGCTCAATGGTCTTGGAGGCCAGTTGGAGTTCCTGGCTCAGGCCGGGGGCTGCGAGCAGAGCGATCAGCGAACAGAGGATGATATGTTTGGTCCGGGTCATACGTCGTGCTTAGATGTAGGCGGCCATGCGCTTGACCACTTCAGCGCGTTGCAGTTCGATGTCTTTCAGTTGATGAATAAGTTCGGGATCCATTCCATAGGTATTCAAAATGTCCTGTAGTTCGTCCTTGGCGGCATCCAGCTCATTGAGTTCGCTCTGGAGCAAATCATAGGTTTCGCTCTGCCGGGCCACGATGCTCTGTGCGAAGCGTTGGGCCACCTCCCGGATGGCTTCCTCATCGTCGGGCGGCAACTCCCATTGCAGCTCCTGCCAGCCGGATTGCTGAACGGTTTCGAAGGTTATGGTTTCCAGGGGCTTGTCCCGGGGCCAGAGCAAGGGCAAGGCTACGGCCAGAGCGAGCAGAGCGGCAGCGGTTGCCCACCAGGAGCGAAGGATTCTTCGCTTTGGCTTGGATAATTGGGGCTCGATGCGTTCCCAAAGGCCGGCCGAAGGCTCGTAAGTGGGTAGCTCGCGGATCGCTTCCTGCAGCACCTCTTGTCGATCCAGGTCATGGCGAATGCGGTCCCACAAGCCGGTGGAAGGCTCATAGGTAGGTAGCTGCCGCAGGGCCTGCTGAAATGGATGGGGACTATTCATGATCCTACCAAGTGTTTAAGCTTTTCCTGTAATCGCCTTTTGGCGTAGTACAACTGGGACTTGGACGTGCCTTCGGATATGCCTAGCATTTCAGCCACCTCTTTGTGAGCGTATCCCTCCACTTCAATGAGTACGAAGACGGTTCGATAGCCGTCCGGTAGCGATTGTATGGCTTGCTCCAGGTATTCGGCCTGCAAATAATCACCCCAATCAACGACCTCACTTCCGAAGTGGTTTTCGAAGGGCTCAAAACTCGGCTGCCGTTTGAGCTTACTCAGGGCCGTGCGCACGACGATGGTCTTGATCCAGGCTCCGAGGGTGGATTCCCGGCGAAAGGATTTGAGATGGCTGAATACCTTCACAAACGCTTCCTGAAGTACATCTTCGGCCAGGTCAAAGTCGTTGGTCATCCGGTAGGCCGTGGTGAACATGGCATTCTTGTACTGTTCGTACAGGGCTTTCTGGATGAGCCGGTCGCCTCGTAGTGCTCCTTCTATGAGTTCCGATTCTGTCATGCGCAGCGCTAATGGCATACCTTCCCATTCAAATAGCTCCTGACCGTAAAGAGGCCGGGAAGGCTGGAGAGGTTGTATGCCTTGTTTCCGATCAAAGATAAGGGTATACCTCGGACTTGATTGCTCAGAAGCGATAGCCCAGCTGAATGAGAAAGCGGTTCATGCGCTGATCGAAGGGGCTCTCCTGGCCGTAGAGCCGGATGTGGTTGCCGAAGCGGTTGAACCGTCCTTCGTACCGAAAATCAAGCGTCAGCTTCCAGATGTCCAGGCCCAGCCCTGTTTCCCAGCCCCATTGGAGGCTGGAAAAGGATTCGCTGTAACCCACAAAACGCGTCAGGTCGGAATCACTTCCGATATACAGGTGCCCTTCCGGGCCGGCATGCAGTCGGAGAGGGCCCAGCTTCAGGCCGACCAGCAGGGGAAAGTCCAGGTAGTGAAAGCGCTCGCGCGGGGCTGTGAGCACAGGGCTTTGCCCGCCACCGTCGACCAGGCGATCGAGTTCGTATTCGACGGTGTAGGTATCGTACAACAACTCGGGCTGAAGAAGGAGGGCACCCAACTGCACCCGCACAGCCAGCCCCACATGGAATCCGGCCCGGGCCCGCTCCAGCTTTAAGCGATAAGTGTTCGTTTGTTCGGGATTGGAAAACGTCTGTTCTTCCGGGTTGAGGCCGGGTGAGCTGATACCCATTTTGGCACCCAGGCTGAATTGGCCCCGGACCGGATGGATAAAAAGGAGGCCCCAAAGGGCGAGCAGGCAGAAAAAAAGAGGTCGCATGCGATTTGATCGAGAGCTTGTGCAAGACCAAAACGCCTTGGAAGGCCAAGTGTTGTTTTTTTCGCCTACCAATGAATTCGCGTACTTTTGGATTCCTATGTACAACCTGCGCGCTCAGTTTCGGGGAAGCTATCCGAATGTGCGTTCCTGCCCGAACGACACGCGATCGGAGTTTGCCTTCATCGGGCGCTCCAATGTGGGCAAGTCCTCTCTCATCAATATGCTGGTGGGGATGAAGGAACTGGCCCATACCTCCAAGAAGCCGGGCAAGACCCAGCTGATCAACAGCTTTCTCATTGAGGATCGCTGGTTTTTGGTCGACCTGCCCGGCTACGGCTATGCCCGCCGCTCGAAAACCCAGCGCAAGGCCTGGATGAAAATGATCCGCGATTATCTGGTGCAGCGCCCGAACCTGCTTTGCACCTTTGTGCTGATCGATTCCAATATCCCGCCCCAGCAAAAGGATATTGACTTCATCAATTGGCTGGGCGAGATGCGCTTACCTTTCGTCGTGGCCTACACCAAAGCCGACCGGATCAAACCCGCCGAGTTGGAGGCAAATCTTCAGGCGATCGAGAAGGCCCTGCTGGCGTATTGGGAAAGCCTTCCGCAACGCTTCGTCACCTCTTCTGTAAAGGGAAGAGGGCGGGAGGAGATTCTTGCCTTCATCGAGAAAATCGTAGCCGAAGCTGCCGAAGCTTCTCAACAACCACCCCAGGCATGAGCGAATCCTTTCCACCCTATCCGCATCTCTATCCGGAGATCGAGGACTGGCCCATCTATAAGCTGAGCGAAGACCGGAAGCGGTTTGTGCATGAAATTGAAGAATTCACCCGGTCTCGCATCCTGGATGCACCGGTGGAAGAGGTCACCGATCTGTTGGCGCGCACCATCTACCAGGAACGAGTGCGCATCAAGGAGGAACCCTGGAAGGTCGATCCGCCCAACGAACGCCAGTTTTGGAAAAAAATCCGGAAAAAGCTGCTCAGCCACTCGCTGGACAAGCCCGCATCTGTCGCCAGGCAGAACAATGAAGAGATCCTGCAAACCATTTTGCACCGCTATGCGGAGGAGATCGTAGGCACTTTCAACAAACAGACCTTTTTGTTTGCCCGCCGTTTTCTCACCTTCTTTTTTAATCATCTGCTCAGCCGCATTGCCAAGTTGCGCGTCTTTCGCAGCGGGCGCAAAAACCTGAGCCGACGTTTTCAGGTGCGGGGAAAAGTGGAGCAGGTCCGGGCCTTGTTTCAGAAGGGGACGGTCGTCATCGTGCCTACCCACTTCAGCAACCTGGATTCCATCCTCATCGGCTACGTCATCGACGCCTTTGTGGGCTTGCCCTCCTTTTCCTACGGAGCGGGGCTCAACCTCTACAACACCGGCTACACGGCTTATTTTATGAACCGGCTGGGCGCCTACCGGGTAGACCGGCGCAAGAAAAACCCCATCTACCTGGAGACCCTCAAGGCCATGTCCATGTTGTCGATCCGGCGAGGCACCAACAGCCTCTTTTTCCCCGGTGGAACCCGCTCGCGCTCCGGCGCCCTGGAAGACAAGCTCAAGCTGGGCTTGCTGGGCACCGCGGTGGAAGCTCAGCGGGCCCTGGCTCAGGAAGGCAAGGCCGACAAAATTTTCATCGTACCCCTCATCCTCAGCTATCCCTTTGTGCTGGAAGCTCAGTTTCTCATCGATCAGCATCTGAGGCGCATGGGAAAAGAGCGCTATATCCGCGGCCGGGATGAGTTTTACCGCTTTCGCCGGCTGGTCAAATTTGCCTGGCAGATCCTCACTGAAGGCAACGATATTACCGTCTCCTTCGGGCAGCCCATGGATGTGCTGGGCAATCCGGTGGATGCCGAAGGCAACAGCTTCGACAAGTACGGCAATCTGATCGATGTGGGCGAATACTTCAAGAGCGGGCAGGAGATCGACCAAAACCTGCAGCGGGAAAGCGAGTACACCAAGATTTTAGCCGCCAAAATCGTCGAGCGGTACTACAAAGACAATGTCGTTCTTTCCAGCCATCTGGTGGCCTTTGCCGCTTTTGAGATTCTGGCCCGGGAGAATCGCGGACTGGATATTTACGGCATACTTCGGCTTCCGACCGACGAGTACATTTTTCCCGCCGATCTGCTTCACGATGTGATCGATCAGTTGCAGACCGTCCTGCACCACATGGAATCAGCCGGGAATATCAAACTGGCCCCCCAGCTGGACTGGCCGGTAAAAGACCTTATTCGCGACGGCGTGCGGCGATTGGGTACTTATCACATCAACAAGCCGCTCAAATACAACAAGAGCGGCGAGATGGTGAGCGAAAGCTTTAAGGTCTTGTTCTACTATCACAACCGCCTGGAGAATTACGGACTCCAACATCGCATTGCCTGGAATAAGCCGGGAAAGGAGCAGGCGGTACCCGATAGTCTCGTAGACGTTAAATGAGTGTAGCGAACATGATCAAGCGCTTTTTTCTCAATGAGAAGAACATCATGGTGGCCATCCTGCTGAATGCAGGGGTCATTTTCCTCATGTACTTTCCGGGCCTGCGGCACAACAGGGTACTGGAGGTCATCGATCAGTTGTTTATCGTCTTTTATATTGTAGAGGCGGTAGTGAAAATGTGGGTTCTATCGCCCAGAAATTACTTTTCCAGATCCTGGAACCGCTTCGACTTTGCCATTGTCGTTTTGAGCCTGCCCTCGCTGCTTGTGCACGTATTGCCGACTATTCCGGATACCTCCCTGTTGCTGTTACTGCGCTTGTTCAGGCTGTTCCGCCTGTTGCGCTTCGTGCAATTCATTCCCCACCTGAACAAAATTCTCTCGGGTCTGGGGCGGGCCCTCCGCGCATCGGTCTTTGTGCTTGCCGCCCTTTTCTTTCTCAATTTTATGCTGGCTATTTTCACCTGTCATTTGTACGGAAGGGCCGTGCCGGAATACTTCGGGGATCCGCTGATTTCGGCCTATTCCATTTTTCAGTTGTTTACCATTGAAGGTTGGAACGAAATTTCCGAGGCTATCGCCGATCACACCGAACATCCCGTGCTGGTGTACGTGGCCCGTTTTTACATAGGCTTTATCGTGCTCATCGGCGGGATCTTCGGCATGTCGCTGGCCAATGCCGTATTTGTGGATGAGATGACGCTGGACAACAACCGGGACCTGGAAGGAAAAATTGATGAACTGCGGGAGCGCATCGATGAGCTCAAATTATTGCTGGAGGATCAAGAGCGCATCCGCCCTTAAAAGAGATCTGTTTTGCGATTTATAGTATTTGACCTGGAAGCCACCTGCTGGAAGGGCAGGCTGCCCAATCAGGTGCAGGAGACCATCGAGATCGGTGCCCTCAAAATGAATGCCTACGGCGAAGTGGAGGATGCCTTCAACCGCTTCATACGGCCGGTCGTCAATCCCTATCTGTCGCCCTTCTGCCAGGAGCTCACCAGCATCCGCCAGGAAGATGTAGACCGGGCCGAAACTTTTCCCCGGGTCATTGAGGATTTTCAGGATTGGGCCGAAGTCTTCGACGACGGGGAGGTCATTTTCTGCTCCTGGGGCGCCTTTGACCAAAAGCAGCTGGTCCGGGATTGCCGCCTTCACCAAATAGACGACGACTGGATCGATCCCCATCTCAACATCAAACGGCAGTACCAGGAGATTCGCCGGCTTCGCAGGCCCAAAGGGCTCAAGCAGGCCGTCACGGCCGAGGGCTTTGAGTTTACCGGTATTCACCACCGCGGAATAGCGGATGCTGAAAACCTGGCCAAACTGTTCGGCAAGTACCTGGACGAGTGGCGGTATTGAGAACGGCTGAGGGCAAAACCTTCGGTTTTGGAGTGTGGGTTTGGGTTTGGGTTTGGGTGTGAGTGTGAGTGTGCGGGTGATCGCCCATTCACCTGGTAATTGAGATGGCTTCTTTTCACCCCGGAGAACAGATGTATTTTACCCTGTAGGGTAAGCCTGCCGATCGAATGTCTACGCCCCCTTAATATCTGTAATCCGAATGGGCTGTACTTCACCTGGCTGCATCTCTGGTGGCAGCACGAGTCCTGCGATACCAACCCTTACCAGCCGCAGTACCGGATAGCCCACCGCGGCGCACATGCGCCGCACCTGCCTGTTCTTGCCTTCGGTGAGGGTGAGTTCCAGCCAGCTGTCGGGCACGGTCTTGCGAAAGCGCACGGGCGGGTCGCGCTCGGGCAGGGGAGGGGGCTCTTCCAGGAGGCTGACCTCGGCCGGCCGGGTGCGATGGGTTTTTTTCCGGATGCGAATGTCCACCCCGGTTCGCAAGGCTTGTAATGCTGCAGCATCGGGTACGCCCTCTACCTGGACCCAATACGTTCGGGGGTGAGCAAAAGCGGGATCGAGCAGACGATGGGTCAATGATTTATCGTTGGTGAGCAGCAACAAGCCTTCACTGTCCCGGTCCAATCGGCCTACGGGATATACGCCCGGCGGCCAGTCGTGGAGATCGGCGAGGGTGCGGTGGTGGGGCTCCTCCCGGGTAAACTGGCTGAGCACCCCGTAAGGCTTGTACAGCAAAAAGTAGTGCACGGCCGGTACGAGCTTTAAACGTTGAAGCGGAAATGCATGACGTCGCCGTCCTGCACGACGTACTCTTTTCCTTCCACGGCCATCTTGCCGGCTTCCTTTACGGCTTGCTCGGAGCCATACTGCATAAAGTCGTCGTATTTGATCACTTCTGCCCGGATGAACCCCTTTTCGAAATCGGTATGGATGACGCCGGCAGCTTGCGGAGCCTTAGTACCTACGGGTATGGTCCAGGCGCGCACCTCTTTTTCGCCGGCAGTGAAATAGGTAATGAGATCGAGCAGCGCATAGCAGGCCCGGATCAGGCGATTCACGCCGGGCTCGTCCAGGCCCATATCGGCCAGGAATTCCATGCGCTCCTCGGGGGTATCCAGCTGAATGATCTCTGCTTCGATGGCTGCGCTGACGAGGATCACTTCGGCTTCGTCGCCGGCTATGGCTTGCCGGAAAGCCTGTGTGTGGGCATTCCCTTGCAGGACCGATTCCTCATCCACATTGCACACATACAGAATGGGCTTGGCGGTGAGCAGCCACATGGATTGCAGGAGCTCCCGGTCGTCCGGCGATTCGAAATGCAGGCTTCGGGCCGGCTGTTCGCTTTCGAGATGGGCCAGGATCTTCTCGGCAGTCTCCAGGGCTCGCAGATCCTCTTTGGCTGCGCTCTTTGCTTGCTTGCGCAGCTTTTCCAGCCGTTTTTCAACGGTATCAATATCCTTGAGCAGAAGTTCTGCTTCGATGATCTCTTTATCGCGTACGGGGTCTACGCTGCCGTCCACGTGCACGACGTTGTCGTCCTCAAAACAACGAACGACCTGTACAATGGCATCCACCTCGCGAATGTTGGCCAGAAACTGATTGCCCAGCCCTTCCCCCTGGCTGGCTCCTTTGATGAGCCCGGCGATATCCACGATCTCGATGGTCGTAGGCACCACTTTTTGGGGGTTTACCCGTTCGGCGAGCTGATCGAGCCGCTCATCCGGCACGGTGATGATCCCCACATTGGGGTCTTTGGTGGCGAAAGGGTAGTTGGCCGCCAGGGCTTTGGCCGAGGTAAGTGCATTGAAGAGCGTTGATTTTCCTACATTGGGCAAGCCCACGATCCCGCATTGTAGACCCATATCGTTTCCGGTGTGTTTTTTGCGCCGCAAATATAGACGATACCCTGAGAATACCGGACTCGGGCCTTTCATTCCCTTCACGAAAAAGATCCGTATTTGAACTTCATCGGCCACCTTCTCTTGTCAGGCGATCATCCGGAGCTCAAGCTGGGAAACTTTATGGGCGATTTCGTGCGCAACCGGGAACTGGGCGACTACCCGCCGACCGTACAGGCAGGGGTGCGCCTCCATCGCCTGCTGGACACCTATACCGACAATCACCAGGCCGTTCGCCATGGAATGCGCCTGCTGTACCCGGCACACGGTAAGTATGCCGCCGTACTCATCGATCTTTTCTTCGATTATTTTCTGGCCCGGCACTGGAGCGCGTTTGGTATCGGAGATCTTCGGGCGTACATCGACAAACAATACACTTTCCTGTCGGAACGAAGCAACCTCATGCCCCAGCGGCTTAGCCAGCGCCTTCCGCGTATGATCGCCGACGACTGGCTTATGAGCTACACGACCCTGGACGGTCTGGACCGGTCGCTGGCCTACCTGATGCGGAAGGTGAGTAAACCCGCATACCTGGAAGGAGCAACCGACAGCCTGCGCCATCACTTGATTCCCCTGGACCGCTTCTTTTTACAGTTCTTTCCAGATGCCGAAGCCTATGCCCGGGACATGCGGGCTTTGCTTAGCCCTCGAAATGAAGAGAAATGGTAATGGTGCGCGACTTGAGCTTGTCGATCACGCGCGATTCTTCCAGGTTGGGATTATAGATTAGCGTATTGCCCAGGCCGTGCGATATTTTGATTTCCGGCGAGAATATGAAGAAGGGCAAAAAGAATTGTACGCCCGCACCGTACTCAATGGCGAAGTCCGATGGCGAGATCTTGATGAGGCTTTCCGCCTGCCGGCTGCGGGAGTCACTGGCCACGTCAAAACCGTATTTCACCCCGGCAATGACGAACAGGCGTTTGTCTTTGAACGGGGCGGATTTGTAGCGAAAGTGAAAGGGAAACTCCACAAAGACCGAAGAAATGCGGCGCTGGGTAGTGTTGTTGTTGATGCGCTGGTACTCAATGGTTCGCTCGGTAAAGGAGAGGGTGGGCAGGAAGCGGAAGTCGAAGTAATTGCCGATTTTCAGGTTGGTCACAATGCCGAGGTTGAAGCCCGGCCCTCCGATGGATTCCACCACCCGAATGCTGTCGCTTCGAAAGAACTCGGTGCTGCGCGTAGCCCGGAAGCGGGAAGTATTGAAGCCCAGGGTGATACCGAAATAATAGGGTTTGCGCTGGAACTCCTGGAAGTTGTAGTTGTCACGACCCCGAAACTGCTGCGCCTGAACTGAATCGACCGCAGTCGACCAGATCAATACCAGCAGTCCTATTTGCAAGCCGTATAAAGAGAGCAGATGCCGAAGGTGAGCGATGTGCATGCGGTGTTTTTGAATCCTGTTTCGTGTAATAGCGCTTCGAACGCTTTGCCCTGTGGGAACCTCTGTACGGAGGTGAACAAGTATGTATACGCGTTGGGATCTCGAGATATCCAGCGGCCGATGAGCGGCAGCAGAAATCGGAAATAGAGCCCGAATACCCTGCCGAACAAGAACCCCTGCGGCTTTGAAAATTCGAGGACGACCAGGCGCCCACCGGGTTTTAAGACGCGGTTCATTTCCCGTAGCCCTGCTTCGGGCTGCTGAAAATTTCTCACGCCAAAAGCAACGGTCACCCCATCGAAGGTATTGTCTGGAAAGGGGAGATTTTCAGCGTCTGCAAGCTGTAGGCTTACCCGTTCTTCCAAACCCCGTTGCGCTATTTTTTCCCGACCCCGGGCCAGCATACTTTCAGCCAGGTCGACACCCAGCACGATGGCTTGATCTTTTTGGCGCGCCGTTTCAATCGCCAGGTCGGCCGTACCCGTGGCCACGTCCAGGACAGCCCCCCCGCCAGACGAGCCCAGGGCGGTTGAGGCCCGGCGGCGCCAGTAGTTGTGAATGCCCAGAGACAGCCATTGATTGAGCGCATCGTAGCGTCCTGAGAT
This sequence comes from uncultured Saprospiraceae bacterium, assembly GCA_964595955.1. Taxonomy (GTDB): domain Bacteria; phylum Bacteroidota; class Bacteroidia; order Chitinophagales; family Saprospiraceae; genus JAJDFU01. The sequence continues at coordinate 30,343 of CAZQSF010000012.1, forward strand.
CCGGTTGAACATCTGCCGGATCTGGCTTTTTTTGTTCCCCGGCTCTCCTTCGTATGGTAAAATCTTTTCGATCATGATGATTCGAGGCGAAATTAGGGAAAATTCAATGCATAAGGGCATGCGGCTCTGTCAAAAATAAGTATCTGATAGTCAATTGGATAGAAGGATTGGCTTTCGGGGCGGCCTCCGTCCGGGTACAGATGGAGAGACCGCTGTCTGGGGTGGGCAGCAGGACGCACTTGCCCCCATTTTTTCTTAGTTTTGCATGTCTGAAATCGTTTGGCAAAACCTGAGAGGTCGAGCCGGAAAATAACCAATTGCTTTGAGTCAGCGCATCACTCCTGTTCGCATTGAGGAAGAAATGAAATCGGCCTATATCGACTACTCGATGTCGGTCATCGTGTCGAGGGCGCTTCCCGATGTTCGAGATGGTCTGAAACCGGTGCATCGCCGGGTTTTGTTCGGCATGTTCGAATTGGGACTTCCCTACAATCGGTCGCACAAGAAGTCGGCGCGTATTGTGGGCGAAGTTTTGGGGAAATACCACCCGCATGGCGACTCCTCCGTGTACGATACTATGGTGCGCATGGCGCAACCGTGGAGCCTTCGCTATCCACTGGTGGACGGACAGGGCAACTTCGGCTCCATGGACGGCGACAGCCCGGCGGCCATGCGATATACGGAGGCTCGTTTGCAGCGAATTGCAGATGAGATCCTGGCGGACATCAACAAAGACACCGTCGACTTTGCCCTCAACTTTGACGACTCGCTCGAAGAACCGACGGTGCTGCCCGCGAAACTTCCCAACCTGTTGGTTAACGGCGCCTCCGGCATCGCCGTAGGGATGGCCACCAATATGCTGCCCCACAATCTGAGTGAGGTCGTGGACGGCATTATAGCCACGCTGGCCGATCCCGAGATCACCATCGAGGAACTCATCCAACATATCAAGGCACCCGATTTTCCGACGGGGGGTATCATTTACGGCGTAGAAGGGGTGAAGGAGGCCTTTCGCACCGGCCGCGGCAGAGTGGTCGTTCGCGCCAAGGCCGAGATCGTGCCCCAAAAGAACGGCCGGGAATCCATAATTATCTCGGAAATTCCGTACCAGGTCAATAAGGCTGCGCTGGTCGTAAAAATGGCGGAGCTGGTAGCCGACAAAAAAATAACGGGGGTGAGCGACATTCGCGACGAATCCGACCGCGACGGACTCCGCATCGTCGTCGACGTAAAGGCGGATGCCATTGCCCGGGTCGTGCTCAGCCAGTTCTACAAATTCACCCCCCTGCAAACCTCCTACGGCGTAAACAACGTAGCCTTGGTGGACGGCAGGCCGCGACTGCTGAACCTCAAGGACATCATTGAAGAATTCATCAAGTTCCGCATCGAGGTTATCGTCCGGCGAACCCGTTTTGACCTCAACAAAGCGCTGGGCCGGGCTCACATTCTGGTGGGTTTACTCATTGCGCTGGATTATCTGGATCAGGTCATCGCATTGATCCGGGCGTCGAGCACACCCGACGAAGCCAGGGCAGGGCTCATGGCCGGCGACTTTATTGAGGACAAAGAGGCTTTCTGGGCTAAGTTCGGCCAGTTGATAGAAGAAGCCCAGACGGAAGAATTGCAGGTTCCCGACGGCATGGTCATGTCCGAAGAGCAGGCAAAGGCCATACTGGAGATGCGCCTGCAAAAGCTAACGGGGCTCGAACGGGACAAAGTGCGCAGCGAGTACGAAGAACTGCTCCAGCGAATTGCCCATCTGCGCGCCATCCTGGAGAGCGAAGCCTTGCAGCGCGACATTATCAAGGAGGAGCTGCTGGAGCTCAAAGAAACCTACGGCGATGACCGGCGCACCGAAATCAGCTTCAACGAGGCCGAGATCAGTGTCGAAGACCTGATCGAAGATGAAGAGGTCATCATTACCATTTCCCACCTCGGGTATATCAAGCGCACCCCTGTGACCGAATACCGGGCCCAGGGACGGGGCGGACGGGGCTCCCAGGGCACTCGTACGCGCGATGCGGATTTCGTGGAGCACCTCTTTGTAGCGACCAACCACAATTACCTGCTCTTTTTCACCGAGAGCGGAAAGTGTTACTGGCTGCGGGTGTACGAAATTCCCGAGGCCAGTAAGACGGCCAGTGGCCGCGTCATCCAGAATATCCTGTCGATTCCGAAGGAAGATAAGGTCAAGGCGTATATCATTGTACCCGACCTGACCGATCAGGATTTTCTCGACAAACACTTCATCTTATTCTGCACCCGGAACGGGCTGGTCAAAAAGACCTCCCTGGAGGCCTTTTCCCGTCCCCGGCGAGATGGGATCATTGCCATCAACATAAACGAGGGCGACCAGCTGCTGGAAGCTCGCCTGACCGACGGACAACGGCAGGTATTTCTCGCTTCCCGGCTGGGCTTTGCCATCCGATTTGAAGAGGAAAAGGTTCGCGCCATGGGACGCACCGCCACCGGGGTGCGCGGCATGGCCCTGCAGAGCGATGCAGATGCCGTCATCGGCATGGTGGTCATTGACCCGTCAGAGCCCGCTTACACCATTATGGTGATCTCGGAACAGGGCAACGGCAAGCGGTCGCCTTTCGACGATTACCGGCTGACCAACCGGGGCGGCAAAGGGGTAAAGACCATGCAGATCACGGAAAAAACCGGCTATCTGGTCGCCATCAAAGGGGTGCGCGATGAAGATGATCTCATGATAATCAATCGATCCGGCATCAGCATCCGGATTCCGGTAACGGACGTACGGATCATGGGCCGGGCCACGCAGGGGGTTCGCGTTATCCGCCTGGGTGAGGAGGACGAGATCGCCGATGTGGCTGTAGTGCCCGTCAGCGAGGCCGAGGAGGGAGAGATGGCATCGGATACAACGGCTTAAGCGCTCGCAGCATCTATCCATTAGTAGACCCTTACGCGAAAATCAACAAACACGATCATAGTTATGAAAAAACTGCTTTTCACCTTTGCACTCACCCTTGCCGTTGCGGCGGTTCTGATCGCTCAGGATGGGAAAAAGTCCATGCGCCAGGCTTCCCGCGATCTGAGTTCCTTTAACCTCGATCCGGCCAACAATAAAGAAAAGTTGGCCTCTGCAGCCTCCAGCATAGTCGAAGCCCTCGAGGATGCCAAAATGGCTGCCGATCCCAAAGCATGGATTCTCAAAGGCGATATTTTTTCCCAGATCGCTTCCCAAACGATCGCTATGGCCCAGTTGGGCCAGGATCCCTCCTCGCTGCCCCAGGTGAACGATCCGGCTTATCAGGCTTTCGAGGCCTATAAGAAGGGCTATGAACTGGCCGAGAAAAAGTTTGAAACCAAGGATGCCCTGAAAGGGCTGTTCGCCGTTCAGGGTCCGCTCAGCCAGATGGGCATCCAGAAATACGAACAGGAGAAGGACTACGAAGCTGCTTACCGCGACTTCAACGCCGTAATCGAAGCGCACAAGATGTTGGAGGAAAACCGGGAAAACACCATACTGGAGAGTGACGAAGATTATTACAACCAGCTCTACATCACGGGCCTGGCAGCACTGAATGCCAATAAATTGAAAAAGGCTGAACCGCTCTTCACCCAGTTGATGTCCTCGGATTTCGACAAACCGCTTATCTACGAGGCCATGTATCGCATTGAAGAGGAGCGCTCCGGGCCGGATGCTGCCTACAAATACATCGAGCAGGGACGGGAGAAATTCCCGGGCGAAGTATCCCTGCTATTCGCCGACATCAACTACCACCTGAAAACGCAAAAGCTGGATGAGTTGATCGGCAAGCTGGAAGCAGCCATCGAAGAAGAGCCGGAGAACGTATCGCTCTATTCCACCATGGGCAACGTATACGACAACCTCTACCAACGCGAAACGGAGGCCGGCAATGAAGAAAAGGCCAAAGAATACTTCGATCTGGCCAAAGACTACTACGAGCAGGCTTTGGAAAAAGACCCCCAAAACTTCGATGCCACCTACTCCATTGGCGTACTGTACTACAACAAGGCAGCAGCCATGACCAAGGAAATGCAGAGGCTGGCGGATGATTATTCCAAGGAAGGCCTCAAGAAATACGAGGCCCTGCAGGCCCAGGTGTTTGAGCAATTCGATGAGGCGTTGCCCTACTTCAAGAAATGTGAAAAGCTCAACCCCAACGATCTCAACACCCTTATCGCCTTGCGCGAGATTTATGCCAAAAAGAACGAACTGGAAATTTCCGAAGAGTTCAAGCGGCGCATGGAGGTTGTGCAGCAAGGAGGCACGAACGAAAGTTCTTATTTCGAATAATTTTTTCCGGCCAGCCAGGGAGGTGGACAAGCATCGGTTATCCTCTTGGGCCTTCTGCTTGCTCCCGGTCGGGAAAAGATCAAGGCTCCGGTGAAAGCGAATCGCCGGAGCCTTGGCTTTTTCTGATGCATCTTGCTAATTTCCCCGTCGAACCCAATCGATTCAACGAATATGACCAATACAACTGTTATCGGGGCCGGAACCATGGGCAACGGCATTGCTCACGTATTTGCTATGCACGGCCATGCCGTACAACTGGCCGATGTGTCTCACCAGGCACTGGACAAAGCTCTGGCCACCATCGGCAAAAACCTGGATCGCATGGTAGCCAAAGACAAGATAAGTGCCGAGCAAAAAGAACAAACCCTTCAGCGAATTACTACCCATACGCAGGTATCCGAAGCCGTCAACCAGGCCGACCTGGTGGTAGAGGCGGCCACCGAGCGGCTCGACCTCAAGCTGAAGATCTTTGAAGAGATGGACGCGCATGCTCCCGAATCGGCTATTTTGGCTACCAATACGTCTTCGATCTCCATTACGCGCATCGCCGCTGCCACGAAGCGCCCGGAGCAGGTGATCGGCATGCATTTTATGAACCCGGTTCCCGTCATGAAACTGGTGGAAGTGATCCGCGGCTATGCCACCTCGGATGCGGTGACCCGCCAGGTAATGGATGCAGCCGAAAAGCTGGGCAAGATCCCGGTGGAGGTCAACGACTACCCCGGCTTCATCAGCAATCGCATCCTCATGCCCATGCTCAATGAGGCCATGTACAGCCTGTTCGAAGGGGTGGCCGGTGTGGAAGAGATCGACACGGTCATGAAACTGGGCATGGCGCATCCGATGGGGCCGCTCGAATTAGCAGACTTTATCGGCCTGGATGTGTGCCATGCCATTCTAGAGGTTCTGCACGAAGGATTTGGTAACCCCAAATACGCACCCTGCCCGCTTTTGGTCAATATGGTAACGGCCGGTAAACTGGGGCGAAAGTCGGGCGAAGGATTCTATGCCTATGAGCCGGGCTCCAAGGAGAAGAGCGTAGCCCCCTCCTTTGCCAGAGGGTGAAGTGACTAGCGGCGCCTGCGACCCCCGCCTTTCGGAGCCGAGCCGGGGGCCATGCCCGGCATCATGGCATTCATCATTCCGGGCGATTTGCTCATCTTGTGCATGAGTTTGCGCATCTGATCGAATTGCTTGATGAAGGCATTGATCTCGTGAATGTTCTGCCCGCAGCCTTTGGCAATGCGCTTTTTCCGGCTCATGTTGAGGAGTTCCGGGTTGTCGCGTTCCTCCGGTGTCATGGAGAAGATGATCGCTTCTACTTTATTGAAGGCCTTGTCGTCGATGTCGAGGTTTTTGGTCATCTTGCTCATGCCGGGAATCATGTTCATGAGCGTTTTCAGGTCGCCCATTTTGCGGAGTTGATTGATCTGGCTGAGAAAGTCGTTGAAGTCGAACTTGTTCTTTTTGATCTTTTTCTCAAGCCGCTTGGCCTCCTTTTCGTCAAACTGTTCCTGGGCCCGCTCCACAAAGGACACGATATCTCCCATACCCAGAATACGCTGGGCCATACGCTCGGGATAGAAGACGTCCAGGGTGTCCATTTTTTCCCCTGTGCTGACGAACTTGATGGGTTTACCTACGGTGTATTTAATGGAGAGGGCGGCTCCGCCACGGGTATCGCCGTCCAGCTTGGTGAGCACCACGCCATCGAAGTTGATCCGCTCATTGAAGGCTTCAGCCGTATTTACGGCGTCCTGCCCCGTCATGGAGTCGACCACGAAAAGCGTTTCATTGGGCTGGATGGCTTCCTTGATGTTGAAGATCTCCGTCATCATAGCTTCATCCACGCTCAGCCGGCCGGCCGTATCCACGATGACGACGTCGTGGTTGTGTTGCTGGGCATGGGCGATAGCCCGCAGGGCGATCTTTACGGGGTCCTTCTCTTCCGGCTCCTTGTATACCGGTACTTTGATCTGTTCGCCTATGACGGTAAGCTGGTCGATGGCGGCCGGGCGATACACATCGCAGGCTGTCAAGAGCGGACTTTTCTTTTGCTTTTCCTTCAGGTATTTGGCCAGTTTGCCCGAAAAGGTGGTTTTACCCGAACCTTGCAGACCGGAAATAAGCACGACAGCGGGTTTGCCTTTGAGGTTCATACCGGCAGCCTGCCCGCCCATCAGTTCGGTAAGCTCGTCCTGCACGATCTTCACCATCAGCTGGCCCGGCTTAACGGATTTGAGCACATTCTCCTTGCCCAGCGCTTTGTCCTTGACCTTGTCCGTGAACTCCTTGGCAATCTTGTAGTTCACGTCCGCAGCGACCAGAGCCCGGCGGATCTCCTTGATGGATTGAGCTATGTTGAGCTCCGTGAGCTTACCTTCACCGGTAAAAACCTTAAACGCACCTTCTAAGCGATCACTTAAACTGTCGAACATATGTGGTTTTCTTTCAGAACCGCAAATATAACGATTCGAGGCCGGAGCTGGTTGGAATCGGCTGCGAGTCCTGTTTCCGGACCTGGTCCTTAAGAAAATGTTAAAAAAAATGAAGGGTGTAGTGAATAATATCGGTCTGATCACTTACTTTTATACAAGTTTTGGAGATACCAAAGCTGCGTCAGCAACACCAAAACCACGAATTAACTATGTCCATTACCTGGAGGATCATCCTGCTTTTGCTGTTATGGTTGGCTTACAGCATTTTCGTCCTTCGACAGTGCTCGGATCGCGTATGCGACGGATGTGGAGCTGCAGAGGCCGGTGTCGTACCTCCGGCTGAGGACGAGGCGTTCAAGCGCTATCCGATTGATTTCAGCTACTCCGATGCGACGCCCAATCGAAATGCAGGTTACGATTCGCTTCGGGCGGCGGTACTTGGCGAGATGACCGAAGACAACACCCTGGAGATCACCGGACTGTACTACGAGGGGGAGGCGGCGCCGGAAAATGCTGAAAGCATGGGCCTGGCCCGTGCGGCCCTTCTCAAGGATTTTTTCCTGCCCGATGTTCCCGAGGAACGAATCCGACTCCGGGCGCGTACCTTGTCGGGCGAACCGGTCCGGGAGGGCTACTTTCCCGCCCAGGAGTTTCGATGGGTAGCCGCTGAAAAGCCGGAATCCGGCGACATGCTGGTGGAGTTGCTCGATCGGATCATTATCCGCTTTCCGTTCAACAGTACGGAAAAGGACTACGATTCCAAGGTGGACGAATACCTGGGCGATTTGGCCTCCCAACTCAACGATTCCGGCAAAAAGCTTCGCATTGTCGGGCATACTGACAACAAGGGGACCCCAGAATACAATCAACGCCTGGGACGAAACCGGGCTTTGGCCATTGCCAAGTTCCTGACCAACCGGGGCGCGGACGAGGGCAGGCTCATCATAGAGAGCAAGGGCGAGACGCAGCCCGTGGCATCCAACGAAACGGAGGAAGGCCGGCACAACAACCGCCGCGTGGAACTTTATCTGCTAGACGAATAAAATCATTCCTAAATACCCTGACACATGGTTCTTGACATTCTTTTGCTGCACAGCATGTCCCTGTTTTGGTGCTTTTTCTGGTTTGCGCTCCTTCCGCTACTCATAGGCGCGCTGATCGGATGGCTGCTTGCGCAGGGGCGCATCCGCAAGCTCAGCGATGAGTTGGCGACCACTCGCGGCGAGCTGGACCGCACTAAGGCAGAGCTCAATCAGAAGAACACGGAACTATCCTCTCTGAAATACCAGCTCGAGGAACTCGAGAAAGAAAATCAGCGCCTGCGCACCCAGCTGGGAAGCCTGCGGGGCGATGTGGACGTGCTGAAGGCCAAATTGAACGAAGTTGACCCCAACCTGCTGGCCTCCGGTGCCTTAGGGCTCTCCTTAGCCAGCGCCGGTGTGGACTTCGGCCTGCGCGCACAGGGCATTGCCTGGGGCGACCTCTTCACCAACGACAACCTGCAGGTGGTGGAAGGCATTGGTCCCAAGGTGGAAGAAGTGTTGAAAGCAAATGGGATCAACAATTGGGGAGATCTCGCGGCTTCATCGGAAGATCGCCTCAAGCAGATCCTGACCGATGCCGGGCTGGCCATTACCATCGCCGGTGCGGGCACCTGGCCGCGCCAGGCCGAATTGGCCAATGAAGGGAAGTGGGCGGAGCTCTTGGAGTATCAGAAGTTTCTGGATGTCGGTCGCGAAGGCGGGGGCAGCATGGATACGCCCGCCAAAATTGAGACCCTGGCGTTCAAGATCCTGGGCTTTTCCTCCAGCTCCCCGGACGACCTCAAGATCATTGAAGGCATTGGGCCCAAGATCGAAGCCCTGCTCAAGGAAAACGGTATTAACAACTGGTCGGAACTGGCAGCCGTTCCGGTCAATCGCCTGCAGAGCATCCTCGATCAAAAGGAGAGTTTCAGGCTGGCTAAACCGCAAACCTGGCCGAAGCAGGCCCAATTGGCCGCCGATGGCAAGTGGAGTGAGCTCAAGGAGTACCAGGACTTTCTCCTGGGGGGCAACGACCCGACGGCCTGATCCGCCGCCGGCCGGGCCAAGACTAAAATCTAAGCTCCAGAAGGCCCTGTTTACCCTTGCGGTGAGCAGGGCTCTTGTTTTTTGAACCTTTTCCCTTTCCACGCTTTTATCGTTCGTAAAGGAACGATGCCCGGTTTCGCAGCCGAATGGCCTACATGCATCCACGAACTATGTGCGCTTCAGACCAAACTTTCTTTTTTTCAGTTGTGAATCGCCGGTCCTCCGCGCTTTCGGTTTTGCTTTCGATCCTACTGATCTCCTGCCAGCCGAAGGACCCCGAACATTCAGCTGCTTCGGACCCCAACCCCCCGGCCGACGGCTTTCGGTCGGATGCCTCCGCCCCCCGGGCCATAGCCTGGGCCGACTCCGTCATGCTCGCCATGGGCGGCCGCCGGGCCTGGGATCAAACCCGCTATTTGGGATGGAACTTCTTCGGCTCTCGATACCTGATCTGGGACAAGACAGACGAACGGGTCCGCATCCGTTCTTTCCGCGATTCCACGCTCTACCTGGTCGATCTGAAGACGGGGGCAGGTGAGGTTTATCGCTCGGGAGAACGGCTGGAAGATCCCGCCTTGCGCGATTCACTGCTGAAGCGAGGCCAAAGCATCTGGATAAATGACTCGTATTGGCTTTTCATGCCCTACAAGCTCAAGGACAGCGGCGTCGCCCTGACTTATCTGGGGCGCGATACCATGCCCGGCGGCGATTCAGCCGTCTTGATCTCCCTGGATTTCGAAGGGGTAGGAGATACGCCTCAAAACAAGTACCACGTCTACATCCATCCCGAAACCCGACGGGTGGGTGCCTGGTCGTTCTTTCGCCGGGTTACAGATAGTCTTCCCGCATTTACCTTACCCTGGAAAGATTACCGTTCCTATGGAGGAATCTTGTTGTCGGGCAACCGGGGGGAGCGAAAGCTTTCCGATATCCAGGTCTGGGAAGACCTTCCCGACTCGGTCTTTACCAGTCCAAAACCCTGGAATGGATACTGAGCCAGCAGGTGCCCATCGGAAGCCAAGCCATTATCGTCGAGGAAATGTGCCCGGTGCCCTGCAAAATTGTACATTTGCGGTGCTTTTTCCGATCGGATGATCCGGTCGGACGCCTCATGAAAATCGCCTCTTTGGATGGATAGGAATACCATCATCGGTTTGTTGCTCATTTTTGGTTTGCTCTTGCTTTGGCAATACATCTCACAGCCGTCCGCCGAGCAGCTGGCCGAACAGCAGCGCCTTCAGGACAGCATTGCGCTGGCCCAGCGCCAGGAAGACAGCCTGGCCCGCTTTGAGCTGGCCCGAAGCGAAAAGGAAGAGCCGGCTGAGCTCGCTGCCGGGGTGGAAAGGGATACGCTCCCGGATACCACTCGGATGCAGCAGCGCCAGGCCGCATTCGGTCCGTTTGCTTCAGCCACGGTGGGGCCCAAGCAAACCTATACGGTGGAGAACGACCTCATGCAGGTGACCTTTACCAACAAGGGCGGGCGCATAGCCGAAGTCGTGCTGAAAGAATATTTCAAGCTGATCGAGGACGAAAAGCACAAAGAGCTTAAAATTCCGCTTCGTCTGCTCGAAGACCCCAAGAATAAGTTTGAATACCTTCTTCCCGAACCCTCACTTCCCGCCGGCAAACTGAGCACGGAGGATCTTTACTTTGATGCCCAGCTCGAGGGCCAGTCCATTGTATTCCGGGCTTCTGCCGATGACGGTCGCGTCATCGAACAGCGCTATACGCTGTCTGACGGCACCTACCTGATGGATTACGATCTCAAGCTGAACGGCTTTTCCGCTGCCACTTCGGGGGAACTCCTGCTCAATTGGGAGAACTATCTCGACAAGATCGAGCGCAATACCCAGTACGAACGCAACTATTCTTGCCTTTACTTCCGCGATCTGGAAGGGGATGTGGATTACTGCTCCTGCACGAAGGACGATGAAGAGCAACCGGCGGATAGCAAACTGAAATGGATAGCCCATTCCAATCAGTTCTTCAATACCGCTCTACTGGCCGGCGAAGAAGGATTTGCCCGGGCTACCCTTCGCAACGAATTGGTAGAAGAGGAATCTGAAAACCTCAAAAAAATGGTCAGCCAGGTAGCCATTCCCGTGGATGCCGCCATGAGCAATGACGGCTACGCCATGCAGTGGTACGTCGGCCCCAACAAATTCAAGCGGTTGCGAGGCGTCGGGTACGAGCTGGAAGAGGTCATTCCCTTTGGATGGAGTGTTTTCGGCACCATCAACCGCTGGATCATTCGCCCCATGTTCGACTTTTTGTTGCGCTTCATCGGTTCGGCCGGTATTGTGATCCTGGTGCTTACGCTCTTGGTCAAACTGGCCTTGTACCCGCTCACCTACCGCATGCTGTACTCCCAGAGCAAAATGGCTGCCCTCAAACCCAAAATGGAAGGGCTCAAGGCCAAGTTCAAGGACGATCAGCAGCAGTACCAGATGGAGACCATGAAGATCTACCGGGAGTTCGGGGTGAGCCCCTTCGGCGGATGCCTGCCCATGGTCCTGCAGATGCCCATCTGGTTTGCCCTCTATCGCTTCTTTCCGGCTGCCATCGATTTTCGGCAGGCCAGCTTTCTTTGGGCGACGGACCTGTCTTCTTACGATGTCTTTTTCCGTCTGCCTTTTGAGATCCCCTTCGGTTTTGGCTCCCACGTGAGTTTGTTCACCCTGCTATGGGCGATCACCACCCTCATTTACACCTATTACAACACCCGGCACATGGACATGTCGGCCAATCCGGCCATGAAGTACATGCAGTATATTATGCCGATATTTTTCATGGGCTTTTTCAACAGCTTTGCAGCCGGGCTTACCTGCTACCTGTTATTCAGCAACCTGATTAACATCGCTCAGACCATCATCACCAAAAACTTTATCATCAACCAGGATAAGATCCGGCAGGAGTTGGAGGCCTATCGAAAGAAACCCAAGAAGAAGGGAGGCTTTCAGCAACGTCTGGAATCAGCTCTGAAGGAGCAGCAGCGAATTCAGGCCGAAAGATCGTCGGGAGGACAGCAGCAGGGAAAGCGGGGAGGAAAGCGGACAAAGCGTTAGGGGTCTTCGGGTAAGATCCCCATGGCCCGGGCGCGTTTTTCCCAATTCAGGCGGGCCAGCTTTTGCATATCTTCAATTTTGTCCCATTCGTCTACGATCTCCATACCCAGGAGCGTCTCGATTACATCTTCCATCGTGACCAGGCCGGCCATACCCCCGAATTCGTCCACGACCAGGGCAATGTGCTCCCGCTTTTCCATCAACTTGTTGAACAGGTCGGGCACATTGATGAACTCGTTGACGATCATGAGCTCTCGCTTGATCGACTGCAGGGGCTGATCCTCCTTGCCTTTGATTATGTTGAGCAGGAGTACGTCCTTTAGAATGAATCCGGTGATGTGATCCTTGCTCTCCTGGTAGATGGGAATGCGGGAAAAACGCAGGTCCTGGTGCTCCCTGAAAAAATCGCCTATCGTCTGGCTTTCGTCGGCGGCAATGACCACCGTTCGGGGCGTCATGATGTCTTTAGCCCGTATGGTATTGAAGCGCAATAAGTTGCGTATGATCTTCGATTCTTCCTGGTCGAAGATGCCTTCGCGGGCGCCCAACTCGGCCATGGCCGAAAAATCGGCCCGGCTGAATACGCTTTTGGTCTTGTCTTTTTTCAATTTTTTGGTGATAAACTGGCTGAACCAAACCAGGGGCCACAGCAAAACAATGACAATGCGCAAGGAGCGCACGGTAAAAGGCACGAGTTGCTTCCAGTAGTTTGCCCCCAGGGTCTTGGGGATGATCTCCGAGAGGATGAGGATAGCCAGGGTCATTACAGCCCCGATGATAGCCTCCAGGGTGAAGGGCATGGTGGCACCGCCGATAACGATGGGTTGGTCGCCGTAAAGAGTGCCGGCCTGAGAGCCCACCCCTATGGCGCCAACGGTATGTGCTATCGTATTGAGGGTGAGGATGGCTGCCAGCGGCCGGTCGATATCCGTCTTAAACTCCTTGAGCAGTTTACCTACCAACCCGCCTTCCTGGTTCTTGATTTCCACATAAGAGGGAGGTATGCTCAGCAGAACAGCCTCCCAAATGGAACACAGGAAGGAGAAAATAATAGACAAACTGAAGAACAGGAGTAGTAACCCCATGGGTGTCCGGGCTCATTTGGATTGACGACAAATGTACTGGAGAGCGGGCAAATGAGCACGGAAAATGCAACTCGAATTACCTGCGCACATAAATTCTTTCGTAAGGGATGACGATTTCGCCCGGTTTCAGGTTGTTGATCTGCCGCAGTTCTTCCACCGTCAAACCGTATTTCTGCGAAATACTCGCCAGGCTTTCGCCGGGTTGTACCAAGTGCGTGCCATCTCCGCGCTGGGTTTGCTGGTCATCTGAAGGGCGGGCCATCGGTTTGGCAATTTCATCGGCTGCCATGCCCTTGGCGGTGAATTGAACCCCGTTGGAGGTCATACTGGTATTGGTGTTGTTGCCACTCGAAGCCGGAGAGGGGTTGTAGTAACTCGAGGTATTGGCAGCAGCTGAATACGAAGGCTCACCCGAACCGGTCGGACTCCCGGCCCCGGGTTGATAATACGAGCTAGTGTTTTGGGTGGAAGGGCTTGAGCCGGATGCAGACGGCTGGTAAAAGTCCAGTGAATTGGGGGCCGGGGAGGAGCCGGAGCCGCGGGGCTGGGCCTCAGTGCCCCCTTTCGGACTCATGGTTTGCTGGCCGCTGTACGGAGACTGCCCGTCCGAGTAGCTGCCCTCGCCATAGGGCTCGAAAGGCACAACCAAATTGGATTGGCTGGTGGAAAAGGACTGGAAACCCTGGGAGGAGCGCTGTGCGCCTGCAGCCGGTGAGGTGAGCCGGTCTGTGGTCTTCAACGTCTGATTAACGCGTACGTTTTCATAGGGCTGGAGGTCGTTCATATCCCGGAAACGATCCTCAGTATAGCCGTATTTCTTGGCGATGGAGGCTACCGTCTCGCCGGGCAACACCAGATGTGTTCCATTCGTGGTTTGCCAGGCCGGCAATTCAGGCTTTGGGGGCGTGCTTGCCGCCGACGTGGTGAACGGCTCTGAAGTCGTTGGTTTGTAGCCGGATTGGTCGGGGTAAGGGGTTCTGGCCTGCCAGTTGTCACTTGGGCTGACGGCAGTGGTAGGTGCCGGTGAGGCCGCAGGAGCTGAAACGGCCAACTCCATGTTGGGGCTTATGGTGTTGGAGGTCAGGTTATTCCATTGCTTGATCTCATCGACCGATACGTTGTACTGGCGAGAAATGGAGAACAGGGTTTCGCCGCTGTTCACCGTATGCATGCGCTGGGACGGCTGCTGGGGGGGTGCTGGTTCCGTGGTGGGCGGAGGCGTGTTCACTACGGGGCTTCCCGACTGGCAAATCCCCTGTATGGCCTGGTCCAGCGATTTGTCGTTGTAACTCACCAAGGCCTGATTGCTGGTGTTGCTGGTTTTTTGAATAATCCCGATTTCCGGGATGAAGACGATCTGTATGCTGGCATTCGGATCAAAGGAAAAGGTCTGCCGAAGATTGTATTCGGTCAGGCAATTCCGGCGGGAGGTATTCTGCAGGGTGATCTTGCTTCCCGTATTGTCATTTGGATTCACCACCGTGCCGGGCTGGGCCTGGTTTTTCGGGATCGCAAAGGCATTTTGCCAGTCTTTGTAGACCAACATATTATCGTTCGACTCCATGTAGTTGATCATCATGACCGGGATGATCTGGTACTGCCCCCCCGGCTTCGGAATCGCCACGTATTTGGTATGGGCCGGACTGCCCACCATCTCGTAATTGCTCTTGTTTACCAGGTTGGCCCCACAGGTGACTTGCTTGCCCGATAACTGCCTGGTGAGTTCGCCCTCTCCAGGCGCCAACTCCAGAATGAGTTTGGCACCGCTGCGTAGGTCGTAATGGTACAGCGTCTGATCGATGGTGCTGGACCCCGAGCTCATGGAATATTTCAAGCGGTCCATACAGCTGGGATCGACCATAAAATAATAGGTGTCGGCTTTCAGGCCGAGATAGCTACCCAGCAAAAGGAAAAACAGGGAAAGGCGAGGAAGCATTCCGTTGAATTTTAGTGTTTCTAGTGTTTGCGCTTTAGCTTGAGAACCTACCTTCTCCGGGAAAAGTTTCCCGACATGGAGCGGGTAAATGAAATAGAAACGCATTTTAACGGCTTTTATTGCGGCGAGAAATGCCCCGGTACCTGCTCCAAAGGGGTCGGGCGCGGTCTTTCGGGCGGCATCCACAGGGCCTCACTTGGGGCTCAGCTCGATGAACAATTCATTGCCCAGCCTGGGGGGAATGGAATGTTCGCTCAGTTGCAGTTGGTGAATGCGAAAGTGACTCTCGAACAGGCGGCGGTATTCTTCGGCCGTTCCTCCGTAGGGAGGACCGCTGTGTGCAAACGGGCGCGCAAACAGCAGGCCGGCCAGGCGGCCCTGCTTCTTCAGCAAGGAGTGCATCTTTTGCGCGTAGTCCGTCCGGCGTGGAGGGGGTAGAGCGGAGAAAAAGGTTTGTTCGAGGATCAGGTCGTAAGAGCCGGTAAGTTCAAAAAAATCCCGTTGCAAAAGATGGTCTTCCGGAAAGCGGGGGGCTTGCCTTCGGATGTACTCCAGGGGGGCTGAGGCCCAATCGCAGACCCAGATGTTCGAGTAGCCTTCTTCGTGCAGAGCTATGGCATCGTGGCCTCGTCCTGCCCCTGGCAAGAGGATGAGCGCCTGTTTGGAATACTGTCGGGCATAGTGCATGAGAGGAGGAGAAGGCGTTCCGATATCCCAGGGCATATCGGCTTGCAGGTAGCGGTCCTGCCAATAATCGGGCTGGTTGGTATTATCCATCCAATTCGGGGTATTCGGGTTTAGGTGCGGGTTCCTGAAAGACAACTCGCAGTTTGAAACGGCCGTTCACACTTTGCAAAAGCGGGCCGAGTAGGGCCTGCATTTGCTGCTCGGCATGGGTTTTAGCTCGTTCGAGCACCCCATCGGCCAGGGCCTCTCGGCGGAACTCCGTCCTCAGGGCATTGAACGCCTTGTTGAGGTCTTCGTTGCTCAGTTCGCGCAGCCATCCTACATCCAGTTTGTCCAGTTTGGGGTAGACTTCATGGGAAAGGATGCGGGGAGCCGGCAGGGTAATCGTTACCTGGCGTTGGCGCTCATCCAGGGCCAGTTCGAAGTACTCGTTGAGATCAAACCCCACTTTGAGGATGCTTATAGCCGTCACCTCGATGTCGGTAGTGGATACGGCGAAGCCCCAAACGCGCGTTTGAAGCTGCTTGCTCAGGCCTTTCTTGTCGCGAACTTCCAGGGTGGCCAGCTCCAAAATAACGGTCTCTACCTTTTCCTGCAGCAGATCCCGGGAGGCCGAAAAGTCGGCGATGGCGGCCCGTTCGTTCAGTCGCGCAAGCATGGGTTGCAGGCCTTCGGATAAAGCGATGCCGCAAGGGCTTTTTATCTCTTCGCCCAGGGCCAGTAATTTTCCCTCCGACGAATTGAGCACGCTGCTGACCACCTGGCTCATCAGAAAGCAGGTATACTTGTAAGCCACCTCCTTGAAGAGGTCCAGGGCCCGGGTATTATAGCTCTCGTACCAGGTTTGGTAGGCAGCTTCCGTCGTGTCGATCAAAGCGACGTAGTCTTTAAAGTACAGGTCTTTGAGATAGTCGTGATGCTGGTCATAGGCGCTTACAAATGCGTATTGCAGGCTATCGGACAACCCCATGCGTCGGCCCACGTGGTCCAGCAGGGCCAAATTGATATCGCGCACTAATTTGTCAAACTCGTCGCGGTACCGATAGGGGTGGGTCAGAACAGCCAGGGCGTATTCTTCATCCAGCTGAAAGTTGAATTTGACAGGCTGGTAGTTGACCATGACTTCTTTTGGGGCGGAAAGACCTAACCCTCCCAGGGACGGGCGCTTGCAGTTCCGAAGTGCGTAGATGCCTATCCCGATCAGGACGAGGACCAACGCGATGCGAATCCAGCCCAGGGCTGATGATGGAGCGAACTGTATGCTCATTTCTTTGGCGTTCCAGGCAGCGAAGATGCTGCGGTTTTCGTTGTAAGTATAACATTTTTATAGTGCTGTAAATATCCTTTTTGGATGAAGGTTAGTTACCATCAGGGCCGCGGCAATGCGTCGCGGCCCTGCTTTTTCTGCCGGGTATTGCCTGTCAATTTTCGCTATCTTTCGACCCGGTAAACTGGCCTCCATGTTTCATCCTCAACACACCCTTCGTTGTGGGCCGCACCTTCTCGACCTGTCCGAACCCCAGATCATGGGCATACTCAATCTCACCCCCGACTCTTTTTACGACGGCGGGGCATACGGATCGGTCCAGGAAGTCGTCGACCGGGCCGGAAAGATGCTGGAAGAAGGAGCTGCTATACTGGACGTAGGCGGTATGTCGTCGCGCCCGGGAGCTGAGCTGATCCCCGAATCCGAGGAACTGGACCGGGTGCTGCCCGGGCTGGAGGCTTTGCGCCAGGCCTTTCCCGATGCACTCGTCAGCATTGATACGATACGAGCGGGTGTAGCCCGCAAAGCGATTGAAGCCGGCGCCTGCCTGGTGAACGACATTTCGGCCGGGCGGTACGATCCCGACTTGTTTCCGCTAGTGGCGGAATTAAAGGTGCCCTACGTCCTCATGCATATGCAGGGCGACCCCGCTTCCATGCAAAAGAGGCCCACCTATGCGGATGTCGTGCTGGACGTGCTCGACTTTTTTCTGGAAAAGGTGGCCGACCTGCGCCGCCTCGGGGTAGTGGACATCCTCCTCGATCCGGGCTTCGGTTTTGGAAAATCAGTAACCCACAATTATCAATTGCTGAACGGGCTGCATGTGTTTCGCATGCTGGATTGCCCCGTTCTGGCGGGTATTTCCCGGAAATCCATGATCTGCAAAGTGCTCAAGGTAGCTCCGGCTGAGGCTCTGAACGGCACTACGGCTCTCCATATGGTCGCACTTCAGCAGGGAGCGCGCTTACTGCGGGTTCACGATGTGCGCGAAGCCCGGGAACTTATTCAGCTCTGGAGGGAACTCGAAAAGACAGCGGTGAATTACTAGTATAGAGGTGGGCCATGCTATGGTCCTCCTTTCTGTATACCCTGTAAGGATCTCAAACGACGGTCGCTTGAGCTATATATCCGAAAAGAAGGTGCGCCAATTGGGCCTCGGCTTTCTGAAGTCCTATTACCGCAACCGGTCGCGAACCGGTCAGACGGAGCTCAGTTCGGATATGCGCGGATTGGGCGGTATTCGCGCCGATGGATACCTTTCGTTTCGCATGGCCGGTGGGCGGCGCTTCGAAGCTACCCTGGAGGCCACTTCCTATACCTCCCGCAAAGAACTCCGCTACAGCCTTCAGCGCAAGCTTCTGGTATGGGACAGCCTTGCGGTGGGATGTATGGCTCTGGTAGCGCTCGCGGCCCTGAGCCAGTATTTTCATTTTGCCTTTGTACCCCAGATCGGGCTGATCGGGGTGCTTTTCTGGATGCTGGGCTGTTTTTTGATCGTTTTTCTGGCTTACCGTTTTTCGGCCTCCGGCTTGCAGCGGTATCGCTACATTTATGCCGTCGAACAATTCCGGCTTTATCGGGCCGACGAGCAATGGATTGCGCTGAGCGAAGAAGTCTTCGAGCAAGGGCGCGAGGATCCGTTCTTCCTCGAATTGCGAAAGCAATGTATCCACTACGGCATCGGGATTCTCTGGGTCGACCGGAATGAGGAAGTCCATTTGATCCTCGCGGCTTCCCGATCCAGAGGAGAGCAGGACAAACGCAGCAGCATTCGTTGGACGGCGGCCCAGCGGCTGAGCCGACCGCTGGGGCGGATGGTACGCGCTGCCGGTTCGTCGCGGGCCACCCCAAGGCAACCGAAATCCGAGGACTACACCAATCGGTTTCAGCGGGGATATCGCCATCAGCTGGCTATTTCCTTGCTCAGCCTGACCCTGGTGGGCGGGTTGCTTTACAGCGGTTGGCGCCAGCGGCCCATTCGCTACCTGGGCGAAAGGGAATTTCTAAACCGCATCGAAGACCAGTTGGAAAATCCCGTTCCGGAACCGGTCGGTTTCCTGATCGATACGCCCTTTTTGCTGCCCTATGCCCAATCGATCCAACCTTATCTGGCTGTTCTGAATCGAGATTATCCCATGGGGCCCTTTCCCCTGAATTCTCCTCTTTACCCGGGCTTGTCCACGATTCCGGGCCTTTTTGTAAGTATCGCGGCCGATACGGTAGCTCAGTTTCCCTGCACCCGCCTACCCAGGCTGCAGTCCGATTACTATTTGCTGCGCGAAAGCCGGTATGAACGGCTGGACCCGGCATTGGAAAGGCTGAATCGGCTTCAAACCCGCGGATGGCAGGCCAATGTGTTGAGTATGGAATGCATTCATCCGAGCTTGAGGGGATACGTGGTGTTCGTGGGGGTGATCTATAAAGACCGGGAGGAGGCAAAGGAAGCCTGGGCCGACCTACCTAAGGGAAGGGGCAGGCTCTCACCGGATGCCATTCCCCTGTCCGACCTTATTTTAAATCAATAAAAAAGAAGAGTCATGCCACTTGTCGACCAATCCACGTACAAGGCTCCGAAGTGGCTGCGCAACCCTCACCTGAACACCTTGTATGCGGCTCTGGTGCGCGATGTTCGGCTTACCTATCGCCGCGAACGCCTCTTGCTCAAGGACGGCGATTTTCTGGACCTGGACTGGCTGGAAGCGGGTCGGAAACGCTTGCTGGTGGTTCTACACGGCCTGGAGGGCGATTCCCACCGCCCCTATGTGAAAGGCATCGCACGCTTGTTTCACCTCGGCGGATGGGATGTGCTGGCCATGAATTTCAGAGGATGCAGTGGGGAGCCCAATCGATTGCTCAGGACCTACCACATGGGTGAAACCGATGATTTGGCGGCTGTGATTCATCACGGCCTCAAAAAGAACAACTACGCCGAGCTGGGGCTGGTGGGATTCAGCCTGGGGGGAAATGTGCTTCTGAAGTACCTTGGCGAAGGGCGAAGCGACTTGCCTTCGGCTTTGCTGGGCGGGGTGGCCTATTCCGTGCCTACTCATATTCTTTCGGCCAGTGAGGAGATCCACCGGTGGCAAAACCTCTTGTACCGCTACAACTTCATGCTTAGCCTTTCGGCCAAAATGCGATCGAAAGCACAGCAATTTCCCGATCAGTTTCGCGCTCCCAAGCGCTTTTTTCACACCTTCCAAGGCTTCGATAACCACTTTACAGCCCCCGTACACGGGTTTAAAAATGCTATCCACTACTGGAAAGAAACGAGTTGCCACCTGTATTTGCCCGACCTGGACCGCCCGGCATTGCTCGTCAATGCGGTGGACGACACCTTCCTGTCTGCTCAATGTTATCCCAGGAAACTGGCCCGCGATTCGAAAAAGCTGACCTTGGAAATTCCCGCTCAGGGAGGTCACGTGGGTTTTGTCACCCGCCACGAAGAAGGCATTTTCTGGTCAGAAGCCCGGGCGTTCGAGTTTCTCCACCAGCTGAGCGGTAGCCCAATGCCCAAAGCTATTAAAGCCGCGTTAAAGCCGCTGCTTGTGAAATGAAATCCTTAGTTTTGAAGTTTGTGGTATAAAGCTCCAACAACCAACACACGATAGGTGCGTTGGTGGATACCAGCAGATGGAAGTGCAAAATTCCCCGGAACCGAAAACCGATGGCGGGCAGCAGAAGCATTGGCGAACCCGGGCATGGGCTATGCTTCGCAGAGGGATCTTGTTGTTGGTGTTGTTCTTCCTTTTTACCTTTTTTCTCTTCCAGGTTCCGGCCGTACAGACCTTTGTAGCCAGGCAGGTGGCCAACACCTTGTCGCAGACTTTGGAAACCAAGGTCGAGGTCGAACGGGTTTCGCTTCTTTTTCTAAATGCGTTTTCCCTGGAAGAATTCTTTGTGCAGGATTACCAGGGAGATACGCTCCTCTACACCGGTGCGCTGGACATTAACCTGAGCCTCAACCCCATCGACCTGATTCGAAAGGGGATCGTCGTGCAATCGGCATCCCTGGAAAATGCCCAACTGAATTGGACACACCGGATCGGTGAGGAGAAGGGGAACCTGGAGCAGGTTTTCGGGCGGCTTTTTCGTCCGCGCGATCCCGAAAAACCCAGGAAGCCATTCGAGATGGATCTCAAAGTGCTCAGGCTGTCGAACGTCGCCTTTGAAAAATGGGACGAGCGCAAGGGAAACTACCTGAATATTCACTTACAGCGCGGTGCTTTTTTTTGCGACGAATTCAATTTGCCCGAGAAAAGACTTTCGCTTTCCAAGATCATTTTGCAGGATCCCCTGGTGGAGGTGGAAAACCGGCTTTCGGCTGCAGGGCCTGATACGCTTGGATCGGAAGCAAAGGCTCATTCTTCCGGCCGGGAATCGGAGAAAACGGATACCGTGGCTTTCATGGCCAGTATAGGTGAACTCGATCTTCAGGGCGGACGCTTTCGGCTGCGCAATTTTCGCAAGGCTCCGGGCCGGGATGCACCTCCCGGGGTGATCGACTTTCGCCATATGGAAGTGGATGATGCCCGCATTCAGATCTTTGATTTCAGTTTAGAGGACGGTGTTTTCCAGGGGCGGATCGATCGGATTTCGGCCCGCGAATCCAGTGGCTTTGAACTCGACCGCCTGCAGGCCGAACTGGCCGTAGTGTCTTCGCGAACCATCAGCCTGGAGGGAGCGAGCATACAAACGCCGACCAGTGTGGTCGGCGACACCATTCGGTTGCGATACCGGGGCTATGATCAATTTCGAGAATTTGTGGATCGCGTACGCCTGGATGTCGATCTGCGCGGCACCCGGGTGGCCGTTCGAGACATTATTGCCTTTGCACCGGGGCTGTACGAGAATTCTTTCTTTTCCAGCAACCGCGATGAGGTTCTCCAGGTCGAAGGGCAGGTTCGCGGTACGATCAATAACCTCAGCGGGCGCAACCTGCTCATCCGGACGACGAACGGTTCGCTATTGGAAGGCCGGTTCTCCTCCAACAATCTGGCTGTGCGCAACGAGGAGATCCTCAACCTGCGGCTGGAAAACTTCAAATCCAACATCGAGTTGATCGAGCAACTCCTTCCCACTGCCCAATTCCCCACGCCTTTCCGGCAACTGGGCAACCTGGAGTTCAAGGGCTATTTCCAGGGCTTTTTCGCCGACTTTGTGGCGTATGGGGATCTGCGCACCGATCTCGGACGAGCTGAGATGGATATGCGCATGAACCTGGTCCCCGGACGGGAAAACGCCGAGTACTCCGGCAAGCTTAGTCTGCAGCAGTTTGACCTGGGCGGATGGACCGGCGACCCGAACTTTGGGACGGTGAACCTGACCTCGCGCGTAATCGGAGGAAAAGGACTTACCGAAGAGCGCGCTCAGGCGGTGTTGGAGGCCAATATTCAGAATTTTGTATACAAGGGGTACAGCTATGAGAATGCCGTAATGAAGGGCGAACTCAAGCAAAATCAGTTTGACGGACGCCTGGACATCCAGGACGACAACATCGATCTGGATTTTGTGGGAAAGGTCGATCTGCGCGAAAAGCTGCCTCTTTTCCGCTTTTCTGCTGAGGTAAACAAGCTGGATCTGAAAAACCTGAACCTCACCGAACAGGATTACGTGGTGTCGGGCAAGGCCGTGCTGGACGTGCGCGAGCGCCGCTTGGCCGAGATGCAGGGCGATATCACCCTGGAAGATATTCAACTCGTCAAAAACGGTAAGGAGACCTTTCGACTGGAAACGCTCCAGCTGCATTCCGACATTGACCCGGATAGTGTGAAAACCATCACCCTGGATGGAAACCTGATTCAGGGAGAAGTTGTCGGTCGATTCGACATTGCTACCATTCCCAGGGTGTTTCTGGACGTGATCGCCAAGAATTATCCGGGCTTTGCCCGACAGCTCAATATCCGAACCGCCGAAAAGCCCTACAAGCCTCATCACCTGGTATACGACCTTCGCATCGGAGATAGCCAAGGCTTCCAGGAATTGCTCAATCCGCGCCTCGGGCGCATACGGGATGCGCACGTAAAAGGATTCCTGGACAGCGAACGCGACTCCCTCTTGGTGGATGTTGAAATGCCGCTGTTTGCATACGACAGCATCCGGCTTTACAATCCGGTTCTGGTCTTCGATGTGGTCAAGCAATTCGGGGAGATCGACCTGGTCATGGATTCGGTGCAACTTACGCCCAAGATCAAGCTGGGGCCTACCTTTCTGCTGAACTTTGTGAAAGGCGACAGCCTGCTCTTCGGCTTTAACACGGAGCCGTTGCCCAACTCAGCGGAGAACGAGCTGGATGAAACGGTGCTGGACGACATCAATTTCAACGGCAATTTCTTTGCCCTGGATTCTACGGGCTTCCAGGTCCAGTTCTTCGATTCGGACCTTCTGCTTTTCCAGGAAAAGTGGACGATCGATCCGGAGAACTACATCCAATTCGGCAAGTCCTTTACGCGAATCGAAAACTTCATTCTCAGCAACGGCACCCAAGAAATGAAGCTGGAATCCGTAGGGAAAAAAGGCTTGAAGTTCGATTTGCTGCACGTTCCCTTTTCCGGCATTTCGGAATTCTGGAAGGGGGCCGATATTACTTTCGGGGGGCAGTTCGACCTCACAGCCAGCTTGCGGAACCTGGCCGAATTATCCGGTTTTTCGCTTCAGATGTCTTCTCCCGTATTGTTGATGAACGATGAAAGGGTGGGCCAGTTGAGCCTGAATGCCGATGCGGAAACCCTCAAGGGTCGGTTAAACTCCAGGCTCCTCATCTCGGACGGCAATCAGGAAATCCGGGTCGATGGTTTCTTTAACCTGGGGAAAGTCGGTCGGGGCACCTCGGGGGTACGGGAAAAGTTGCATTTCGATTACACCATCGGCCTGAGAAGCGTACCCCTGAGCGTGCCGGCACAATTCATTCGGGATATTGTGACCCAGACCTACGGCAGCCTGGAAGGCGAGGTGCAGCTGACGGGCAATCCTAAAGCTCCGAATATAAAGGGCGAACTCCAGATTGTGGACGGCGAGTTTCTGATAAACTACCTACAGACCCGCTACCGTTTGCCCCGTGCGCGCATCCGGATCGACAATAGGCTGTTTGACGCTTCCGGGGCGGTCCTGTACGATCGCTACGGGCATCGGGCCGTGGTCTCGGGAGGGGTGCGCCACAACCGGCTGAAAAAGTTTGAGCTGGCGGCCAGTCTGGATGCCAATCGCTTTTTGGGCCTGAACACGAAAGACGACGGCACAACGCCCTTCTACGGGCATGCCTTGGGCACCGGGCTGGTCCGTTTTTCGGGCCCGTTCAAGCAGGTGGATATCTACATCAACGCCACGGTAGGCGACAGTACGCGTTTTGTTATCCCGGTCGACAATTCCGGCGATGAGTCCGGTATGGAATTCATCCGGTTCGTAGACAAAAGCGAGGAGAGCAAGGAAGCAAAACTACAAGCCAACACCGAAGTCCGGGGGCTCAATCTGGAGTTCGATCTCACGGTTACGGACGAAGCCGTTGTGGAGATCGTCTTTGACGAGCAGGCCGGTGACATTCTGAAAGGGCAGGGTAGAGGCAACCTCCAGATCGGGCTGACCCGAGACGGGGTGTTTTCCATGTATGGCGATTACACGATCGCGAAAGGCGAGTACTTGTTCACACTCTACAATGTGGTCAACAAAAAATTTGAGATCAAAGAAGGAGGCACCATCGTCTGGGCAGGCGATCCCTTTGAGGCACAGCTGAATGTGGAAGCCCAATACAGCAATATCAGCACCTCGGTTTCCAACTTCGTTCAGGAGTACCTTTCTGTGGCCGGCTCGGACATTCGCAGCGAAGCCAGCCAACCCACCCGAATCAGTCTGCTGATGCGGCTACGCGGGCCGCTGCTTCAACCGTCCATCGACTTTGACATCCGCTTTCCGGACTTGCGGGGGGAACTGCTCACTTATTGCGAAAGCAAGATGCGGGTACTGCGTCGCGACCAGAATGAGCTCAACCGCCAGGTATTCGGTTTGATTGTAGCGGGCCAGTTTTTGCCGGCCGATGCCACGCTTCAGGGATCGGGCATTCTCTTTCACACTATGAGCGAGTTTGTTTCCAATCAGCTATCCCTTCTTCTGACGGACTTGTTCTCCGAATTCATTCAGGATGGCCGGGTATTGTCCGGCATTGATCTGGATATCGCTTACAGTCAATTTCAGAATACCAATCTGGAGGACGGCCAATCCTTTGTTACGGGCAATGAGTTTCAGGTACGACTTCGGCAAGACTTCTTCAACGATCGCCTCTCGGTGACCTTGGGCAGCAATGTAGGCGTGGGGGGCAACGTGTCTACCGAACCGGGGGCGAGCGGCGCGTTTGTGGGCAACGACGTCATCATCGAATACGCCCTGAATCGGGATCGAAGCCTGAAGCTGAAGGTGTATCAGCGCCTGCAACCCGATATCGGCGGAGGGCGCCGGTTACAGGTGGGTACCGGCCTTAGCTTTCGCAAGGAGTTCGACAATTTTGGCGATTTCCTGCGAAGCTTCAAAAGGGATGCAAAAAAGGTGAACCCCCCGGAATGAAATCTCACACGGGTTAAGAATAAAATGACCTTTTTCGGTTGGCATTTTATACGGTTTTCAGGATAAAATGACCTTTCTACCAAGACCTATTTTAACGTGAGGTTGGAGTTGAAGCTAGTCGCTAAATTGATGAATGTCA